>CAYTYV010000027.1:0-26768 GCA_964441055.1 uncultured Polyangiaceae bacterium | reverse complement strand
GTGCTCCTCGTCCACCGCCACGGTCTCGGTCTTGTCATTGCCAATGGTGACGAATAGGTCCTTAAGGGCGTGCATGCCGAAGCCCTGGCAGCCCGCGCTGTCGCTCATGGCGATCTCGTTGTAGCCGCCCGCGCCAGGCGAGCTCCAGCTCTTGAGCGAGCCCGTGGCCGAGGCGCCAGGCAGGGAGCAGGGCGGGGTCTTTTCGGCGTTGTACACTCGGCCCAGGACGATGGGTCGGTCGGGGTCGCCGTCGAGGAAGGCCACCGACACCTCCCAGCCGATGCGCGGCAGGATCATCGAGCCGCCGAGCCCTACCTGCGAGACGCGGAGCCAACAGCTCGAGGTGTGGTCCTGCTGGCCTTCGCGATCCCAGTAGAAGCGCACCTTGATGCGCCCGTATTTATCGACGTGAAGGGCCTGCTCCTGCTCGCTGGAGCCGGTCACGATGGCGGTTTGCACGCCGTGAATGCGCGGGCGGCGCGCGCGCTGCGGCGGCGCATAGGGCGCCTCGGCGACGATGCCGCGAAACTCGTTTTCGCACGAGACGCTAGCCTCGTCGGACTGCTGCTCGCCGCGGGTGCGAAGCTCGGTGATTACGAAGCTGCCGTTCAGATCCGCCTCGGCCGCGCCGTCCACCGAAAACGGCACGCCGCAGCGCAGGCCGATGGCGCGGCTTCGGCCCTCGACCACATCGGCATCCGAGCGCAGCGAGCGCATGCGGGCATTGCCGATCATCGATGCCGCGGCGGCGTCGACGAAGCCGCCCGGGTACTCGAAGTAAGGAGCGGGCCAGGCGTCGGTGCCAGGCTGCTCGGCCTCGGGCGGGACCTCGGGCTTTTCGAAGTCGTAATCGCGGACGTGGACGAAGTCGGTGCGCAGCGTGCGGCTGCGCGCGAAGTGGTCGAGCGGATCGGCGCCGCTCGCCCCCTGGGTCATGGCAAAGCGGGTGACGGGGGTTTCGTCCTGGGCGCTGAAGGCCTCCGGGTCGTCGCTCACCTCCTGGGTGTGGCCCTCGGGGCTGTGGCCGAACCAGTAGAACAGGCCGTGGTCCTCGAACTGGCGGCTTATGAAGTTCAGCTCGGACTCGCGATACTGGACGATGAACTCGCGGCTCGGGTACTCCTTGGTGATCAGCCACTTGACCTTGTCGTCGAAGCCGGCCGCGGTGAAGATCTTCTGGGCCACGGCGATGATGTTCAGGTCTTGGAAGATCCGGCAGCCGCGGCGGTGCGCTAGCGCCGCCATCGCGGGCCGTAGCCGCAGGCGGAAGTAGAGCCGCTCGGAGACCACATCGACGAACTCGGCGCGGTCGACGATGCCGTCGAAGTAGCGCTGACCAGCTGGGTCGACCACCTCGAGGCTCATGCGCTGGCGCATGCAGCTGTCCACGGAAAAGGAGCTGTCGGCGGTGAAGAACTCGACCACCACGCGATAGGGCGCGGAGATCGTCTCCGTCGCTCGAAATCGCACCACCTCGACGTCCGACGGCAGCGCATCGCCATGCAACGAGAAGTGTCCTAGAGCGTCTGTCACCCCGACATCATAGCCCATCGGCCCGCGGCAAGCTGCATCAGCGTGGGGCCGCGGGCTAGGACGCTGGCAAGGCTCCTGCCCTCGTCATCGCCTAGCGTTGGCCAGGTACGCCTGGCGCGCCAGCTCGAAGGCGGCGCGCTTTTCCGGATCGCGCTCGAATTGCTGCTGCCAGTACGTATCGGCGCGCTCCTTGTCGGCGACGGACAGCCGGACCCAGGCGAGGGTCTGGTCGCGGCGATCGGGCGCGGCCTCGAGCGCGGCGCACAGCCAGGCGTATTGCTCCAAGGTCATCGCGGAGCTGCCCGCCTGGGCTTCGGAGGATGGTGCCGTCGAAGGCTCGGTCCCGGGCGCCGTGCCGTCGGGCTCGAGGGCCATCGTCGCCAGCAGCGCGGCGGCTTCGTTGGGCAGGCGCAGCGAGCCATACATGGTTTTGGCAAGCGGATCGCTGGGCGGGCTGGGGCCCGAGGAGGGAGCCTCGGTGGGCTCGGAGGTCTCGGGCGAGACCGCGGCCGTGGCCGCAGGTGGCGGCGTCGAGTCAGCCCGCTCCCCGCGCGGCGCTTTGGCGGCGGGCGGGCCCTCGGTGGCGGCGTCGTCGACTATCGTGGCCGCAAAGGGCAGGGCGGGTCCCTTCGAGGCGGGCGGCGCGCCGTCCAGGGTGGTGTTGAGCGGGTCGGGCGGCAGCTCGTCGTCCGCGAACGGGCCCACGGAGGCGGCGTCGTCCGAAGATGAGCCCTCGGAGGCGGCGCCGTCGGCTACCGTGGCCGCAAAGGGCAGGGCGGGTCCTTTGGAGGCGGGCGGCGCGCCGTCCAGGGTGGTGTTGAGCGGGTCGAGCGCTATGGGCTTCGAGGCGGCCTCGCCCTTGGCGGGCTTGGGCGCGGCAGGCGCGAAGGGCAGGGCCGAGGAAAGCTCGGGCGGCGACGGCTCCTCCTGCGTCTCGGTCGCCGACTGGGCGGGCTGACTAGCAGCGGAGCCGTCTGAGGGCTTTTTCGCGGAAGGCGAGAAGGGCAATGCGGCTTCCGGGGGCAGCCCCCCTATCGATCCCAGCATGGTCATGCGCATCGAGCCGTCCTGCCCTTTGGCGCGAGCGCTGCCCTTGGCAGATGCCTGGAAGGGCAGCGCGGGTTTGATCGCGATGGCCGAGGTCATCACGGTTTTGGTCGAGACCGTGGATGACTTGCGGCCCGCTGGGGTCGGGCTGGGTTGGGACCGCTCGGGAGCCGCTTGCGGGCTGCCGCTGGCGGGCGGTTGTGCCGCGCTGGGCGGCGCTTGCGCGCTGGGCTTGGCCGCGGCCGGCCACGGTCCTTGGGCGCGCGGGACGACGGCGGGGGCGGCGATCGGCGAGGGCAAGGGCGGGCTGCTACGCGGTCGCGCGGCCTCCCTTGATCCGGCTCGGCCCGCGACGGCCAACATCCGCTTGCGCGGGGGCTGGGGCTGCGCACCATCGAGCTGTCGTTTGTCGGCGCGTTGCCGATCGCGCTCGGACTCCTGCTGCTTGGCGAGCTCGTCGACGAACTGGCGGTGCAGGATCAGGTTTCCCGCCGAGCTCTGGCTGGCCATCCGCGACAGCCACTGCTGCTGGCTTTGCAGCCACTGCTCGTCCGAGATCTCGGCCTCGTCCAGCGCCTGCTGGCGCGGCACCCCGCTCTGTATTCGCGCGGTGATGGCCACGAACTCGTCTAGGCTCAGCCCCTCCATCGCACGGGCAGTATAGCACCCGCGCTCGGCTGGGCGCCGACCCAGTGCCCCTGCTGGTCGACGCTGCGGCCCAAACGGTCTACGACAATGGCGCAGGCGTATGGACGAACCCCCGCTCGAGAACAAGACGGAATTCGCAGCGCACCCGCAGCTTCTGCTCGACCGCGATGGGGAGAAGCTGGTGACCGTCGTCAAGGCGTCCTTCGAGCTCGAGCCCGATGGCGAGGCGCTGGAGCTCGCCCCGGCCGAGCGAACTCGCGGGATCCGCATGAGCGACATCCCCTGGGGCGAGCCCGACGTCAGCAGCATCGCCTACCCGGCCGAGCTTTGCCTGCGAAAGCCGGGCACGGACGTCATCGTGGTTGCCGAGGCCCACAGCCCAGGCGGCGAGCCGTCGGAGTCCTTCGACGTTCGGGTCGAGGTCGGGCCGCTGAAAAAATCCCTGACCGTGTTTGGACCCCGGGTGTGGCAGGCGCGCGGCTCGGGGCTGTCGGCGCCCGCTCCGATGACCCAGCTCGAGATGCGCTACGAGTATGCCTGGGGCGGCTTCGACGACAGCGATCCAGAACGCATCGTCGAGGAGCCGCGCAATCCCATCGGCCGGGGGAAGGTGGCCGATCCGGCCGCGCTGACCAACCAGCCTGCACCCTGCATCGAGGATCCAGCCGCCCTCATCAGCTCGTACCGCAGCGAGCCCCCGCCAGCGGGGTTGGGCGCCATCGGCAGGCACTGGATGCCGCGCCGCAAGTACGCGGGCACCTACGACGAGCAATGGCAGGAGAGCCGCGCGCCGCTTCCGCCGCTCGACTTCGACGACCGCTTCAACCTGTGCGCGTCGCCCGGGCTGGTCGCCGCCTCGCCCTTGCTGGGGGGCGAGCGCGTGGCGCTGCTCAACCTGCTGCCTGGCGGCGGCGCCACGACCTTCTCGCTGCCTCGCATCGAGGTGACCGTCGAGTTTCGGGTGGCGGGCCTAGAGCCGGCTGTGCTGCGCCCGCCCCTCGACACGGTGCTGATCGATCTGCTGGCCACCGGGCCTGACAAGCCCCCAGCCGTGGAGCTCAGCTGGCGCGCCTACGTCAAGGCTCCCCGCCGCATGAACGATGCGCGCATCATCGTGACGGAGCGAGATCGACCATGAAGACACGAGCGGTGGTGGTGAGCGTGGGCGCGCGCACGCCTATCGGGCTGCAGGCGCCGTCAACGGGCTTTGCCCACCGCGCCGCGGCGGCGGCAATGCAGCAGTCGCCGCTGCTCGACGGCGATGACGAGCCCGCCACCATGTGCCTAGTGCCGACTATCGACCCGCTTAGCATCGGCGCCGCGCGTGCCGCCGAGCTCGCTCGACCCGCCCTGGAAGAGGCACTCGAGCCGCTCGGCTCGCTGACGGCCGAGCTCCGCTTCGAGCTGTTGGTGTGCGTGGACGAGCACCTGGCCGAGCGGCGCGCGAACGAGCGTCCGGCTGCGAGCTTTCTGGTCGAGGATATCACCCGACGGGCCAGCGCGCTCTTGCCCCAGCTGGAGGTGAGCTCCTCGACCCGCGGTCCTGCCGCGCTGGGCTTCGCCTTCGAGGCGCTGGTGGAAAAGCTCAAGCGCGGGGAGGCGGATGCGGCGTTGATCGGCGGTGTGCACACCGACTACGACCCGGCGCGGATCGCGGCGCTGTCGGCAGCCAAGCGGCTGTTCACCCCGAACAATCTGGACGCGATGATCCCTGGCGAGTGCGCCGCCTTCGCGGTGTTGATGCGGCCCGATACGGCTCGCGCGAAGCGACTGCCGAGCCGCGTCGAGATCCAGGCCATTGGCACGGGTCACGAAAGGGCGCGCCCCGACAACGACGAGCCGGCTTTCGAGGCCTTCGGGCTCACCGCGGCCGTGCGCCAGGCAGGCGAGCCGCTCGCCGCCGACGGGCTCGGTGCGGGCTGGATGCTGACCGATTTGAGCTTCGAGACGCTGCGCGTGTTCGAGCTGCAAGCGATGATGGCGCGCACCCAGAAGCTCTGGTGCGAGCCCCAGGTATGCGACGCGCCAGCCCAGCGGATGGGCTACCTCGGTGCCGCGGCCATGCCGCTCGAGCTGGTGCTCGCTGCCGAGGGGTGGCGGCGCGGCTGGGCGCCGCATCACGTGGCCATGGCGCTGGCGGGCAGCGACGCGGGCGAACGCGCGGCCATGCTGCTCGGCGCACCGCGCTAGGTCCGCGAGCGCAACTGAGCCCGACGCTCCCACCACCAGCAGACCCCCTGCGGGGAGCTACTCCATCCCCGCTCCGAGCGTGTCAAGCAGCAGTTCCCGCTCGGCCTGCGTTGAGCGTGCGTAGCGTCCGGCGTACTTGTCGGACTGGTGTCCGAGTAGCCGCGCCGTCTCGCTGTCGCTCTTGGTTCGTTGCCGTACCTCGAAGCCGAACGTGTGCCGAAGTCGGTGAGGGTGCACGTGGATGTGGCCGCCGTGTTTGGTGGCCTCGTTGGCGAGTCGGACGAGCACCTTGTGGACTTGCCGCCGGGTCAGCCCGGCGCCTCCGGAGCCCAGGAACAACCAGTCGTCGTCCGAGTTGGCCTCGTCCTTGGGTCGTTCGCCTTCGAGGTAGGCTTCGAGCAGCTTGCGGCCGTCGGGCGGCAGGTAGAGCAGCTTGGTGCGGACGTTGCCCTTGCGGCGGACGTTCTTGAAGCGCTTGCCGTCCCACTGGGCGAGCCGCAGGCGTACGAGCTCGGTGACCCGGAGCCCAGTGTAGTACAGCATGGCCAGGATGGCGCGGTTGCGCTTGGGCCGGCTGTTCTTGCGCGTCTCGCTGAGCACGAGGTTGTCGGCCGCCTTGAACAACGCATACACCTCGCGCTTCTCGAGCTTCTTGGCTTCCGGCTCGTCGACGGCCAGCTCCTTGACGCCAGCCGTGGGCAGCCCCACGGCCGCAAACGGCGTGTGGGGCTGCTCGTGGACCCACCGGGCGAAGTGCCGCAGCGTGCGGAAGGCGCGGTTGATGGTCGTCGGCGCCCGCCTGAGACCTTCCAGGTGCTTCAGAAAGGCGCGCGTATCCCGCGCCAACCACTGCTCGATGCTCAGATGGCCGTTCAAGTCGCCGAAGAACGCCAGAAACGCCTTCAGGTCGCCCCGTTTGGCCCGCTCGGTGTTGGGCGACTGGATGCCGATGACCTTGCTCTGCAGGTACCGCTCGGCCCAGCGCAGCAGCGAAGGCGGCTGGCCAGCGGGCACCAGGGCGAGCTCGGAGCGCCGTTGGGCGGCCCAAGAACCTTATGGGAACCGTTCTGGGCAACAATTCCAGCGGTGCTTGGCATGAAACGTGGGGGTTAGGGGGCCACTAAGGTCCCATAAGGGACGTTATATGCTTGCACTCCGGACCGGAGCATATGCCATTCTCGCAATCGGCCCCACATGTTGCACAAACCTTGGTTTCCGCATGTTCGCTCCCGGAGGCCCGATCTGGGCGGTACCCTATACCGAGGTCGTTGCCGCTGGGGCTTGTCGGGGCGATGAGCTAGAGTAGGGTCAGGATGGCAGGGAGAAGGGTCAAGGCGCTCGTCGAGCCAGAGCTCCTCAGGTGGGCGCGCAAGTCTGCGCGGCTGCCCTTGGAGGTTGTCGCGGCGAAGATGGAGGTCGATGCCGACCGCATCCAAGCGTGGGAGAGCGACGGGAGCGAGGACCGCTGTACGGTGGCTCAGCTTCGCAAGCTGGCGGAGATCTACAAGCGGCCCCTCGCGGTGTTCTACCTGCCTGAGCCGCCCAAGGATTTCGACGCCCTGCGCGACTTCAGGCGCCTAGCCGCCTCCGACATAATGGAGGAGAGCCCCGAGCTCGCGGCCGAGATCCGGTGGGCGTATCAGATCCGGGAGGTTGCCCTCGAGACGTTCGCGCTGGCAGACGTGGAGGTTGCCGAACTCGCCGCCAAGACGACCCTCGCCGCCAACGCCGCCACGACCGCAACCAAGATCCGCGACCTCTTGGCCATCTCGCTCAAGACGCAACACGGTTGGCGTGGCCACTACGATGCCCTCAACGGTTGGCGCAGCGCCATCGAGGCGGCCGGAGTCATCTGCGTGCAGTTCACGGGCGTGTCGGTCTACGAGGCCCGCGGTTTCTCGATCTCAGGCGACAGGTTGCCCCTCATTGCCGTCAACGCCAAAGACGCACCGACGGCGCGGGTCTTCTCGTTTATCCACGAGCTGACTCACCTGCTGCTCGGCGCTGCGGGAAAGTGCAACTTCCACGAGGCCAAGCGCGCGACCCGGGACGTCGACAAGGTTGAGGTGTACTGCAACCGCGTGGCGGGTGAGACACTGCTCCCGAAGACGGCTTTGCTCGGCGAGCCAGTTGTGCGCAGCCACGGCGGCAGCATGAAGTGGCGCCGAGATGAGCTCAGTGAGATCGTCGCCCGCTACAACGTCAGCGAAGAGGTGGTACTTCGGCGCCTACTCACGCTCGAACTCACGGACAAAGCGTTCTACGAGGCCAAGCGCAAGGAGTACCTGACGGCGGCGAGCCAGGGGAAGAAGGCGGGCGGCGGCGACTACTACCGCAACATGAGGGGCAAGCTCGGCCGGTCAGTGATCGTCGGCGTGATATCGGCTTGGCAGCAAGGCCGCATCACCGCCAATGATGCCTCGGCCTATCTAGGGGTCAAGGTCAGCAAGCTGCCCCGCTTACTTGAGACCGCGGTACAGTGATGGCGAAACGCGGTCGAGGTAGGGGCGCATCGACCGCCACGGTCTACTGCATCGACACCAGCTCGTTGGTCCGGGCGTGGACTGAGGCGTACCCGCTCGACGTCTTCCCTTCGTTCTGGGACCGTATCGACGAGTTGTTCGAGGATGGCCGCATCACCGCGCCCGACGAGGTACTCCGCGAGACCAGCAAGCGCGACGACGGGTTACACAAGTGGCTCAAGCAGCGCTCCGGTATGTTCGCCGCCATCGACGATGACCTTCAAAAGAGCGTCACCGAGGTGATGGCCGACCATCCATTCCTTGTGAAGAACCGGCCCGGCAAGAACGCCGCCGACCCGTGGGTCATCGCGCTGGCGCGGATCACGGGCTCGACGGTCGTCACCGAGGAGGTCGTCGACCAGAGTGCCAAGTACCCGAAGATCCCTTCGGTGTGTTGCGAGTACAAGGTGCCGTGGGTGCGGTTGCTCAATGTGATCCGGACCGAGGGGTGGCGGTTCTGAGCTGCGTCCACGCCTAGGCATGGCTCACTCTGCCCCATGGGGGTCTCGATTCTTCCTTCATCTCCCAGGCCCGTTTGTCGGTGGGCCTGCCGGTACCATCCACCCATCCTAGCTTACGTTGCCCGGAGACATTGATGCGATGTCGGTTCCCACCGCACCTCCCTCGAGACGAAGGCCAGCACGGCCTTGCCCATGCACGTGGTCTAGACGGCCTCGCAGATCGCGCACGCGGCGTTGGGCCAATCCAACTGGAGACGCCCCTAGATCGGCATACCGCGCCCGCAGGATCGAGGCGACGAGCAGCTGCCGTTCTGCGGGGCCTACAGCTGCATGGCGCGTAAGGTTCCTTATGTTGACTTCGGGAACATGGGGGCCCGAGGAGGCGGTACACGGATCTGAGCGGTACCGTGGGCGCGCCTAGGTCGCGGGTTGGGTGGCGGCGATGGGGAGAGTTGAGCTCGGATCGGGTTGACTCATCGCTTGTAGATGCGCGAAATATGAACTTGTCGCGGGCGCTTTGCATGATAAAATGCCCACTGTGTATACAAGAATCCCGACTGCTCCTGATCACTCGTTCTTCCTGTTCGGCCCTCGGGCCAC
The DNA here is from genome assembly GCA_964441055.1 of uncultured Polyangiaceae bacterium. GTDB lineage: Bacteria > Myxococcota_A > Polyangia > Polyangiales > Polyangiaceae > JACQWT01. Next base: position 17,767 of record CAYTYV010000027.1, on the reverse strand, counting down.
GGGAAAGACTACCTGGCTCAGGCATCATCTGGGAGATGCCCTGTGGTTCAACCTCCTGCTCGAGGACGACTACTTGCCGCTGCTGTCCTCGGCGCGCACCTTGCGCGAGCGCGTCGAGGCGCTGCCACGCGGCTCGTGGGTCGTCGTCGACGAGGTCCAGCGCCTGCCGCGACTCCTCGATGAGGTGCACGATCTGATCTCCCGCCACGGAGACGGCTACAAGTTTGCGCTGAGCGGTTCGAGCGCGCGCAAGCTCCGCAGGCTGGATGTCAACCTGCTGGCCGGTCGGGTGATCGAACGCGCCATGTTCCCCCTCGTGGCCCGAGAGTGGGGCTCGAACCGCGATCTCGACACCGTGCTCAGGTTTGGATCCCTGCCAGCCATCTGCATGGGCGAACGCTACCGCGTCGAGAAGCTGCGTGCCTATGTCCACACCTACCTGCGCCAGGAGATCCAGCAAGAGGCGCTCGTGAAAGACCTGGGCTCCTTTCATCGCTTCCTCGAGGTCGCCGCGCTGATGCATGGGCAGGTCGTCAACCGGGCCGCTATCGCACGCGACGCCGCCGTTGCGCGGACGACGGTGCAGCGCTTCTTCGAGACGCTCGTGGACACGCTCGTCGGACACCTGCTGCCCTCTTGGCAGCCCAGGGCCAAGGTGCGGGAGCGGCTCAAGCCCAAGTTCTACTTCTTCGACCCGGGAGTGGTTCGCGCGCTGCGCGACCTTGCTGACGAGCCGTTGTCCGACTCGGACTCCGGGGCCCTGCTCGAGGGCTACCTGCTCCACGAGCTCCGCGCGGCGATCTCGTATCAGGGGCTGGGGGGCCAGCTTCGCTACTGGAGCACGCCGGGCTCCAAGGAGATCGATTTCGTCTGGATCAAGGGCGCGCGACGAGTCGCCATCGAGGTCAAGAACTCCCGCCGATGGCGGCCCGAGTACGCCAAGACCATCAACGAGCTCATGGCCGCGGGGCTATTGACCCGTGGCTTCGTCGTGTACCGGGGCAAGGAGCGATACCGCAGCGGCAGCGTCGACGGGGTGCCCGTCGAACAGTTCCTCTCGCTTCTCTACACCGACGCGTTCCATGGCATCGATGGACGCGATCGCGGTGACCGTCCTTGAGGTGCCGCATGTCAAGATCGCGATCGCCGCTAGGGCCTGATCCAGCGGCCTGGGTAGGCGGACGCGCGCTGCGCGATGGGCGCCCACTCGGCTAGCGCCGCCTCTTGGACGACGACGAAGTCGTGGGGATCGAAGCGCACGAGCTCGCCTGTGCGAATGACCAGCTCGTGCCCGAGCGCGCGCCGCTCGGACGGCGTAGAGCGAGCCTCGTCGAGCTCCCAGAGCGAGACCTCGGGCGTGTACGCCTTGCCGCGGCGAAAGCGCCGTCCAGGCGCAAAGCCGTCGAAGTCCGCGGCGTGCGCTTCAAGCCACTCGTTCCAGCGCGAGACGTCGGTGGTGGGGCGCTCGACGATCTCGGGCGACGGCTCTGGTGGCTCGTCGCGTTGGTCGCTCACCAGCCGGACTAGCCGCACCTGCTTGGGCTCGCCCAGGTCGGGCTCTGGCGGCTCCTCGACCATGATCTCCTCGGGCTCGACCTCGGCCTCCTCGATGAGGTTCGCCCCCGTGATGCGGTCCAGGGCGTAGGCCGCCGTCTCTGCCACCAACTCGTCCTCGTGCTCCAGCAGCTCGCAAAGCGGCCCGATAGCCCCGGAGTCGCCCGCCCAGCCCACCGCGGTCACGCGGCCCGAGCTCGGTTCGGCCACGGCGCGCCGCAGCAGCTCCGCGCCATCGTGCTCGTCGCCGACCAGCGCCAAGAGCAGCGCGGCGTGGTCGCCGTCCTCGCCGTCCAGCGCCTCTGCCAGCGCGTGGCGGGTCGCGCGGTGGCCGCTCAGCGCCATGGCCAGCCAGGCCGAGCGGCGAAGCTCGCCGTCCTCTTCGCCGAGCGCGCGCCCGATGGCCTCGGCCGTAGCGGCGGAACGCGCCCGCGCCAGGTAGGGCAGCGCGGCCGCGGCCACGGCAGGCACATCGGAGGCCGCCGTCACCAGCTGTTGCTCGCTCGCCAGCCCCCGATAGCCGAGCACCTCGATGGCCAGCGCCCGATGGGCGGGCTCGGGATCGGCGAGCAGCGTCCGCAGCGACAGCGGCAGCAGATCGTGAGGGACCAGCTTGAGGGCGGCCGCGAGCTGGGCGGCACAGTCGGGGTCGACGCGTTCGAAGTCGAAGAACACGCGCTCGGCCACTGCCAGCGCATCGCGGCCCTGCACGCAGCCCAGCGTCATTGCCACGGCGAAGAGGCGGGACGGATCCTTGCCAGGAGTGTCGAGCACCAGTGGCTCGAGGTGCGCCAGTGCGGGCGGGCCCATGGCCACGAGTGCGTCGATAGCTCGGAGCATGCGGTGCTCCAGCGTGAGCGTCGTCCGCCACGGATCGCCCAGCAGAGGAGCGCGCTGCATGCCGATCATGGCGACCTCTTCGAGGTAGTCGCGAGTGCGCGCGTGGATGAAGCCCAGCTCGTCGATGGCAGGCGGCAGCTCCGTCGCGAAGCCCTTCGGAAGCACCCGCTCGGTGGTGGGGCCCTCGGGCAGCGGCTCGGTGGTGGGGCCGTCTAGCGCCAGCTCCTCTGCGCGCTCCTCGGCGGCCTGGCGGCGCTGCTCGGCCTGCTGGCGCATCTCGTCGATGGCGGCGTGAAGCTCCTCGAAGGTCTTCGGCCGCAGCGGCTCCTCGGCTGCGGCAGGCTCCTCGTCGATGGGCGGCGGGACGCTGATGGTGGGCCAAAGGCTCGACCGATCGAGCTGGTGCAAATGGGGCCGGTCGCCGCTCGCCCGCAGATCGGGGGCGGCCGGTCGAGCGGGCTCGGGCGGTCTGGAGGCGAGCGCGGCCTGGGCCGCTGTCAGGTGGTCTTGGGCGCTGGCGAGCGCCTCGATGGCGTCGCCGATCGCGGGGTAGTCTCGTTCTGGGAAGAGCGCGAGCTGGGCCTCGTGGAGATCGCCCTCAGCGCTTTGGGTGGCCGCCAGCCTCGCCTCCCGCAGGTCGATGGCATCGTAGATGGCCGCCAGGGCTCGCTCCATGGCGCGGGCCGCGGGTGCCAAATCGGTCGCTACCTCGATATCGCCGCCGAGCAGCATGGCCGCGCGGGTGGCGGCGGCTTGAGCGCCTTCCAGCGCGCTGAGCCAGCTGGGTGGCCAGCCCGCAGGGGTTGGGTCATTCGTAGTCGCCGTCACGCCGCTTGCTCCAAGCCCTGATGCGTACCTCGGCTGGTGCAGGGACGAAAGCCCTCACAGTACAGGGCAACGTCGGGTAGGCTAACGCTACCGCGGCCGAGCGACCGATCATGAGCGAGCAAGACGACCTCGATCTCGATATCGACAGCTACGCCGAGCTGTCCGCTGCCCTGGCGGGGCCCGAGGCCGATCGCGCGGCCATTTTGGCCGCCCACGATCTCGACGAGGAGGGTTGGGACGCGCTGGAAGAGCGCTGGCTAGCGCGGCTAGCGGCCGCCGAAGAGGCCTTCGGCGATGCCGATGGCGTCCCGCCGCTCGTCGCTGCCTATGCCCAGGCCTTTGCCCGCGCGCAGTCGCAGCAGGCCGACGAGGTCATGCCCTTCGAGCGCTACGTCGAGATGGCTCGCGCCCTCAAAAAGGGCCGCGACGTCCCCCTGGTGCTCAAGCGCTACGCGACCTCGCTTCCCACCTTCCTGCGCTCGCACCAGCACTGGACCGCGCGAGCGGCCACCGATCCCGAGCTAGGCGCGAAGCTGAGCCAGCTGCTTCGCTAGCGACGACCGGTTGGCTCAGCCGGCCAACCAGTGCTCGACCGGGTGCGACAGGAAGTCCTCCACGGTGATACCGCCTCCGCCCACCAGCAGCGTGCGCTGCGGTGAGAAGGCGTCCGAGAACGCGGCCAGTCCAGGCCGCGCGGTACTAGCCCGCGAGCTCTTGACCTCAATGGCGACGAGCCGCCGACCCGAGCGCACCACGAAATCGACCTCTCGATTGCGGTCTCGCCAGTACGACAGCTCGCACCGCCCAGCCGCCGCCGCGTTGGCGAGGTGCGCCCCCACGGCCGACTCGGTGAGCCTGCCCCAGAGCTCACCGTCGCTCCTAGTCTCCGCGGGCAGTAGACCCGACTGAGCCGTTGCCAACGCGGTGTTGAGGACCTGAAGCTTCGGGCTCGAGCCGCGCCGTCGCACCGCTTGCCCCGCAAACTTCGACAGGCCCGTGATCATCCACACCCCCGATAGCAGGTCGAAGTAGTGAGCCAAGGTGGTCGTATTGCCCGCGTCTTGGAGCTGGCCAAGCATCTTGTTGTAGGAGAGGATCTGACCGGAATAGCGGCAGCCCAGCTCGAAAAGACGTCGCAACAGCGCAGGCTTGTCGACGCGGGTCATCAGCAGCACATCCCGCGAGATGGTGGTCTCGATCAGCGCATCGAGCACATAGCGCCGCCATCGCTCGGCGTCGCCAGCGAGTGACACCGCGCCCGGGTAGCCTCCGAAATAGAGGTAGTCCTCGAGCGAGAAGCCGAAAGCCGTGCGCATCTCCGTGAAGGACCAATGCGGGAGGCGAAGCTGCTCGAACCGTCCCGCCAGGCTTTCCGCCAGCCCGCCCTGCACGATCAAGGGCGCCGAGCCCAGGAGCACCACCTGTAGCGGCACGCCGCTTGCGGTGTCTTCGTCCCAGAGCCGTTTGACCGTCTCGGACCAACCCGTGATTTTCTGGATCTCGTCGAGGGCAAGAATCGCCTGGGAATCGCTGTCGCGAGCGATCAGCCGTGCCGCATCCCATTGGGCTCGCAACCAGGCGGCGTCGCGCAACATGGGCTCGTCGGCCGAGGCGAAGAGCTGCGGCTGGTCGCGGCTGGCGAACACCTGGCGGACAAGCGTGGTTTTGCCGACCTGGCGTGGCCCCGTGATGACTTGGAGGAATCGCCTCGGTTCCCCAAGCCGCGATGCGAGCACTCCAGCCTGCTCGCGGACAAACGGGGGTAGTGAAATTTTGCTCATGACGCCGAGTAATTTTACTCAATTTCATGAGTAAAATACAACCTTCTACTCGGCACATGGGCGATTCGAAAGCGGCCCCCCCGGTCATCTCCTGGAAGCTCGTCAATGAAACCGGTCAGCCTGAGCGCCGTTGGCAGCCGGGACGGGCGAGCTCTCTTCGCTATCCGTTCGCCCACCCGTACCAGAGTGCCTTCGCGCGCAAGTACGTAGCAAAAGGGGAGGCCAAAGGCCGGGCCGAGGATGTGCTGACCGTACTCCGTGCACGCGGCATCGAGTTCACGTCCGAAGCCGCCGATCGCATCCTCGCCTGTGCCGATCTCGCCGAGCTCGACCGATGGATCCGCCACGCCGTGACCGCGCGGTTGGTCGGGGAGCTGTTTGGCTGAGGGCGCGGGGCTGCGCTGGCTACTCACTCAGGGCGCAGCGAAGCCCGATGGCATCGTCGCGGTCGTACCAGGCATCGCCGCGGTGGGCCGTGCGTAGGCTGTCGGCACCGTCGCCCCACGACCCGCCGTGGGCAACTCGGCGAGAAGTAACGATCAAGTTGGCGCACTTGTCGCACAACGCACTTGGGTACTCGTCTGCGTACCAGTCTAGATTCCACTCCCACCTCCGCCTTCCCCCTCCCCACCCGTTCGGACAAAGTAGCCGCTCCCCTCTTGTCGCGCCTGCTGATCGCTGCCAGGCAAGGACCCCTCAGCACCCATCGCACCGCCCGTCGGAACTCGCGGCAGGCCGTGCCTCTGGCAGGATCCCCCCCATGCCCATCGTCCCGAAACAGGTCGAGCGCGACGACACGCAGGAGCGCCTCTATCGGCTGCGCCATAGCGCCGCGCATCTCATGGCCGAGGCCGTACAAGAGCTCTTTCCTGGCACCAAGCTGGCCTTTGGGCCCCCGGTCGAGCACGGCTTCTACTACGACTTCGACACCGAGCATCGCTTCACCGACGCGGATCTGAAGCGCATCGAGCAGAAGATGCGCGAGCTTCGCAAGCGCAAGCAGCCCTTCGTGCGCCAGGAGATCGGCCAGGCCGAGGCGATCGCGCTGTTCGCAGGGCAGCAGGAGAAGCTCAAGGCCGAGCACGTCGAGACGCTGACCGACGGCACCATCAGCTTGTACCAGAGCGGCGAGTTCGTCGATCTGTGCGCGGGGCCGCACGTCGAGCACACGGGCGAGGTCCAGCACTTCAAGCTGCTCAGCGTCTCGGGAAGCTACTGGCGGGGCGACGAGCGTCGCGAGCGGCTGCAGCGCATCTACGGCACGGCCTGGCAAACCAAGCAGGAGCTGCACGAGCACCTGCGGCGGCTCGAAGAGGCCCGCAAGCGCGACCATCGCATTCTCGGCAAAGAGCTCGGCCTGTTCGAGCTGCCCGAGCTCGCGGGTCCAGGGCTGCCCTTTTACCTGCCCAAGGGCGCCTTTGTCATGCAGGCGCTCAAGGACTGGATGTGGGGGCTGCACGCGAGCGGCGGCTACGGCCATCCCGACAAGGTCTACGAGCCCCTGCTCACGCCGCACATTCTCAAGACCGACGCCTGGCACACCAGCGGGCACATCGAGAACTACCGCGACAACATGTTCATGGTCTACAGCCTGGACGAGCTCGACAAGGGCCTGCTGGGTGGCGACCACGAGGGCGGGCAGGGCGGCGAGGGCTTGGGCAACTACGGGCTCAAGCCCATGAACTGCCCGGGCCACGTGATGCTCTACAAGGTGGGCACCAAGAGCTACCGACAGCTTCCGATCCGCTACTTCGAGTTCGGCACGGTCTACCGCTACGAGCGCATCGGCACGCTCCACGGCCTATTGCGCGTGCGCTCGTTCACCCAGGACGACGCCCACATCTTCTGCACGCCCGAGCAGTACGCCGACGAGATCGAGGGCTGCTTCGACTTCTGCTGCTATATCCTCGAGACCTTCGGCTTCGACTACCACGTGGGGCTCAAGACCCGCGGCGAAAAGCGCATCGGCTCGGACGCGATCTGGGACTTGGCCGAAGACGGGCTCAAGGCGGTGCTGGAGAAGCGCGCGGCGGGCAAGTATCACGTGCAAGAAGGCGACGCGACCTTCTACGGCCCCAAGGTGGACTTCATCATCCGCGACAGCCTGGGTCGACAATGGCAGGGCGGCACCATCCAGCTCGACTTCAACCTGCCCGAGCGCTTCGACCTCGGCTACGTGGACGAGGCGGGCGCAGAGGTGCGGCCGGTCATGATCCACCGCGCCATCTTGGGCAGCTTCGACCGCTTCATGGGGCTTTTAATCGAAGAGTTCGGCGCCGCCTTTCCGCTGTGGCTCGCCCCGGTGCAGGTGCGGGTGCTGCCCATCGTCGACGAGCTCCGCGACTACGCCGCCCAGGTGTCGAGCGGGCTGCGGGCCCACGGGCTGCGGGTCGAGCTGGACGAGCAGAGCGACCGGCTCAACAAGAAGATCCGCCGCGGCAAGACCGACAAGATCCCCTACCTGGTGGTGGTCGGCAAAAAGGAGGCCGAGGGCGAGACCATCACGGTGGAGAGCTACTTCGACGGCAAGCTCGGCGATGTCACTACGGTCGAGGCCCTCGCGGCGCGGATGACCGACGAGGTCGCCCGCAAGCTCCACCGCAGGCGGTAGCCGCGATTTCAGGCCCGCGCTGGCCACCGACGGGGCCGGGCGGTATGGATGGCTCACCCACGTCAACCGTTGGAGGGGTGCGCTCATGCCGTCCGTCATTGAAGCCAAGCTGTCCGAACTGTGGCTGGATCCGGTTTTCCGGGCCGTCATCATCGTTATCGGCGCCATCGTTGTGGCCCTGCTGCTGCGCGTCATCATGGAGCGGCTGCTGCCCGTGCTCACGCGCAAGACCGAGACCGAGTTCGACGACCAGGTCATCGCCACGCTCAAGCGGCCCGTGTCGGCCTCCGTGGTTCTCGCGGGGTTTGCCTGGGCGATCGAGGGCTTCGGCTTTGGCGCCGAGGTCGAGTACGTTGCCTATGGCGCGCTCAAGACGGTCGCCGTGCTGGTGTGGGCCTCGGCGGCCATCCGCCTCGGCAGCCACGTGCTCGGGGTGCTGAGCCGCGCTGCCGACCGCACCAAGGTCGTGCAGCCGCACACCCTGCCCCTGTTCGACATCCTGGTGAAGATCATCGTGGTGGGCAGCGCGGCCTACTTCGCCTTCCTGTCGTGGGAGATCAACGTGACCGGTTGGCTGGCCTCGGCGGGGATCTTGGGCATTGCGGTGGGCTTTGCCGCCAAGGATACGCTGGCCAACCTGTTCGCGGGCATCTTCATCCTGGCCGACGCGCCCTACAAGCTCGGCGACTTCATCATCTTCGAAAGCGGCGAGCGCGGGCGCGTGACCGATATCGGCATTCGCTCCACCCGCATTCTCACCCGCGACGATATCGAGATCACCGTGCCGAACGCCGCCATTGCCAACTCGCGGATCGTCAACGAGAGCGGTGGCCCGCACGAGATGGAGCGCGTGCGCGTCACGGTGGAGGCCGCCTACGGCAGCGATATCGACCAGGTGCGCGAGGTGCTGCTCGGCTGCGCCCAGGACATGACCCACGTGGCCAAAAAACCCGAGCCGCGCGTGCGCTTTCGCGAGTTCGGCGCTTCGGGGCTGCGCTTTCAGCTCATGGCTTGGATCGACGAGCCCGTGCTGCGCGGTCGCGTGCTCGACAAGCTCAACGGCCGCGTGTACGAGGCCTTCAACCAGGCGGGCATCGAGATCCCCTACGCCAAGCAGGACGTGTACGTCAAAGAGCTGCCTCGCGCCGAGCGGCTCGCGAGCTAGGGGGCCGCAGCGCGAGCCCAAGGGTCACGGCTCGGCGCCAGGGCCAGTCGGCTCGGCCCCGCGCCGCTCTTGCAGCGCCCGCTCGAGGTTGTCCCGCGCCGCTTGGTAGCCTGGATCGATGTGCAGCGCCGCTCGAAAGGCGCGGATGGCTCGCTCGAGCAGGCCCGCGCGGGCGCAGGCCACGCCGTGCAAGGTGAGCACCTCGGCATCGCGGGGCATCGAGCCGAGCAGGCGCTCGCTGTGCCGCAGGGCCTCGGCCACGCGGTCGGTGCCGAGCAGGATCTCGCCCAGACGGAGGTTGGCGTCGCGATGGCGCGGGTCGCGCTCGAGCACGGCTCGGACGAGCTTTTCGGCGCGGTCGAGTCGGCCGACTTGCAGCTCGAAGCGCGATAGGTTGTTGAGGCTGGCGACGTTTTTCGGATCGATCTCGACCGCCCTTTGGAAGTGCTGACCCGCCTCGCCGAGCCGTCCCATCTCGGCCAGCACGGCGCCGAGGTTGTTATGGGCCTGGACGTCGTGCGGCTTGACCTCGACCGCTCGGCGGTAGAGCTGCACGGCCCGCTCGCGATGGCCTTGCTGGCTCTCGACCAGCCCGAGGCTGACCAGGGCGACGGCGCTGTCCGGCTTCTGGCTCAGGGTGGTGCTCCACAGGGTGCGGTCGTCTTTCCAATAGCGCGTCTGCACGCCGCTCTTCGCGGCGAGCGCCACGAGCAGGACCGCTCCTAGCCCGAGCTGCCACGGCTGCCGCGCGCGCAGCACGGCGACGGCCGCCAGAAAGGCTGGACCGAGCATGGCCAGGTAGACGTAGCGGTCGTAGACCGTGGTGTTGTCCTGGGCCGCGAAGTTTTTAAGGCCCAGCACCAGCACCACGCCGCAGAGAAACAGCAGCGCACCGAAGAACAGGCTCGGCAGCCGCTTACGCAGCCGAAAGAGCGCGACCGCCGCGGCCGCGGCAGGCAGCCAGCTCCAGTGGATGGTGCCCGAGTCGATGAGCCAGCGGGGGCTTCGCTCGTAGGCGGGCAGAAGCTCGAGCGGCCAAAAGAGCTTGTACAGGTAGAAGCCCAGGCTATCGAGCGCCACCAAGGGCCGAAGCAGCAGTGGCGTCTCGTAGAGCAGCGTGAGCCGCTGCTGCGAGATGGCGTTGGCCACGGTGGCGGGCGCGGCCACTACCAAAAAGGGCAGCACGGCCCGAGCTGCGCGTCCGAGCGGACGGCCTAGCCAGAAAAGCTCCACCGCGACCAGGATGAACAGCAGGCAGACCGCTGCGGGCTTGCACAGCGTCGCGAGCGCCAGCGAGGCCAGGCTGAGCGCGTACCAGCGGCGCTCCGCCGTTCCCTCGCGGCGGTGGTGCTCGAGGTAGGCGTAGAGCCCGAGCAGCGCGAAAAAGGCGTAGGAGACGTCCTTGAGCGAGGTGATCCAGGAGACGGGCTCGACCTGCAGCGGATGGAAGGCAAAGAGCATTGCCCCGAACGCCGCTGCCAGAGCGCGGTGCGCGCGGGCGGTGAACCCCCAAGGCGATGGGCGCGATGGGCGGGAAGGTCGCGGCCTCGGTCCCATCTCGAGCAGCCGCTCGAGCACCAAGAAGACCAGCACTGCGCCGAGCGCGTGAAAGAGCAGGTTGACGAGGTGGAAGGCCGCGGCGCTCGGACCGAGCAGCCGAAACAGCACCGACCAGATGCTGAAGCTAAGGGGCATGTACATGCCCTGCTCGAAGTGGGTCCAGAAGTAGGCCGTCTCGCCGATGTGCGGGTTGTCGATGGTGTGGACTCGATCGTCCCAGCCGAGAAAGGCGTAGTCGTACACACCGCCGTAGACGGCTCCGAGCCCGACGACCAGCACGCCGAGCGCTGCCCAGCCGATGGTCCGCCGCCCCACAGCCCGAGCCGCTGCCTTCCGCGTGCCCCCGCGGTGGCTTGCCCGGCTGCGCGGTGTCTTCGTCGCCACGACCGACGGCTCCCCCCGCTAGGAACTCGGAACGATCAACCGCCGCCGCAGTACTCGTTGATGGAGCTGACCAGCTTGGTCTCGCGCGGGCCGATCTCCTGCATGGCCTTGGAGGCGGCCTCCAGCTTGACCGGATCGCTGCTGGCGTCGCGGGCGTCGCGCGCGGCCTTGGCCATGTCCTCGGCCATCTTCTTGTACTCGTCGCGGAAGGCGATGAGCTGCTCGTCGGAAAGCTCCACCGCGGCGATGCGGGTGGCGGTCTGCTCGAGCGAGTCGGCCAGGCTGTTCAGCTCCTCGGGATCGCTGCCCCGGGTTTCCTTCTGCTTGGCCTGCTCCTCGTTGATCACCTGGATCAAGGTGTTGCACTGGGCGATCCGCCCGCCCTTGCATCCGCTCGCGCCCGCGGCGGCCAAGCCGAGGGCCGCGGCCCCGAGGGCTATCCATGTGGCTGGTCGACGCATGGCTCCCACTACTCCTGTGTCTGTGCGCGCGCCGCCCCCAGCCATGGGCAGCCTTGGGTATGCGGGCCGTCCGCAGCGCTCGGCCGTGCATCCTACGACAAACCGCGCCGATGGCAAGTGCCCTTGGCGGGCTGCCGCGCGCGGGCGGAGTCGTGATAGGGTCTGCCATGGAACGCAGCGCGAAGCTGGTGTGGATCGACCTCGAGATGACCGGCCTCGATCCCGACCGCTGCCACATCGTGGAGATCGCCACCCTCATCACCGACGGCGATCTCGAGGTTGTGGCCGAGGGGCCGTGCCTCGTCATGCATCAGCCCGAAGAGGTGCTGGCGGGCATGGCAGAGGAAGTTCAGCAGATGCACGCGCGCTCGGGGCTGACCGAGCGAATCCGCCGCTCTAGCCTCGGCCTTGACGAGGCGGCCGAGCAGACGCTTTCCTTCGTGCGCCGCTACTGCGACCAGGGAACGTCACCGCTTTGCGGCAACTCGGTGTGGAAGGACCGACAGTTTCTGGCGCGCCACATGCCCGCGCTCGAGCGGTACCTGCACTACCGCATCATCGACGTGTCCACCGTAAAAGAGCTGGTGCGGCGCTGGTATGGCGAGGCCATCCCCATCCCCCAGAAGGCCGATCAGCACCGAGCGCTGGACGACATCCGCGAGTCCATCGCCGAGCTGCGGTACTACCGCCAGCACGCCTTCATCTCGTAGCGTCGGCTCGCAGGTCGACCGGTCCGTCGAGCGGGGGTCGCTGCATCGTGCCCAGCGGTGAAGCGCGAGCGCGCGGCGCCAGCTGGCGAATGGCAAAGGCGAGCGAGCCTGGCGGCGGCGGCTCGTCTACCCCGCCTAGCGCGACGACGAAGCGGGTCCACGGCGCGAGCAGCCGCGCGGCATCGTCGGCTCGGGCGGGCACCACTTGAAGGCAGCGCACGGCCGGGCCGAGCAGCAGGGCGCGGGGGCTTGGGTCGAAGGCCACGGCGTGGTTTGGGCCGTCCCACCAGCTGCCCACCGTGCAAATGGCGTCGCGAAAGCGGCCGAGGGCGGTGCGATCGGCAGGCTCCAGGGCTCCGCGAGGAACCACGGCGCCCTGGGCGCGCAAGGCGGCAGCGAGGCGCGGGGCCAGCGCGGCGGCGCGGCTCGCGTCGCCTTCGACCAGCACCCAGCGAGGCGAGAGGCAGCCGCGCTGGTCAAAGGGAAGCACGTCAGCGGTCACGGCCGCTGCGGCCGCGTCGAGATCCGCGTCCTGGGCCACGAGCGCCAGCCCGAGGCCCGTGCCGTGAGCCCGCACGCGCACCCGAGGTGGCAGGCTCGCGCGGATCTGGCCTAGCGATTCGTCCGAGCCGTAGAGATGGACCTCGTCGCCAGGGCGAGGCTCGAGCGCGCTCGCGAGCCTCAGCTCGCCGCCCGCCTGGCGCAAGTCGGCCGAGCCCGCGAGCGCCCTCACCAGCAGCTCGGCCACCACGGGATCGCGGCGCGAGGGCCGCAGCCGTACGGCGGGAGCGGTGGCCAAAGCGCAGCAGAGCGCGCGAAGCGGTGCGGTGCACACGTTGGCTGCCAGCACCACGTGGCAGCAAGGGGCTTGGCCCGATGCCTCGACGAGCTGCGCTAGATGCCGCGGCTCGGGCCCGGTCTCCAGATGGCGGCCGAGGGCGAGCTCCACGCCTTGGGGCGAGAGCCCGCTCGCCCCGGGCAAGCGCTGGCGCGCCTCGCGACCTAGGGGATCGCTCGGGTCGGCCAGCCGCCGTGCCGCCAGCACCGCGCTCCAGACTCGCGCCAGGCGCTGTGCGCGCCCATGGTCGGCATCGCTCACCCGCTTGCGATAGCACGGCCGAGCACGGAGCCGATCGGCCGCGCGGCGCTCATCGGTCCGAATCGAGGCGCAGCTGCTCGGCATCGAGCGAGCATCCGCGCGCGCTGGCACCAGGGGCGCGACCGAGCAGCTCGACCGTGCCGTCGTCCCAGCAGCGAACGAGGTCGGCGGTCTGCACGGCCACGGCCGAGTCGACGTTGGCCAGATCCACCACGCGGCCCAAGCCGGGCTCGCCAGGTGAAAGCGGGCTGAGCTCGGCCGTGTCCACCGCGGTCACGCGAGTCCAGGGCGGGGCGAGGTAGCGGTCTGGACGCGCGAGCCCCAGGTCCGCGCCCACGGCCTCGGCGAGTGAGCCTTGGTAGAGCTGACTGGAGAGCTCGGTCATGCCGTACTCGCCCACCACGTGGCTGTCGGGGATCCCGAGCAGCGCGGCGATGCGGCGGCCGAGCTCGGCGGGCTCGAGCTCGCGCGAGCGGCCTTTGAAGCCGCCAGTGGGCATGGCGCGGCTTGCCGCGGGCAGCTCGAGGCAGGCCGCGCCCAGCGCATCGCACAGGTGGGCGAAGGCGAAGGCTGTGCCCGCCACCAGCACAGGCTCGCCCGAGGTGCGGGCGCGGGCGCAGGCACCGAGCACGCCGTCGACGTCGAGCTGCTGCCCTTGGACGTGCCAGCTTGCCGCTAGACCCAGCCGCTCGGCAAAGCGAGCCAGCATGAACGACAGCGAGGAGTCGGGCGCGCTCGTTTCCGACGGCACCAGCGCGACCAGCCGCAGCGCCTCGCAATCGGGCCACAGCATGCGCTTGGCCCAGCCGAGGGCCGCGCAGCTGTAGGTGGCGGTGGTGCGCATGGGATGCTCGCCGCGCGCCTCGGCGCCCGCGGTCGTGCCGCTCGTGCGGAAGCAGCGCTGGTCGAGCTCGGGCCGATGGGCGGCGATGCGGCCGAGCTTGAAGGCCTCGCAGGGGACGGCGGGGATCTGGTCCGCGCGCTCGAGGCGGGCGGCGGAGATCCCACGAGCCGCCATCAAGCGCCCCACCGCGGGCACGCGCGCAGCCTGATGGCGGCAGATGGCCACGGCCAGCTCGTCAAAGGGCTCTCGCGTTTTCCGCTCCTCGGCCGGGCGAGCCGTGGCCGCCTCGATGAAGCGCTGCACGCGCCCGTGAAGCGCATCGCTCTGCTCGTATGCGGGCGTCATCGTGGCCGCTGCAGGATCTCGGCGAGCGCCTCGCCAAAGCCGACCAGCAGCTGTTCGGCGATAGTCAGCGAGGGCGTCAGGGTCAGCACGCGCCCGTCCAGCCCTCCGCCCAGCACCAGATATCCCCGCCCGAGAAGCTCGCTTATGGCGCGCAGCGCAACGGTCGGGCCCTCGAGCTCGATGCCGATCATCAGACCGGTGCCGCGCACATCGACGACGGAGTCGCAGGCCGCGAGCTGCTTGCCCAGCCCCTTTAGAACGCGCTCGCCGAGCTTCCGCGCGCGCTCGACCAGCCCGTCGCGGGCGATCGTCTCCAGGGTGGCGAGCGCCGCGGCGCAGCCGAGCGGCGCCCCCGCATGGGTGGAGGTGTGGATGACCTCGTCCGACCGGTCCCAGGCCATCATGATGGGCTCGGGCGCGACGCAGGCCGAGATGGCCAGGCCCCCTCCCAGCCCCTTGCCCAGGCAGAGGATGTCCACGGGCGCGTTTAGCTCGCGGCTTCGCACCATGGCGCCCGAGCGCCCCAGCGCGGTCCAGATCTCGTCGGCCACGACCAGCGCGCCGTAGCGATGGGCGAGCGCGCAGACCTCAGCCACGAAGCCCTTTGGCGGGACCACGCAGCCGCCTCGGCCGAGCACGGGCTCGAGCAGGACCGCGCCCACATCGCCCGTCCGCAGCTCCTGCTGCAAGAACTCCAAGGCGGTCTCGGCGCTGGCGCCTCGGTAGCCGGGATAGGGCGCGAAGCGGGCGTGGGGGTTTAGCTGGGCGGCAAAGGGCTGGCGGAAGCTCTCCCGATAGCCGCAGGCCGCGAGCGGGGCAAAGCCCAGGCCGTGGTAGGCGCCGTCAAAGCCCACGATGCCCGCTCGACCGGTCGCCAGGGCCGCGGTCTTGATGGCCGCGGTCACGGCCCCGCCGCCCGATTGGCCGAGCAGCACCATGGGATGCTCGCCAGGGTGCAGCGCGGCGAGCTTGTCGAGCAGGGCCACCTTGACCTCATTGGGGCAGGCATCGCCCAGCCCCTGCACCAGCCGCTCGGACTGCGCCTCGATGGCGCGCGTCACCTCGGCGGCGCCGTGGCCGAGCAGGATCGATCCAAAGCCAGCGGCCAGGTCGACGTAGCGGTTGTCGTCGAGGTCGTAGAGGTTGCTGCCCTTGCCCGCGGCAAGCACGATGGGCCACTCGTCGGCCTGGGCCAGGGCCGCGCGCCTGGCGCGGCGCTTTCGGAAGGCCGGGCATTCGAGCGTCACGAGCCGCTCGGCGGCCTCGATCGAGCGCGGCCCTGGTGGCGGGACGCGAACCTCGGGCCCGTCCTGACCCGTTTCCCTAGACCGGCCGCCCCCGGGTGGCTGGCTTTGCGGCGCCATCACGCGCACACGCGGTTGCGACCGGTATTCTTGGCCTCGTACAGCCGCTCGTCCGACCGCCGCAGCAGCTCAGCGGCGTTGCGATCGTGATCGCCGAGCCCGGCAGCCCCCACGCTGATCGTGACGTGGATGCGGTCCAGCTGGAACACGAAGTCGTGGCTGTCCACCTGGGTGCGCAGCCTGTCGCCCAGCTCGGCCGCGCCTCGCAGATCGGTCTCGGGCAGGATGATGCAGAACTCCTCGCCGCCATAGCGCGCGAACACCTCGTCGCGGCGGATGCACGATTTCACGATGCGCGCGAGCTCCTTGAGCACGAAGTCGCCCGCCAGATGGCCGTGGACGTCGTTGATCCGCTTGAAGTGGTCCAGATCGAACATCAGCACGGCGAGATCGCGGCCGTGGCGCCGAGCCCGGATGAGCTCGCGCTCCAGCGCCTCGTCCAGGTAGCGCTTGTTGTAGATCTGGGTGAGCCCGTCGATGATGGTGAGCCGGTAGATCTCCTCGTGGTACTGGGTCTCGACGTCAGTGCCCGAGAGGAACTTGAAGATGGTGGAGCCGATCTTGATCCGGTCGCCGTTCATCAGCACCACCGCGCGCCGCACCTGCTCGTCGTTGCAGTGCGTGCCGTTGGTGCTGCCCAGGTCGGCCAGCAGCCACTGCTTGCCGCGCTGCTCGAACTGGGCATGACGGCGAGAGACCGAGTCCGAGTCCAGCACGATCTGGTTGTCCGCGCCGCGGCCCGCGCGGATCGGGCTCTCGTCCAGCACGAAGCGCTTGCCGAGCAGGGTGGGCTCCTTGGTGTAGATGACCACCAAGCAGTCGATCCGCTCGCCAACGTCCTCGGGCTCGATGCTGCTCGGCTTGACGATCTCCGTGACGCGGGTCTTGTCTTCGAAGTGGCTCACGCGCTTCTGGATGGTTTCTGCAGTCCCGCGGATGCCGGGTAACTGCCGTCCTTCCCCTACGGCAGGTAGGCGAAATTCATGGAGACAATTCAGCGTATCGCCTGGCTCCGCAAGGCGTCAAGATCGAGCGCCTGGGGCGAAGGACAAAGTCGGAAAGCCCTGCGAGGGCGGCTGCTTCGAGATGCTGAGCGGTGTGCGGCCGTGATATTCTGCGCGGAGCGGGCGGGCGCGGCGCGGAGGAGGCGGTCGAGGCCCCCGCGGGCAGCGGGAGCCCGCCGAAGGGGCGGAGGCCTGAGCAGAGGAGGCGCGTCGTGGCGAGGGATCAGGCATCGTTGTGGGTGGCCTTGGTGGGGCTGGCGCTCGCGGGGTGTGGCGGGGGCGGGGATGGGCCTGGCGAGCTGGGGGGCGCGAAGGCGCCGCGGGCGGGCGCGCAGGGTGCGACCGAGCGAGGCGGGGCAGCCAAGGCGCGCGGCCCGGGCGGGGTGAGCAAGCCCGGCCCCGACCCGGTCATCCATTGGCTGGGGCCGGGCGAGCGGTGCGACGTTGGCTTTGGGGTCTGCGATGTGGGGCTTACCTGCGTGGACGGCGTCTGCTGCACCTCGAAGTGCGATGGCACCTGCGAGCGCTGCGATCTGGAGCGTTTGCCGT
The DNA here is from genome assembly GCA_964441055.1 of uncultured Polyangiaceae bacterium. Taxonomy (GTDB): domain Bacteria; phylum Myxococcota_A; class Polyangia; order Polyangiales; family Polyangiaceae; genus JACQWT01. The sequence goes on along the minus strand of CAYTYV010000027.1, from coordinate 668 downwards.
CCGAGTTCGGCGAGGAGCCCCGCTACAGCGGCAACTGCACGCCCAACGAGGACTGCGAGGACTGCGTGCGCTATGTCAACGGCCACGTTCCCTCCTCGGGCGACGGGCGGAGCTGGGAGGCGGCCTTTCGGACCGTACAGGAGGGCATCGACGCGGCGTACGCGGCCGCGCAGGCCGAGCCGGAGATCGATAGCTGCGAGGTGTGGGTGGTCCAGTGGACGTACTACATCTACGTGGGCGACCCGCTGGACACGGTGCAGCTGGAGCCGGGCGTCGAGCTCTACGGCGGGTTCGTCGGCACGGAGACCGAGCGCGGCGAGCGCGATTGGGAGGGCAACGTCACCGTACTGAGCGGCTACGACGAGCCAGGCGGCGAAAACCGCGTCTACCACGTGGTCACGGGCAGCGACGACGCGGTGCTGGACGGGTTCACGGTGACCGGGGGGCGCACCTATTGGAGCGGCCCCCACAATCGCGGTGGCGGGATGTTCAACGATGCCGCCTCGCCGACGGTGGCGAACTGTACCTTCAGTGGCAACGAGGCGGACCTCGGCGGCGGGGGGATGGCCAACGACGACTACAGCCACCCGACGGTGATGAACTGCACGTTTAGCGGCAAATAAGCGGGACAGGGGGGCGGCGTGATCATCAAAAAAAACACCTAACCG
>CAYTYV010000026.1:0-26796 GCA_964441055.1 uncultured Polyangiaceae bacterium | reverse complement strand
CCATGGCTCTATCCTCTCAATTGTTAGAGCCTCCGGAAATCCCGGGGCGATTCAGTTTGGAACCCATGAGCCGTCGTGGGAACACGTCAACGACAATACGCGACGCGAGTTGGACAAGGTTCTCGCGGATGCAGCTCCATTGCTCGCTGACCGCGTGCGCGGCGTTCTGACGCGAACCCAACAGACAAAGCTTATGTCCAGGTTTGTCGGCTTCGTCGCCGATCACGTCTGTGACTCTTACTTTCTCGAAGACTGTTCTTCCGCGCGCAACGCCCTGCGCGCATCCGACCTCCAACGCGCTCTGCAGACCGCCTACGCAACACGCTCTGGGTTTGTCCACAAGCTTGAACCCGTCCGAAACCAGCTCTGCATCCCCCAAATCGCAACAGGCGACGTGTTCGAGTGGGAGCGGCGCCCTCACCTCACGTATCGAGGCTTGGCACGTCTCCTTCAGCATGTGCTTGCCACCTTCTTGGCTCGAGGCGAGCGGCTCGATCGAGAGGAGTACCCGTGGCGCAACGATCTCCCGGGCGTCGTTTCTCTTCACTTGGCACCGCAGTACTGGATCTGGAAGGACGCGTCGTTCTCAGCAGAGTCCTCGGTCAGCGTTCTTGGCGGGTTCATTGCCCATTTGAACGATGTCATCAGGACGAGCGGAGCCATTACAGACATGAAGGCGGTGATCGAGAAATGTCTGACGCTGATTCCGCAGTCCAAACTGACGCACAGGCGCGCAATGCTTGCTCTTGTTATTCTATTCAACGCATCTGTGAAGGAGGACGCGCGCGTTCGGGGATGGCGTGGTTGCGTCGAGCGACACGAGGCTGCCCTTGACGACTGCTGCATTGAGCGCCTGGTCGTCGACACCTTGTTGGGCCATGATTGGCCGTGGTCGACTGCAGACTGCGCTGCATCTCTAGAAGGCTATTTCCGAGCGCGGCACCACAAGTCTGCCATCAATCTGCCTCAGCCGCAGCTCCGAGCACTTATGCTCAAGCTCTACAACATGTTTCTTGCTGAAGGCGAGTACGCATGCGCTCACGGCTGGGCCACTCGCGCGATGCTTGATGAGGCGGGAAGGCCAGAAATGCAGCGAAGGATCCAGGAGACGATCTGCCTACCCAGCTACTTCGATATCCCCGCGATCATGTGGGAGGTGAAGGATGGCTAACTGGCGCCTTCAACTGACCGGCCGCCGCTCGTGCCAGCCGAGGCGTGATAGTCTCTTGGCCATCAATGTGGCTGCCACCTGTCACCCCGGCAGCTGATGCGCAAAACGTTGAAAGAAGGGGTCAAATGGTAACGGAACCCTCAAGAATCTTTGATTTCATAACCGACGAGGAGTTCCGTGCGTCTCTCGAATCAGACTATGCTGAAATGGCTAGGTGTCGTGACGCTCGGTCGTGGAAAGCGGTGCACGTGCTGGCCGGAAGCATTATTGAGGCGATTCTGATCGACTACCTTGTCGTTCAACAGTTGGTCGACCGCAAGGCGGCACTTGCTCTTGATCTGGCGAACGCGATTTCGCTCGCCAGGAAGCACAAGATCATATCGGCGCGATCCAGTGATCTCTCGACGGTGGTCCGTGACTACAGAAACCTGATTCATCCGGGAAGGGCGATCCGCCTAGGCGACACGGTGACCAGCGACACGGCGCGCGTTGCAGAGTCTGTAGTCGTGATTATCGTCGATGAGGTATCTAAGAAGAGACTCGAAAACTATGGTTATACCGCTGAGCAGATCGCCGCAAAACTCGAAAGAGACTCCTCGGCGTCAGCGATTATAAGACACCTGCTCCGGGAGACGAAAGAGTGCGAAATCGAGCGACTGCTGTTTTCCATACTTCCAGAGCGGTATCTAGCGTTGCTAGATGACGAGTTTGCACCGGGCCACGCTTTCGGCTCCTTCGCAGGGTGCTTCCGCGCTGCTGTGGACGGTGCCAGCGATGCCGTCAAGGCCAAGGCGGCAAAGTGGTTCGTGTCACTCCTGAAAGAGGAGAGCGATCGCGCGGTGTTCTCCTACGGCACGGCCTTTCTACGAGCTAGTGACCTGGAGCACTTGACACCAAACGAGCGAACCCTTGTAAAGGAGCATCTCCTCTCGCGTCTGAAGAACGATACTTCGCCGCCGCTCTTGACCGCGATCGCGGGAATAGGCAAATTCCTGGTCGAAGCTGATGTGAACGCGTTTGTTGACCCTCTGGTCAAGCTCGCGTGCTCAGGTGACCGCCTAGCGGCACGAGGCCGTGAAGTACTGGAAAACGAATACTCAAGGACGCGAGGCGAACTTGACTCGGTGATCCTGAAGCGACTGACAGCCTGGGAAAATGCATATACGAGCCGCAAACAGCCCAGCAAGGTCGCGATCGTGGAGGAGATGCGAACTGCCTATGAAGTCGGCGATATCCCGTTCTGATCACGCTTGTCCGCGAGGCGCGACGCGTAACAACAGCACGCAGCTGACGGCACTTTGCGCCGCAGCTGATGCTGAGCGTTGATGCCAGCGCCGCATTCGACGGCGCAGCCGGATCCGGCACCGTCATCCAGGCGCCCCGCTGGCGCCCCCGCCCTTCATCGCCATCGCTTTCTCGGCGTTCTCGGCGGCGTTCTCGGCGGTAAGCCCGTAGTGGCGCAAGAGCTCGTCCGCGGTCCCGCTCTGGCCAAAGGCGTCGCGCACGCCTAGGCGGCAGATGGGCACGGGGTAGCGCTCGGCCAGCGCCTCGCACACCGCGCCGCCTAGGCCGCCGATGATGCTGTGCTCTTCCATGGTGACGATGGCGCCGCACTGCCGCGCCGCCCGCTCGAGGGCCTCGGCGTCGAGCGGCTTTAGGGTGGAGACGTTCAGCACGCTCGCGCTCAGGCCTTTGGCCGCCAAGAGCTCGGCAGCCTGCAGGGCCACCGCCACCATCAGGCCGCACGCGACCAGGCACACGTCGCCCCCCTCGCGGAGCTCGGTGGCCTTGCCGATCGCGAAGCGCCAGTCTGGTGGATGTGCCTCCGGCGCCGTGCCGCGCGGCAGCCTGACGTAACAGGGGCCGGGCTCGCGCGCGATGGTCTCGATGACCTGCTCGGTCTCGCGCTCGTCAGCGGGCACGATGACCTTCAGGTTGGGAATCACCCGGGTGATGGCCAGATCCTCGACGGACTGGTGACTGGCGCCGTCCTGGCCCACGGTGATGCCGCCGTGGGTGGCGACCAGCTTGACGTTCAGGTTGGGGTAGCAGACCGAGTTGCGGAGCTGCTCCCAGGCCCGACCCGTGCCGAAGATGGCGAAGGTGGAGACAAAGGGGATCAAGCCTCCGGTCGCCAGCCCAGCCGCGGTCGAGAGCATGTCCTGCTCGGCGATCCCCATGTCGTGGAAGCGCTCGGGGAAGGCCTCGGCGAAGTAGCTGGTCTTGGTGGACTTGGACAGGTCGGCGTCCAGCACCACGATCTCGGGGATCGCCGCGCCGAGCCGCGCCAGCGTCTTGCCGTAGACCACGCGCAGGGCGTTCACGGCGAGTCCTCCAGCTCACCGAGAGCTCGCTTGACCTCGTCTTCACTCAGCGTTGAACCGTGGTATTCGATGACGCCCTCCATGAACGAGATGCCGTGCCCCTTGATGGTGTGCGCCACGATCATCGACGGGCGCCCGCGGCTTTGCCGAGCTCGGTCCAGAGCTTGACACAGCTCGCCGAGATCGTGACCGTCGACGTTGATCACGTGCCAGCCAAAGGCCTTCCACTTGTCGGCCAGCGGCTCGATGGGGGATTTGACCTGCGAGATGCTGCCGTCGATCTGCAGCGCGTTGTAGTCGACGATGGCGCACAGCCCGTCCAGGCGGCAGTGCGCGGCGGTCATGGCGGCCTCCCACACCTGCCCTTCCTGCACCTCGCCGTCGCCGAGGATGCAGTAGACGCGGAAGCCGCGGGCGGTGTGGCGCGAGGCCAAAGCCATCCCACAGGCGGCGCTCAGGCCCTGTCCCAGCGAGCCCGTGCTCATGTCCACTCCAGGACACCGCTTGAGATCGGGGTGGCCCTGCAGACAGCTGCCGAAGCGCCGCAGCTCGTCCTCCAGCGACTCGTCGAGGAATCCCGCCTCGATGAGGGTGCTGTAGAGGGCGGGTGCGGCATGCCCCTTGCTCAAGACCAGGCGGTCGCGGTTGGGCCAGTCGGGCTGTCGGGGATTGTAGACCATGGCGTGGAAGTAGAGCGCAGTCAGAAGCTCCACCACCGACAGCGATCCCCCCGGATGCCCCGAGCGAGCGGCGTAGAGCATGCGGATGATGCGCCGCCGAATGGCGCTGGCGCGCTCGCCGAGCTCGTCGAGCTTGCTCTGCTGGTAGTCGGTCGGGTGGTCGGTGGACGGCTTGGGCGCCGCGAGGAAGGCGTCGACCTCCGAGCGTTGGGGCAGGGAGGCCTGTCCGCCGCTGCGGCTCAGCGACACGGCCATGGTCGCCAGCCCGTAGCGCGCTGCGGCATCCAGGTCGGCCTGCTCGCCAGTGCGCGCGAGCTCGGCCACCAGCCCAGCGATGAAGGCGCTGGAGGCCACGTTACCGAAGGTCTCACGGACCTTGTAGCCGGGGATGAAGCGCTTCTGCGCGGACTCGCGCGGCGGCCAGGCATCGGGCCGCCGCAGCACCAAGACGCCGCGCTGGCGCATGGTGACCAGGATGGTGCCCACCCCCTCCTCGAGCAGCCCCCCTGCGGCATTGGCGGCGCTCTCCAGATGCTGCGCCGAGCAGCCGCTGATGATCTTCAGCTCGGTCTGGTTGAGCACGAGCACGTCGGTCAGGCGCAGCAGATCGCGACCAAAGCTCACCGCTGGCGAGGCGTGCAGCACGGTGCGCAGATCGCGGCGCTTGGCGAGCCGCAGGGCATGGCCCACGGTGGCCGCGGGGATCTCGAGCTGCAGCACCAGGATGGCGCCCGCTGGGGCATCGTGCAGGAAGGCGTCGACCTGGGACTCGGACAGCGTGTTGTTGGCGCCAGGAGCCACCACGATGGTGCGGGTGCCCGCCTCATCCAGGGTGATGAGCGCCAGGCCCGTGGGCGTTTGCTCGTCCACCCCCACGTGGGCGACGTCCAAGCCCTGCTCCTCGAGCTGCCCTCGGATCCGCTGGCCCCAGTGGTCCTGGCCCACCCGCGACAGGAAGCGGACGGGTACTCCTAGCCGCGCCAGACCCACGGCCTGGTTGGCCCCCTTTCCGCCCGCAAAGGAGTGGTAGTCGCTGCCCAGCAGCGTTTCCGACGGGCTGGGCAGGCGTTCGGTTTGGATGGTGAGGTCGAAGTTGCAGCTGCCGATGACCAGCACCGGGGTCGGCGACGGGGGTTCGGGCATGCCCCAGCCAACCGCTTCGGCGGCGGGAAGGCAAGAGCCCTGGGTGTGATCGGAAGGCGTCGGTGAATTCGGTACCACGCGGATGTCTGCGGAATGTGCTTGCAGCCGCGGCGATCCTTGCCGATCCAGTCTTCAAGGCACCCGGGGCCCAAGCCTACAGGAGAGCGTGATGAGCGAGGCGGCAGTGGACATCGAGCAGCTGTGCATCAACACCATTCGCGTGCTGGCCGCGGACATGGCCGAGAAGGCGAGCTCGGGCCATCCGGGCCTACCCATGGGCTGCGCTCCCATGGGCTACGTGCTCTTCCATCGTCACCTGCGCCACGATCCGCGTGATCCAGCGTGGCCGGACCGCGATCGCTTCGTGCTCTCGCCAGGACACGGCAGCATGCTGCTCTACGCCTTGCTCCACCTGACGGGCTACGAGCTCGGCCTGAAGGATCTGGTCGCCTTTCGCCAGTGGGAGACCCTGACCCCCGGCCATCCCGAGAGCTGGCGCACCCCAGGCGTGGAGGCCTTGACCGGGCCGCTCGGGCAGGGGGCCGCCAACGTCGTCGGCATGGCCATCGCCGAGCGCATGCTGGCCCATCGCTTCAACCGACCCGGTCACCGCATCGTCGACCACTGGACCTACGCGCTCGTGTCCGACGGCGACCTCATGGAAGGCATCTCCGCCGAGGCCGCATCCATCGCGGGGCAGCTCGGCCTGGGCAAGCTCGTTTGCCTGTACGACTCCAACGACGTCTCGCTCAACGGCTCGACCGAGCTGACCTTCTCGGCCGAGGACGTACAGGGCCGCTACGAAGCCTACGGCTGGCACGTCGAGCGGGTCGAGGACGGCGACGGCGACATCGCGGCCATCGATGCCGCCATCCGGGCCGCCAAGGCCGAGACCGCCCGACCCTCGCTCATCATCGTCAAGACGACCATCGGCTACGGCTCGCCCAACAAGGCGGGCAGCGCGGCCTGCCACGGCGCTCCGCTAGGCGCCGACGAGGTCCGCCTGACCAAGCAGGCCCTGGGCTTTGACCCCGAGCGCCACTTCGTCGTTCCCGAGCCCGTCATCGACCACATGCGCTCGGCCGTGGAGCGGGGCAGCCAAGCCCACGGCGACTGGAATCGTCGCTTCGAGGCCCACCACAAGGCGCACCCCGAGCTCGCCACCTCCTGGCGCCAGGCCCAGGCCGCCGAGCTTCCAGCTGGCTGGGACGCGCAGCTGCCCTGCTTCGAGCCAGGCGAGAGCCAGCCCACCCGCAAGGCCTCGGGCAAGGCGCTCAACGCCATCGCGGCCAAGGTGCCGTGGCTGGTGCAGGGCGATGCCGACATCTCGAGCTCCACCCACAGCGTCATCGTGGGCGGAGGCGACTTCGACGGACAGAGCGGCGCGGGTCGCAACGTGAGCTTCGGCGTGCGCGAGCACGCCATGGCCGCCATCGCCAACGGCATGGTGTACCACGGCGGCCTTCGCCCCATCGTCTCCACCTTCTTTTCCTTCGTCGACTACATGCGGCCGGCCATCCGCGTGGCAGCGCTGGCCAAGCTGCCCGTCATCTACGACTTCTCCCACGACTCGCTGGCGGTCGGCGAGGACGGCCCCACCCACCAGCCCGTCGAGCAGCTCGCCTCGCTGCGGCTCATGCCCAACGTGCTGGTGCTGCGGCCGGCCGATCCCAACGAGTCCGCCGAGGCCTGGCGCGTGGCCATGCAGCACACCGACGGCCCGGTGGTGCTGGTCTTCACCCGCCAGAAGGTGTCGGTGATCGACCGCGGACGCTACGCCGACGCCTCCGGCCTGTCCCGCGGGGCCTACGTGCTCGCCGACCCGGCCGAGGGCCAGCCCGAAGCGATCCTCATCGCCACTGGCTCCGAGGTGGGCTTAGCGCTCGAGGCTCACGAGAAGCTCGGCGCAGAGGGCATCGGCACACGCGTGGTGTCGATGCCGTCCTGGGAGCTGTTCGAGGCGCAGCCCGCAGCCTATCGCGACCAGGTGCTGCCGCCGTCCATCCGCGCCCGCGTATCGGTCGAGGCGGGCGTCAGCTTCGGCTGGCGTCGGTGGATCGGCGAAGGGGGCAGGGCCGTGGCGGTGGACCGCTACGGCGTATCCGCGCCCGGGCCCGAGGTCATGGAGCGGCTGGGCATGAACGTCGACAACGTGCTACGAACCGTTCGACACGTCCTGGGCCGCACGTGACATGCTGACCATGTCCCTGACCGAGCCGCCGCGTTCCGAGCCACTGCCGCGCATCCGCGACGTCGAGGCGCTGCGCCGAATCGCCCGGGAGCTGCGGATCGCCGTGCTGCGGATGATCCACAGCGCGCGCTCGGGACATACTGGCAGCTCGCTTTCCTGCATCGATCTACTGACCTGCCTGTACTTCGCCGAGATGCGCCACTACCCGTTTCGACCCGAGTGGTCGGGGCGCGATCGCTTCGTGCTGAGCAAGGGGCACGCCGCCCCTGCGCTCTACGCCGTGCTCCAGCGCAGCGGCTACATCAGCCTCGACGATCTCGGTAGACTGCGGCGAATCAACTCCATCTTGCAGGGGCATCCGGACTCGCGGCGATGTCCGGGCGTGGAGGTGTCGACCGGCTCGCTAGGGCAGGGGCTGTCCATCGCCCACGGCATGGCCTTGGCGGTACGCGAGCAGCCCGGGGCACCGCGGGTCTACGCGCTGCTCGGCGACGGCGAGCTGCAGGAGGGCCAGATCTGGGAGGCGGCCATGAGCGCCGCGCACTACGGTAGCGCCAACCTGTGTGCCCTCATCGACCACAACGGTCTGCAGATCGACGGCGCCGTCGACGAGGTCATGCGCGTCGGCCCGCTCGGCGACAAGCTCAGTGCCTTCGGCTGGAACGCGGTTGAGGTCGACGGGCACGACATCGGCGCCATCTTGAGCGCGTTCGAGCGGGCGCGCCGCTGTGGCCACCAGCCCACGGTCATCGTGGCGCGCACGGTCAAGGGCAAGGGCGTGTCCTTCATGGAGAACCAGGCCGGCTGGCACGGCAAGGCCCCTAGCGACGCCGAGCTTGCCCGCGCGCTCGACGAGCTGGGCGAGGACGAGCCGTGAAACGCGTGCTGTCCACCCGTGAGGAGTTCGGCAATACGCTGGTTCGGCTCGGCGAGCGCAGCCACGACGTGGTGGTGCTGGACGCCGATCTATCCAGCTCGACCTGCACCCGCCCCTTTGCCCAGCGCTTCCCCGACCGCTTTTTCAACATGGGCATCAGCGAGCAGGATCTGATCGGCACTGCGGCCGGCTTGGCGCTGGCCGGAAAGATCCCCTTCGCCTGCAGCTTCGCCGTCTTCGTCACGGGGCGCTGCTGGGAGCAGATCCGCCAGAGCGTGGCCCTACCGGGGTGCAACGTGAACATCGTGGGCACGCACGGCGGCATCACCGTGGGCAAGGACGGCGCCTCGCACCAGGCTCTGGAGGACATCGCCATCATGCGGGCCATTCCCTCGATGACCGTGATCGTGCCCGCCGACGCGGTGGAAACCCGTAAGGCGGTCGAGGCGGCCGCCTGGTACGACGGGCCGGTCTATATCCGGTTGACGCGCGAGAAGCTGGCCGTGGTGCATCCGGACGAGCAGCCCTTTCGCATCGGCTCGGGCGTCGAGGTGCGCTCGGGCGACGACGTGACGCTGTTCGGCGTGGGGCTCATGCTGCACTCCGCCCTCGCGGCGGCCGAGATGCTGGCGGCCGAGGGCATCGGCGCTCGGGTGGTCGATCTGGCCACCGTCAAGCCCTTGGACGAGCACTTGGTGGTGCGCTGCGCTGCCGAGACCGGCTGCGCCGTCACGGCCGAGGAGCACAGCATCGTGGGCGGGCTCGGCGACGCCGTGGGGGAGGTGCTGCTGCGACGTTGCCCTGTGCCCATGGAGCGGGTAGGGGTGCGCGACGCCTTCGGTCGCTCGGGCGATCCGCCGGAGTTGCTCGAGTACTTCGGCCTTACCCCCGAGGCCATCGTCCGAGCTGCCCAGCGCGTGATCGCTCAGAAGCACAAGGAGAACCGCTCATGACTCCCCTCAAGCTATTCACGGGCAGCTCCAACGCAGCGCTGGCACACGAGGTGGCCCGCGAGCTGGGGATCGAGGTGGGACGAGCGGACGTGACGCGCTTCTCGGACGGCGAGGTGAGCGTGAGCATCCACGACAGCGTGCGGGCCTGCGACGTCTACCTCCTGCAGTCGACCTCCTACCCCGGCAACGACCACCTGATGGAGATCCTGCTGATGGTCGACACCTGCCGACGCGCCTCGGCGGCCCAGGTGAACGCCGTCATTCCGTACTTCGGATACGGTCGCCAAGATCGGCAGCTCCAGCCCCGCGTGCCCATCTCCGCCAAAGTGGTGGCCAACATGCTGACCGCCGTTGGGGTCGATCGGGTGGTGACCGTGGACATCCACGCCCAGCAGATCCAGGGCTTCTTCGACGTGCCCGTGGATCTGCTGCGCGCCCGGCGGCTGCTCATCGAGCACGTTCGCGGCCTGGGCGTCGATGGCCCCGTGCTGGTCGCCCCGGACGCGGGCGGGGTGGAGCGAGCCAGCTATTTTGCCTTGGGGCTCGGGGGCACAATGGCCCTCATCGACCGCCGCCGCGACTCTCCCGCCAAGGTCAAGGCCATGCGCCTGGTCGGCGAGGTCCAGGGCCGGGACTGCATCATGGTCGACGACATGATCGATACCGGGGCGACCCTGACCGAAGCCGCCGACCTGCTCGTGACCAGCGGGGCGAAGAGCGTGCGCGCGGTGGCCACCCATCCCGTGCTCTCGGGCACCTCGGTCGAGCGGATCAATCGCTCCAAGATCGATGAGCTCATCGTGACGGATACCATTCCGCTTCCCGCGGAAAAGCAGATCGACAAGATCACCGTCGTCTCGGTGGCGCCGCTTCTGGCCGCGGCGCTGCGCAACATCCACGTGGGCAAATCCGTCTCGGGCTTGGCCTAGCGATACAGCGCGTCGAGGCGCTGGCGATGGCGCTCGAGCACTACGTTGCGCTTGACCTTGAGGCTATCGGTCAGCTCGCCGCTCTCGACCGACCACGGCTCGTCGACCACGGCGAAACGTCGAATGCGCTCGTAGTGCTCCAGCCGCTGGTTGGCCAGCTCCACCTCGGTGTCGATGAGGCCGCGGACCTCGAGGCAGTCGCCCAAGTCGACGCCATCGGGCTGCTCGAGGCCGCGCTCCTCGGCCCAGCGGCGCACGGCCGCGGCGTCCAGCACGACGAGGGCGACCAGATGCGGGCGGCGATCGCCGTAGACCAGCGCCTGGCTGATCCACGGCGAGCTCTCCAGCAATAGCTCGATCTTACGCGGGGCGACGTTGCGGCCGCCCGCGGTGACGATGAGGTCCTTTTTGCGACCGGTGATGTAGAGCATGCACGGCTCGCCGCCGCCGGGCGGTGGGCCCAGCTGTCCGATGTCTCCGGTGTGCAGCCAACCTTCGGCGTCGAGCGCCTCCGCTGTCGCCTCAGGCGCGCGCCAGTAGCCCGGCATGACGTTGTCGCCCCGAATGAGCACCTCGCCGTCGGCAGCTACGCGCACCTCGACGCCGGGCAGAGGCTCGCCCACGGAGCCGAAGTCGAATCGCGGCGGGCGGTTCAAGGTGGCTCCGCCGCAGCACTCGGTCAGCCCATAGACCTCGAGGATCTTGACGCCAGCCGCCCAGAACCACCGAGCGAGCGGCTCGCTCAGCGGCGCGCCACCGCTGACCGCAAAGCGCAGCCGCGTGCCAAAAGCTTTGCGGATGTGCGACAGCACCAGCTTGTCGGCGTAGCGATGCCGCAGGGCCTCGACGCGCTGCAGCCGCCGACCGGCGAGCCGTCCGCGGGTGCTTGCCTCGCCGACCTGGAAGGCCCACTTCGTAAGGCGCTGGCGGAGGGGGCCGTGATGCCGCTTGCCGTGCTGAGCGACCGCGTAGACTCGCTCGAACAGCCGCGGCACCGAGGCGAACAGCGTGGGATTGATCTCGCGCATGTTGTCCAGCGCGCGGAAGGTGCTCTCGGCGAAGCTCGTGACCATGCCCGTGTGCATCGGCACCAGCACCAGCATGCGCCCGAAGATGTGCGCCAGCGGCAGAAACAGCAGCTGCTCGTCATCCGGGCCGAGCTCCAGCGCGTCGTTGATCGACCCCACCTCGAAGGCCAGATTGCCGTGCGTGAGCACCACGCCCTGGGCTTGGCCCGTCGTGCCCGAGCTGTAGACCACGCTGGCCGCATCACCTGAGCGAAGCTGCCCGTGGCGCTGCGCGAGCGCTCGGCGGCAGCCCGGGTCGCGTAGCTGGCGGCGTCCCTCCTGCTCCAGCTCTGCGAGCGGCGTGGTTTCGCAGCTGCCCGCTGGGGACTTGTCGCAGGTGATGATGTCGAGCTCCGGCACTCGGCCGAACATGGCAGCGGCCTGCGCGGGCGAGTCGGCCAAGACCCAGCGCGCTCCGCAGTCGGCCATCAGGTGCTCGGTCTGGGGCCGGCTGAGCGCGGGGTAGAGCGGCACCGTGATGCCACCAGCGGCCAGCACCGCCAGATCGCCGAGCACCCAGGGCAGGCCAGTCGTGGCGGCGAGCGCTACGCGGTCGCCCGGCTCGAGCCCGCGAGCGCACAGGGCCGCGGCGATGCGCTCGGAGCGCTCCCACCACTGGGCCCAGGTCGTGGTCTGCCAACGGCCCTGCTGCCGCTCGCGAAGGGCAGGTCGATGGCCCAGCTCGTCCGCGCGCTGGCGGAGCAGATCGACCACCGTCTTGGCCGTCATCGCGGCAGCATAGACGGCCGAGCGCGCTCGCGGAAGAGCCGGGCGGCGCTCATGGGCTCGGCCCATCGTCCGAAACGTGTTCCGCCCCTTACAGCATGAATATTTGAAACGGCTGGGCGTCCACAACTGTGGATGGCAAACGCGCATCCAGTGTGCTAGTGGATGCGCTTCGTTGGTAGGGTGACAAAGCCGCGCCAGCGAAGGGCAACAAGGGCGCCACCGTAGCCTCAATCGGGGAGGAGAACACGGCTTCATAGTCCCGTTGGGAAAGGGTTGCTACGGCGCTTGTTGATGATCGTAACCACTCGTAAATACGAGCGTTTCTGGAGGTTCACGATGTTCGTGCGAAGGAGCTTTGTAGCGCTGTGCGCCGCGGCGGTAACGTGGGCAGTTCTGGCCATGTCGGGCGTCGCGCAGGCCGAGACGGTGACGATTGGCACCACGGCTCCGAAGCACTCCCCCTGGGGGAAGGTCTTCCGAGTCTGGAACAAGGCAGTGCAGAAGAAGACCAATGGCCAGCTGGAGCTCAAGTTCTTCTGGAACAACCAGCAGGGCTCCGAGGAGGCCATGGTCGGCAAGATCCGCGCGGGCCAGCTCGACGGGGCAGCGGTCACGGCGGTGGGGCTCAGCAAGGTGTACAAGCCGATCCTGGTCCTGCAGACACCCGGGCTGATCACCGATTGGGCCACGCTGGACCGCGTTCGCGATTCGCTGGCCGCTGAGTTCATTCAAGGAGCCGCAAAGGAGGGTTTCTACCTCGGCGGCTGGGGCGATGTCGGCATCTACCGCTACATGTCCAAGGGCTCGCCCATCCGCGTTCCCGGTGACCTCAAGGGTATGACCCCGTACATCGTCACGGGCGACGCCATCATTCCCACCTTCGCTCAGGTGGTCGGGTTCAACGGGCGGCAGATGGGCATCGCGGAGATCCTGCCCAGCCTCAACTCGGGTCGCATCAACGTGTGCTTCTCTCCCATGCTCGCCGCTGAGCAGCTCCAATGGGCTCCTCGGCTCGAGTACCTCACCGACCACGCCATGGCGGTGGGCATCGGCGCTATCGTGTTCTCGAACAAGAGCATGGAGCGGCTCCCGGCCGATCTGCGCGACGTCTTGAAGTCGACCGCCAAGAAGGCGGGGCTGATGCTCACCAAGCGCATCCGCAAGGAAGACGAGGAGGCCTACGGCCGCATCAAGGGCCGCATGAAGGTCATCCAGCTGAGCCCGGCCGAGATCGCCGAGTGGGACGGCGTCTTCGCCCAGCTCCACCAGCGGCTAGGCCAAGGGGCCTTCCCCGCCAGCCTGATGGCGCGCGCCAAGCAGCTCGCGGGCAAGTAGCAGCCCGCCCCGCGCGGCACCGAAGCCCTCCGGCATCGCCAATGCCGGGGGGCTTCGTCGTTCTAGAACATGAACACGGGCGAGATGGTGGGCGCGATCACGAAGCCCGTGGTCGGCAGCATCACCATGAACTTGAGCTTGCCCTGAATGCCCAGGTAGGGCGTGATGGCGTACATGGCGCCGCCGCCGAAGCCGATGAAGTTCAGGCCCGTGACCTGGTAGGCGTCCAAGGTGCGCTTCTCGGCGTTCGGACCGCATTTGTCGGTGCTGTCGTTGATGCGGTTGCCATCGTCGTCGAGGTAGTCGCACACATCCACCGCCAGGCCCGCGTTGACCTGGGCGACGCCACCGCTGAGGAAGGCGAAGGGCCGGATGTCCTGCTTGAACGGCTCGTTCAGGAAGTAGTAGGACGCGCCGAGCTCGACGTGGATGGGCAAGAAGCTCTGGGCCGACGGCTCGCGCTGTAGCTCCCTGTCCTTGGGGTCGTTCGGGCTAGGAGAGCCGCCAAAGGCAAAGCCGAAGCGCGCGTTGCCGACCAAGCCTTCCCAGATCACCCGGTCGTAGCCGAGCAGCAGGCGGCCGCCCGCGAGCCCTGCGCCGCCCTCGATCTTGTTCATGCGATCGTTGACCGGTTTACCGAGGAACTCGCCGCCATCGTTGGGGTGGAAGCAGAAGAAGTTGTCGGGGGGCTCGGAGGCAGGGCTGGAGCTGGGGTCGTCCCAACCGCCACAGACGTTCTCGGCACCGCCGATAAAGACGATGTCGATCTGGCCGCCTAGCGAGAGCCAGTTTTTCCGGATGCCGTCGTCGTCGGCGTCGCCGTCCTCCCCGTCGCCGTCGCCGCTGAGTCGCGGATCCTCGCCATCTTCGGCCTGCTCGCAGCTGCCGTTCAAGCACACGAAGCCGCACTTGCACTCGGCGGTCGCGTCGCAGCTCGCGCCCCAGCCCTTGTCGCCGCACTTGGGCCTGTCGCCTGGCCCATCTCCCGCGCCGTCCTTGCAGCCCGGGAAGTTGGGCGGGCAGATCTCCTCCTGGTCCTTGCACTTGTCCGGCGGCTCCTCGCCCGGCAGCGAGGGCTGGTCCTCCTCGATCTCGTGCTTGATGCGCGTCACGTGCGGGGACTTGAGCGAGCCGACCGAGGCGATGGGGTCGCCTACGTCATCGGTGAAGATGATGTAGAACTTGACCTTGCCCGTGGTGGTCAGCTCGGTGCAGGGAATGACCCCACCAAAGCCGTCGCCCATGCGCTTCATCTTGACCGAGTGCCACTTGGTCGCCCCAAAGGGCTTGAAGCGCAGCTTGGCCTGCTCCGCGCCGAGGTCCTCGTCCACCTCGAGGTAGATGGGAAGCGGCGTGTTGACCAGCGCCTCCTCGGGCGGCTCGTAGTCCAGCTCGTCGGCCGAGGGCTCGTCGGGCTCGTCGGGCTCGTCGGGCTCGTCTCCCGCGTCCGCCTTCTTCGCCTCCTTGAAGGCCTTGGACAGAGCGTCGCTCGTGAAGTCCTCGATGGGCTTGACCTTGGGGTCGAGCTTGAGGGCCTCGACAAAGGCCTTCTTGGCCGCGGCCATGTCGCCCTTGCCGCCCCCCTCGACCGTACCCAGGCCGACGTACAGCTTGGCCACGACCTTCTTGCTGCACTTCTTCTTGTCGCAGTGCGAGATGGCCTTCTTCAGGGTTTTGATGGCGTCGTCGAAACGGGTCTCGAGGTACTCCTCGTAGAGCGCCGTCTCGTACATGCTGTTGGCCTTGGAGTCTCCAGGTGCAGCGTGGGCGCTGGACGCGAGGAACGTGAGCAGCGCCGCACAGGCAGCGGGGTGGACCAACCTACGGAGACGGGGTTGCACGGTTCTGTAGCCCTCCTGGGGTCGTAGTCGCCTTGGATTGTTGGCGGGAAGTCGGGGTTGCGCACCTGCGGCCGGCCGCGTTGGCATCGGCTACGGTTCGCGCTTCTCGGTGCGGACGAACTGCACGCGGCGGTTCAGAGCGCGGTTTCGATCGTTGGTGTTGGGCACCAGGGGTCGTTCCAGGCCATAGCCGACCGCTACCAGGCGGTTCGGCGCGATGCCATGGCTCACCAGGTACTCGCGCACCGCGTCGGCGCGTCGCTGTGACAAGCGCTTGTTGTAAGCTGGCGGGCCGACGTTGTCGGTGTGGCCTTGCACCTCGATGCGGAACTTCGGGTTCTTCACGAGGACGTCGACCACTGCGTCGAGCACGGGGTAGCTGATCGGTCGAATCCGGGCCTTGTCGAACTCGAAATGGATCTGCTGGGTGATCTTGATTTCCTTGTCCGTGACCACCACCAGGCTGGGCTTCTTGGGGCAGCCGGGCCTCTCCCCGCCCTTTACGCCGGGCTCGAGCGGGCAGTGGTCGTCCAGATCCAGCACCTCGTCCTTGTCGTTGTCCGGGTCGGGACAGCCGTCGTCGTCCTCGAAGGTGTCTGGATCCTCGGGCTCGTCGCGGCACTCGTCGCTGACGTCGAGCACGCCGTCGAGGTCGTTGTCGGGCTCGGGACAGCCGTCCAGGTCCAGGTAGCCGTCGGTGTCCTCGGCCAGCAGCTCGCAGCCATCGCGGGAATCGGGGATGCCGTCGCCGTCCGTGTCGGGATCGTCGGGGCAGCCGTCCTCGTCTTGGTAGCCCTGGTAGTTCTCGGGCTTGTGCGGGCAGTCGTCGTCGGGGTCGAGCAGGCCGTCGCCGTCGGCGTCGCCGGGCGCTGGCGGGGGTCCCTCGGCCACGAAGCCGCGCTCGGTGCACCAGGCGGGCGGCGACAGATCCATGGCCGCCTTGGCGTTGGGCCGAGCGATGGCCAGGTGCTCCTCGGCCCGGTACATGTCGGCCTGGTCGAGCTCGATGCTGGCGAAGTGGGTGTGCGCGCGGGCCAACGCGAGCTCGCGCGGGGCGCAGCGCATCGCTCCGTTGCGCTCGGCCTGGCCGATGCGGTCGTGCAGCGAGGCGATCTCGCCGCGCATCTCGGGAACGCGGCTGCAGCCCGCTGGGGCTAGCTGCAGCGCCGCCAGCCCGAGCAGGGCCCAGAGCGCATTGGCCGATCGGCTCATCGTCCAGCACCCCTATGCGCAGCGCGGGTCAGCTCGATGGCCTTGTCGGCGTACTGCTCGGCGGTGTCGGCAAAGTCGATGGCATCGCCGTATTCAGCGCTGGCCGCCTCTTCCATGGCCTTTTCGAGGTGAGCCTTGGCGTAGTAGTACTCGTAGGGGGCAAGCTCCTCGGCCTCGAGGCTGCGCGCCTGCTCTAGGCGGGAGGCCGCTGCGTTGGCCTTGACGGCGTAGACCGTTCCCACGCAGCCGCCGCTGCCGAAGACCGACGCGCCCATCAAGGCGAGCAGCGCC
Source organism: uncultured Polyangiaceae bacterium (assembly GCA_964441055.1). Taxonomy (GTDB): domain Bacteria; phylum Myxococcota_A; class Polyangia; order Polyangiales; family Polyangiaceae; genus JACQWT01. Next base: position 10,053 of record CAYTYV010000026.1, on the reverse strand, counting down.
GCCGCGTTCCGCACGGAATGCGTGGCCCGTTGGGATGCCGCATTGTTCACGGTCGGATCCATCTCGGTTGGCCTGGCAGAGCCGCACCTGGCCCGCCCGCGAGCGACGCTATCAGGGGCCGGCTACGGCCGTCAACATGCGTCTAGCGAGTCGACGACTGCCCTCAGATGCGGCGGTACACGCCAACCACCACACCGAGCAGCATGGTGGGCTTGAAGTCGGTGGCCCGCACCAGGATTGGGGCCATGGCTCGGTTCTCGGGCTGGAAGCGAATGTAGTCCCGCTCGGGGTAGTAGCGCTTGACCGTGGCCTCGTCACCGATGAGCACCACGACGATATCGCCGCGCTCCGCCGTCGACTGCTTGCGCACGAAGACGTAGTCGCCGCTCATGATGCCAGCCTCGATCATCGAGTCGCCGCTCACGCGCAGCCCGAAAATCTCGCCGGATTTCGGCACCAACCCCCGATCTACCTCGACGGTTTCGAGCAGGTGCTCCTCGGCGTACAGCGGCAAGCCAGCGGCCACGCGGCCGAGGATGGGGATCCTCGCCAGGCCCCGATCGGCGGCCGGTTGCTGGGCCTGGCTCGGGACGTCCATGTCGCGCGGGCGAAGGGCGCGCGACTTCATGTCCTCCCGGGTCAAGTAGCCCTTGCGCTCGAGCGCGCGCAGATGGTCGTTCACCCCGTTGGTGGAACGGATCCCCATGTGCGCACCAATCTCTCGGAGCGTCGGTGGGTAGCCTCGGTCCAAAATCGACTGGCGAATAAACGCCAGCACCTGATGCTGCCGCGCAGTCAACCCCTGCATGATCCCGGTAAGATACTGAACAGGCGAGGGGTTGTCAAACGTATGGCATGTTTGTTGGCAAAAAAGCGCAATGCTTGGAGCGAGCTCGGCGCACCTGCCATCTTTGGGCTGGCCCGCCGCGGAGGAGCGAGTCGCGAGAGCAGTGGCACCTGTTCAGTTTGCCTGACGGCGAACGCCGCTAGCCGAACTTGTCGGTGCCCGACAAAAAGGTCAGCTTGTCGGTGGTCTCGCGCAGGCGGGCCGACAGGATTCGGACCATGCTCCAGAGCACCTCGTAGGCCAGGTTCTTGTGGAGAAAGAGCAGGTCCTCGAAGGCCTCCCGCCGAATCGCCAGCACGGTGCACGACTCGTGGACCCAGGCGTCAGCCGACCGCGGCGTGTCCTCCAACAGGGCCATCTCGCCGAAGACGGCTCCCTCGCCCAGGATGGCCAGGGCTTCCTCCCCCATGCCGGGAATGTCGCGGCTGATGCGCACGCGGCCCTCGGCGATGACGTAGAGCCTGTCGCCTGCGTCACCGTGCCGAAAGATCCGCTCGCCTGCTGGGTACGACTCCTGCTCGGTCACGGCGGCGATCAGGCCGAGGGCCGGCTCGGTCAAGCCCGCAAAAAGGCGTACCTTGCTAAGGTGGCGAAGTCGCTGGGCAGAGTCCAAGGCCGCGCCAGCCTAGCCGGTATTTCTCCCCGCGTCGCCCCAAGCAGCCGATTCGCGCCTGCCGACTCAGAGGCTGCGAAACGGCCGCTCAACGGCGGAAGCGCACGTTGATGGGCGGGGTGGTCGCCTGGATGGGCCGGCCGTCGCGGTCGAGCGCTGGTCGATAGCGGCGGCCGAGCGCGCATTGTCGCGCCTGGCGCCCAAAGCCGTATCCCGGATCGCTGAGGACCCGAACGCTGACCGGGCGCCCGTCTGGCGCTACCGTCACCACCAGCACCGCGGTGGCCCGATCGATCTGCTCGATGTCGGCCTCCGGTGGAAAGGGGCAGCTCCAGGAGCGGCCGCCGACGATCCCGGCTGGTCTCGAGGCGTTGCGACGCGGCGGGCGCGCGCGTTGGGGCGGTCCCTTGCCTTTTCCGCCCTCGACGCCGCCCACTTGGGCGTGTCGGTCGAAGGTGGGGCTCTTGGCCGTGCCCTTGGCCGAGACGTAGCCGTAGCTGGGGCCTGTGCCCTCGCCCGTGACGAATCCCTCGGCGGTCAGGTCCACGGGCTCGTCCGGGTCTGGATCGGCGGTCAGGATCTTGGCGGCCTCGGCCGGGGCGGGCGGGGGATCGTCCTCATAGGGATCGTCGCTTTCCGGCTCGGGCTCGGGCTCGGGCACGCTGGCCGTCTCTGGCGGCTTCGGCTCGACCACGGGCTCGGGCTCGGGCTCGGGCTCGGGCTGCTCGGGCTCGGGCTCCTGTCGCACCTCGACGTCGTAGGTGGCCCAGAAGTACTCGTGCAGCGCCTCGCGCATGGCTTGGACTTGCCGCTGCATCTCCACGAGCGAGCTCACCGCCTGGACCGACACGACGCCGTGGGTGCTGAGCGCGATGAGCGCGCCGATGATCCAACCGACCCAGGAGGCCCGCCGCCCGAGCTCTGTCACCGGTCGGAGTGGATCGTCGTGCTGGGTCGTGGTCGGCGCCAGCTCCGAGGCAAACGGAGGCAGGCTAGGCGCGGCGCTGACCAAGGCATCCATAGCCGTCCATGAAAAGCGCCCCGCCGCGGCGCTACTCCGGGCCCTCCCCCTCGTCGGCCGGCTTCTCGGCAGGCGACGCCGTTGTCGTTGGCGCCGAGTCGGACTCGGCTGCGATGGGCGTGATGCCAAAGGCGATCCGGGTCACGCCCGCCTGCTTGAGCAGGTCCAGCACCCGAATCACCCGGCCGTGCTGCACCGTTTTGTCCGCGCGGATGACGGCGCGCAGATCCTTGTGCTTGGCCAGCGATTCTCGGGCTTTGGCGAGCAGCGCCTCATCGCCGTCGACCTTCTGGCCGTTGACGGTCAGGTCGCCGTTGGCGTGCAGATCCAGCCCGAAGACGAGCTGGACTTGCTCGCTCGAAGCCGCCTTGGGCAGGTCCAGGGGCATGGACTGGGAGACGATGATCTTGGCGGTCACCATGAAGATGATAAGCAGCACCAAGGTGATGTCGACCAAGGGCGTGACGTTGATGTCGGAGATGACTCCGTTTTCGTCTAGCTCTCGCCCGGCCATGGCGCTCACCCGTCCCGATCTTGGTCCTCGTCGTCCTCGTCGTCCGGCTGGCCCTCGGCAACCGCGGCCACGGCCGTGGTGCGCAGGTGGGCCAGCAGCACCCTGGTGAGCGCCTCGGTGTTGGCGAGGGTCGACTTGGTGGCGCGCTGGAAGTAGTTGTTGGCGGCTACCGCGGGAATGGCGATCCCGATGCCGATGGCCGTGGCCACCAAGGCCTCGGCGATGCTGGTCATGACCGCCTGCGGCGCCACGGGCTGGGCGGCGATCTCGGTGATGGACTCCTGCGCGGTCTTTCCCAGCGCCTCGAAGGCTCCCACGATGCCGATGACCGTGCCGAACAGCCCGATGAACGGAGCGTTGTTGCCCAGCGTGGCCAGGTAGGCCAGCCGCTTCTCGAGCTTCATGCGCTGCAGGGCGGCGGCGCCTGCCATGGCCTCTCGCGCGGCGGCCGGTCCCCTGGCAGCCATGGCCAACCCCGCCATCACCACCGCGGCCTCGGCCGAGGGGGAGCGCTGCATGCGCTGGCGCGCTGCCTCCAGGGAGCTATCGAGCGCCTTGCGCAGGTCGTTGGCCAGAACGGTCAGGTCGTCGCGCAGCGAGAAGAAAAACCAGGCGCGCTCGAGGATGATGGCCACCGAGATGACGCTGAGCACCAGCATCAGCCACATGACCCACTCCGCGCCGAAGCCCACCATGATGCGCTTCAGCCACTCGACCAGATTCATGCTGCTATCGCCTTTCGACTACGATGGGAAACGATGGAAGGAACCGGGGAACGCTCTTCGGGGCGGCATCCGGCCGCCCGCGGGGGCGCCTGTGGCGGTCCGGATCCGAGGCCTAGGCCCCTTGCTCCTTATGGACGTCGCGCAGGTCGCATACTTGTTCAAGCACGGTCGTAGCGTATCCGCCCTTGGGTAGCACAAAAGAAACCGTCAGGCGGTCGCGATCCGAGCCGAGCTCGCAGCGGAGCTCGGTGGCCCATAGCCGCAGCGCCCGACGCGTGCCTGGGCCCAGGCGGCCGAACCGGTCGAGCCCGGGGCCATCGCCCAGCGCCTCGGCCAGCGTTTCTCGCTCCAGCTCGCCCGGTCTGCCTCCGGGCCAGCGCATCTTGGGCCCGAACAGCGGACCCGTGGGCCCGAGGGCTCCTGCCTCGGCGCGGCGGCGGGCGTCCTCCAGCTGCTCGCCTTCGGAGGGCACCAGAAACAGGCCCCCCGTGTCGCGCTTCTTGGCCAAGTCGCCCGGCAGCACGGCTTGCCAGCTGCCGTCGGCCACGCGCCGTTCGAGCACGCGGTTGAACAGCCAGGACTGCCAGGCCGAGAAGAGCAGGCGGCGCTCGGTCCGGCTGCGCGGGACGGGTGCGCGACCGGCGATCCAGGCGGCCGCCCGCGTGGCATTGGCCCCGTCGCGGCCGAAGCGCTGCGGCCCGAAGGCGTTGGGCAGCCCCTCGTCGCCCAGGGCCTCGAGCTGCGCTACGAGCGGCGCCGCCGTGCCCGGGTCCAGCCCGCGCAAGGTGATCGAGAACCGGTTGCCGCGGAGATGGCCCGTGCGGAGCTTGTGCTCGTGCCGCGCAGCCCCCAGGATCTCGATCTGCGGCAGCTCGACCGCCCCCACGACCTGCTCGATGTCCCGATCCAGTGGTAGCGGAAAGGATGCGGTCTGGGTGGTGAGCGCGTGCTTGTCCTTGAGGCCCGCGGTGCCCGCCTCGCGCGGGTCGATACCGAGCTCTCGGGCGATCCGGCGAACCGCCTCCGGGGTGGTCATGCCGCGCTTGCGGAAGGTGATGAAGGCATGCCCGCCTTGGCCGGATGGCAGGTAGGCCGGGATCTCCTCGACGACGAAGTCCTCGGGTTGCTGCCGAATGACGGCCTGTGGGCGCTCGCTCATGAGAGTTGGCCTAGAAGCAGATGAATACTCCATAGTGCATAGGCGTCTTCAACCCCAGGGCGCGTCTCGCCCCCAGGACCATCGTGCAGCCCACCGAGCCGCTCGCCTTTCATCCGCCGAACGCGGAGCCTACCACGGGCTTTCGCGGTGCAGCCCATGGCCGCGGCCGTGCCCAGCCGTCCTGGCAGGGGGCCGCCCGCCGCTCGTCCGCCATGGCCTGGGGCTTGGTGGCAGCTGCCCTGGGCCTGGTTGCGCTCGGGCTTCCCTCGCCAGGTCAGGCCCAGGCGGGCCCCGGAGTCCACAAACCTGCGAAGAAGCGACCAGCTGGCAAGAAGGCCACGCCCAAACGCGGCAAAAAGGGCGTCAGCAAGAAACCGTCGACCCGCCGCGGTCGCAAGGGCTGCCCGCGCGACATGGTCTCCATCTGGGGCGGCTACTGCATCGATCGCTACGAGGCCTACACCGTGGAGCTTCTTTCACGCGGTCGGGTTCGCCGCCACTCGCCCTTCGAGCCCGTCACCGGAAAGAAGGTGGCCGCGCGCAATCGCCGCGGGCGCATGCCGCAAGCCTACATCAGCCGCAACGAGGCCGCACAGGCCTGTCGCAACGCGGGCAAGCGGCTGTGTACCGACGAGGAGTGGGTGACGGCCTGCAAGGGCAAACGGCCCACGCTCTACCCCTACGGAAAGCGCTGGATCCCCGGTCGCTGCAATGACGACGGCTTCTCGTCGTTCAACCACTTCTTCGGCAAGGACGGCGAGCCCGCGCCGCAATCGGCCTACACCTGGGAAAACCTCAACGACCCGCGGCTCAACCGCCCCAAGGGGACCTGTGCGCCCGCGGGCAAGTTTCGGCGCTGCCGCAACTCCTTTCGGCTCTACGACATGGTGGGCAACCTCCACGAGTGGACCGCAGCTCCGCGAGGGTCCTTCCGCGGGGGCTTTTTCCTCGACGTCCACGAAAACGGCCACGGCTGCGAGTATCACACCCGCGCGCACGGACCGCGCTACCACGACTACTCGACCGGCTTTCGCTGCTGCAAATAGGGGCGGCTGCCACCCGCTGGCGCCGCGCCATGCGCTCGGCTGGCGGATGGGCTATAGGCTCCCGCGTTGAGCGAGTCGCCGATCCGTTTCCCACCTGCCGCCGTAGCCGACCCGTGAACCGCCAAGCCGAAGCCCTGGTCGATGCCCACGAGCTGAGCAAGCGCTACGGCCACGGCTCGGGCATGCGCGCCGCCCTCGACGGTCTGTCGCTGCGCGTCGAGGCGGGCGAGTTCGTTGCCGTGGTGGGGCCAAGCGGATGCGGCAAGACAACATTGCTTAGCCTACTCGGCGGGTTGTGCAGGACATTTGATGGTGAGCTGGAGCTTTTTGGCCGCGACCTGCGGGCGCTTTCCGATGCCGAGCTAGCCGCGTTGCGGGGCCGACGCATCGGCTTCGTGTTCCAGGCCTTCCACCTTTTGGGTCACCTGTCCGCGCTGGACAACGTGCTGGCGCCCGCCCTGTTCTCGCGCGAGCGCGTGGACGCACAGGGCCGCGCGCAGCAGCAGCGGCGCGCCGAGATGCTGCTCGAGCAGGTGGGCTTGGCAGGGCGGGGCGCCGATATGCCCGCCCAGCTCTCGGGCGGTGAGCGTCAGCGAGTGGCCGTGGCCCGCGCCCTGCTGCTCGAGCCCGATCTGCTGCTATGCGACGAGCCCACGGGCAACCTCGATGCCGAGACCAGCGCGCAGATCGTCGAGACCTTTCGCGAGCTGCATCGCACGACGGACGTCACGGTGATCGGCGTGACCCATGACCGGGCGCTCACCCGCGCGGCCACGCGGGTCGTCGAGATGCGGGCCGGTAAGCTGGTGCCTCGGGCCCAGAACGAGCAGGCGAGGGCGCCGCGCTCGGCCGATGCGGAGGTGGCATGAGATTCCGCGCCTTGTGCGTGCTCGTCGGTCGCGACCTCGGCCGAGCGCGGGGGGCGCTGGTGACCAGCGGCTTTGGGATCGCCGCGGGGACGGCGGCGCTGGTGTTCTTCGTGGCGCTGGGCCTGGGCGTGCGCGCGGTGCTGCTGGGGGACGTGTTTCCCATCGATCAGGTCGAGCTGGAGCCCCCCAAGGCGCGCGATCCCGGGATGCTCGCCGTGCTGCTGGGCGCGGGCGGCGAGCGGGTGGGCATCGCGCCGAGCACGGTCGAGCGCCTGCGGGCGGCTCCCGAGGTGGCCGCCGTCTACCCCAAGCTACGCTTCGGCTTCCCGGCCAGCGGCCACGGCAAGCTGATGGGCCGCAAGCTCGGCACGAGCGAGATGATCGGCGACGGCATCCACCCCGAGCTGGTGCGGGGCGCGGTCAAAGGGCCCCGTCCCTTCGCCGACCCGCTCGACCGTCCCGGCCCGCCCTGTCAGAGCGACGGAGATTGCGCAGCGCCGCAGTACTGCGAGCGACCGTCCGATGCCGCAAAGGGCCGCTGTTCGGATCCGGTGCCCGTGCTGGTCAGCCCGTACTTGGTGGAGATCTTCGACAAGAGCATAGCGCCCGCTCACGGCTTGCCGCCCGTCGGCGAGAGCCTGATCCGTCAGGCCGAGGGCGCGACCTTTCGGCTGTGGCTGGGCGAGTCGCTGCTCGGCCGCTCCAAGCACGGTAGCCCGAGACACGTGAGCGTGCGGGTGGTGGGCATCTCCAGGCAGGCCATCGACCTCGGGGCGACCGTGCCGCTGGAGGTGGTGCGGCGCTGGAACCGCGAGTACGCGGGCGCAAAGGCCGCAGACGAGTACACCTCCGTGCTGGTCAAGGTCCGCGCCAACGACGAGGTGAGCGGCGTCATCGCGCTCGGCGCCAAGCTCGGGCTCGGGCCGCGCGACACCCGCGCTCACGACGTGAGCGTGCTGATCAACGGGGTGATGGCCCTTTTAGTGGTGGTGGCGGCGGTCATCCTGCTCGTGTCCGCCTCCAACATCGCCTACACCTTCCGCGTGCTGGTCCACGACCGCCGCGCCGAGATCGCGCTCTACCGCGCGCTCGGGGCCTCGGCAGGCGACATGGTCCGATGGCTGCAGGCGCTGGCGCTGACCGTGGGCATCGCGGCCGGGGCGGTGGGGCTGGCGACGGCGCGGCTTTTGGCGCTAGTGGCCGACTACCTGGCGGCCACGCAGCTACCGGACTTCCCCTTCAAGCCGACCACCTTCTTCGCCTTTCCGCTGGAGCTCGGCCTGGGCGCGCTCGGCTTTGCAGCGCTGTTCGCGTTGCTCGGCGCGCTGGGGCCGGCTAGGCGCGCGGGACGGGTCGACCCCATGACGGCGCTTGCGGCGGCTTGAGAGGGGAGTTCCCGCGCCTGCAGCTCGGCGCCTTCGAAGGAGTCGGTCTTGCCGCTGCTGTTTGCCTCGGTCCAGTTTGGTTTGCATCAGGCGGGTCGCGGGCAGATGCTCGGACATCTCTCGCAGTTGCTGCTACAATGTAATGGTGAGTGTCACTGCCGAGAAGCTGTACGACGAGGCCATGAAGCTCGGGACCGAGGAGCGTTCGCTGCTCGCTCTGCGTCTGCTCGACAGTGTTGGCGATGCTCCAGAGGTCATCGAGAATGCTTGGCTGGAAGAAGCTCGGGCGCGTCTGAAAGACGTGGACGAAGGACGCCTCGAGCCGGTGCCCTGGGAGGCCGCACGGCAACGCATCTTCTCGCAGGAACGCTAGGGTGGCGCGATTCCGAGTCGTCATCGACCCGCGGGCCGAAGAAGACGCTCGCCGCGCCTTCCTTTGGTACGCAGAGCGAAGTCCTGTGGCCGCTGCGAGTTTCGAGTCCGAGCTCAAGCAATCCGTTCAGGATTTGGCGGAGACGGCCTTGATCTGGCCGGAGAATAAGCCAGGCATCCGCGCCCGCGTGTTGAGGCGGTACCCCTACACCCTGCTGTACCGGGTGCAGGATGACGAGGTCCTGCTCGTGGCGGTAGCACATCAGAAGCGCAGACCGGGCTACTGGCACGAGCGCAGGTGATGGCCGGCCAGCGCGGGACCAGCCCTCAACCGGCTCGGAGTCACGGCGATTGGTCCACGTTGCGGCTTCCCCACCGTTGTGTACCATGAGCTCCGCGCGCGGAAAGCTCATGGAAACGCAAGCCGAGGGGCCGAAGCTCCAGCCGGGGACGCTGGTCACGGCCGACGTGCGGCTGCTGCGTCCGCTGGGCAGGGGCGGGATAGGCAGCGTTCGGGTGGCCGAGCACCACCGACGCCTGCCAGGCCAAAGGTCCAGGCGCGGGCTCTTGCTCTTGCCGCTGTGCGCCGTGCTCGTTGCGCTGGCCCGCTCGGCGAGCGCCGCGCCCGCCGAGCCTCCCGCAGCGCCGAGCGATTCCACGAAGGCCGATAAGGACCGCGCACGCAACCTCATGAACGAGGGCTACCGCCTGTACAAGCGCGGCGACTACCTCGGCGCCCTCGAGGCCTTCCAAGCCGCCGACGCCATCATGGGCGTGCCCACGACCAGCCTCTATGTGGCCAAGGCTCGGGCAAAGCGCGGCATGCTGCTCGAGGCGCTGGACGCGCTCGAGCGCGTGCGGACCTACCCCCAGGCTCCGGACGAGCCCGCGCCGTTCCAGCGGGCCCGCGAGCAGGCCGAGGCGCTGGAGGCCGACATCCTGGAGCGGCTCCCGACCCTCGAGATCACCCTGGTCCCTCTCCCCGCAGCAGCGTCCGCCAAGGTTGCGCTAGACGGCGCCGAGCTCGCACCGGAGAGAGTCCATCTGCCGCGCAAGCTCAACCCGGGCGTGCACCACGTGGTCGTCTCCGCGCCCGGCTTCGTCGCGTACGACCAGCGCCTAGTGCTCCGCGAGCGCGAGCACCAGCGGCTCGAGGTGAAGCTCGAGCCTGTGCCCAAGGCCCCACCAGCACGGCCGCCGCGTCCCGAGCCTGAGCCCGATGCTCCCGAGGCACCCAGCGCAGTCCCGCCCGCGGCCTGGGCGGCCTTTGGCGTGGGCGCGGCCGGCCTGGTGGTGGGCACGGTGGCGGGCGGCGTGGCCTTGCATCAGAGGTCCGAGCTCGAAGGCGATTGCCCGGACCTACGGTGCGAAGACGCCGCAACGTCGGAATACGACGGCATGCTCACCACGGCTCACGTGTCCACAGCAGGCCTAGCCGTGGCAGGCGCAGGTGCCGCAACCGGGCTCATCTTGATGCTCGCTTCCGATACCGAGCCCGAGTC
>CAYTYV010000025.1:0-26912 GCA_964441055.1 uncultured Polyangiaceae bacterium | reverse complement strand
GGCAGGACCTAGCGGCAGCCCCCCCGACCCCATGGCCGTCCAACTGGCCCAGCTGCTTAGCCGCAGTGACGTCGGCGAGCTCGAGGAGGTGGTGCGCCGCTGGGTGCTCGAGGCGACGAGTACCGAGCAGCGGCAGCGCTACCAGGCTCTGGGCGCCAAGCTGCTGGAGCTCAAACGCGCGCTGGCGGACGCACCGACCGAGCCTACGCAGGAGGAGCTCGAGCTCGCCCTGACGATGATGCTGAAGCTCGCAGCGCAGTCCAAGCGCAACGGCTAGAGTGAAACGGTGACTTTGACGCTCGCCGATCTGCCGCCGCCCCTGTTGCGGGTCGCCGCGTTGGCGTTCGGGCTTTGTTGGGGGAGCTTCTGCAACGTGCTCATCCACCGCATGCCGCGGCAGATGAGCGTGATGCGCCCCGCCTCGCACTGCCCGGCCTGTGGCCAGCCGATCCGCCCCTGGCACAACATCCCCGTGCTGAGCTGGCTCGGGCTGCGCGGCAAGGCGGCATGCTGCGGGGCTCGCATCTCCGCTCGCTATCCCTTGGTGGAGCTCATCGTGGGGGTGCTGTCGCTGGCCATCGTGGAGGCCATCGTGCTGCCGCTGCCTGCTTCGACGCCCGCTCTGCACGTGCTCGCCGTGTACGTGGTCGACCTCGGGCTGGTGGTGGGCTTGACCGCAGTGGCGTTCATCGACCTCGAGCACATGATCATCCCCAACAGCCTCAGCATCGGCGGGACCGTGCTGGGCATTGGCACGTTCAGCCTGCGGGGGATGAGCATCGAACAAGCGCTCCTCGGCGCAGCCCTGGGCTTCATCTTGGTGTGGCTGCCCTTCGGCGTGATCCACGCCCGGCTGCGGGGTCGTCCGGGAATGGGCCTGGGCGATGCCAAGCTGTTGATGCTGGCGGGCGCGTGGTTCGGCTGGTTTGGCGTGCTGTTCGTGCTCGGCGCGGGCGCCATCCAGGGCACGGTGGTCACGCTGGCCGTCACGCTGGTGCGCGGGCCGCCCGAGGAGCCGGCGGCGGTGCGGCGCGAGCGCGAGCAGCTCCGCGCCGAGCTCGCCGAGCTGCCGCCCGCCGAACGGGCGGAGATCGAGCGGGAAATCGGCGTCGATCCGCTTGCCGAGGAGCCCGAGCCCGGCTTGCGCAAGGCCCGCGTCGCCTTCGGGCCCTTCCTGGTGCTGAGCACGCTCGAGTGCTTGCTGCTGGGCCCCGAGCGCATCATGCACTACCTGCTGGCGTCGTGATGACGACGGCGGACCAACCATGAGCGCCCAAAGCGTCTTCGGCTGGAGCATCGGTCGAGTGTTGGCGTGGGCCGCGTCCGACCTGCGCGCGCGCGGCTTCGACTCTCCCCGGCTCGACGCCGAGCTGTTGCTCGGCCACGCGCTAGGCTGCGACCGGGTGCGGCTCGTCATCGATGCCGAGCGCCCCCTCATCGCGCAGGAGCTGGCAGCCTATCGCGCGCTGCACAGGCGCCGACGTCGAGGCGAGCCGGTGGCCTACCTGCGAGGCCAGCGCGAGTTCTTCGGTCGTCGCTTTGCGGTGGACCGCCGCGTGCTCATTCCGCGGCCCGACACCGAGACCCTGGTGGAGGTGGGCCTCGAGCGGAGCCGCGGCCGCAGCCTCGGCGCGCGCGTGCTCGACCTGTGCACGGGCTCGGGCTGCGTAGCCATCACCCTCGCCAAGGAGCGGCCCACGACCGAGGTGCTGGCCGCCGACATCTGTCTCGATGCGCTGGACGTGGCTCGCTACAACGCCCTGCGGCTGGGCGCGCTGGTCGGGCTGGTCCGCGCCGACGTCTATCAGGGACTCGAGCCGTACCGGGGACGCTTCGATCTCATCACCGCCAATCCTCCGTACATCCCCGAGCCGCAGATGGCCGAGCTGTCCGAGGGGATCCGCGCCTTCGAGCCCACCCTCGCCTTGTCGGCCGGGCCCGACGGGATGTCCGTCATTCGGCGCATCGCGACCGGGGCGCCCGCGATGCTGACCTCTGGCGGCGTGTTGGCCCTGGAGGTGCTGGCGGGAACGGCCGCCGTCGTGACCGAGCTGCTGGCTCAGGCCGGGCTGGTGGACCTCCAGGTCGCACGGGACGGCGCTGGCCACGAGCGCGTGGTCTCGGGCCGCTACAATGGCCCACCGCGTGATGCGCAGCCCGACCTCGGCTGCGCCCAAACCTTTACCCGCTCGCCCTCGGGCGGCTAGCCTAGAACAAGACGTGGCGAAGGCCGCCACCGAACCGCCGAGGACTGCATGCGCAAACGGCGACGCCGAGCACGGAACCGACGAAGACGCCGCCGGCTCGACTTGCGGCGCAGCCTGTTCCTGCTGCCGAACCTGATCACCCTCTCCAGCATCTTCTGCGGCTTTTACGCGATGCTGCTGGCGACCACGGCACAGCACCCAGAGGACTTCTTGCGGGCCGCTCTGCTCATTATCTTCGCCATATTCTTCGACGCCGTCGATGGCCGTGTGGCGCGCATGACCAAGACCGAGAGCGCCTTCGGCCTGCAGCTGGACTCGCTGGCGGACGTCATCTCCTTTGGGGCGGCACCAGCATTGCTGGTCCATCAATGGTCGCTCGAGCAGGCGGGCTTGCTCGGCGCGCTGGCCGCCTTTTCCTTCGTGGCCGCTGGCGCGATGCGGCTGGCGCGCTTCAACATCCTGGCCACCGACGCTCGCGGCGCCCCAGCCAAACCCTCCAAGTACATGGTGGGCCTGCCGATCCCCGCGGCCGCGGGCATCCTGGTGTCGTTGGTAGTGGCCGGCAACGCCAATGACGGTGCCCTCGGCTCGCCGCGCTATGCCGGCTTCCTGGTGGTCGTCACGTTTGCGCTGGCCGGCTTGATGGTCTCCGCCATCCGCTTCCGGAGCTTCAAGGACCTCAAGCTGAACGTGCGCACCGCCTTGCTGGTCGCTCTGGCCGTGGGCTCGAGCGCGCTCGTCTACACCCAGCTCGAGCCGGCCTTCGCGCTGCTGTGGTTGCTCGGGGCGTACGTTCTGCTAGGCATTGTCGAGTGGCTGTGGGCGCTCGGCCGACGCTGGCGGGGGCGAGCGCCTCGCCGCGATTCGACGGCCCCGCCAGCGGCTTCCCCATGAAGAACCGGGTCTTCTTTCCCCAGCCCATGCTGGACGTGCTGATCGATCTCGATCGGGCTGCCCTCGACGGTCAGGAGCTCGTGATCGGCAAGGCGGGCTGCCGCTACAGGATCGTCGAGGCGGCCCGCGTGCTGATCGAGGAGACCGAAACCGGAGACCGTCACGACCTGTGCGGCAAGGTCAAGTCGCGGGCCTTTCTCGAGGAGCTCGGGGCGGAGCTGCTGGGCAACTCGATGCTGCTCGAGGACAGCGCCTACCGCGTGCAGGTGGGCTTCGTGGGGTTGCCCGTGGGGGACTACCACCCGAGCGGAGACCTCGGCGGCACGGGCGAGCAGGAAATGCTCAACCGCCTCCACGAGCTGGTGATCTGAGCTGCCAGCGGGTTGTCTTGCGCCCATGACCTCGGCTATTGGCACCGTCAGCTTCGCCGCGGCTGCCGCGCTCTACGCGGCATCGGCCGGCCTGTACTACGCCGAGATCGTCCGCGGAGCTCGCCCGCACAAGCGACCGAGCGCGAGCGCCTGGCTTCTGGGATTGGCGGCGCTGGCGCACACCGCCTACGTGGTCCTGTCGAGCTTCGTGCTCCACCTCTGTCCGGTCTTGTCCAGCCCCTTCTTCCTGTCGATCGCCTCGCTGGTGGCCACGGCGATCTACCTAGCCGCGCGCCGCCGACTCCGTTTGCACGCCCTCGGCGTGGTGGTGGCCCCCATTGGCCTGATGCTGCTGCTGAGCACTTTTGTCGCGGGCGAGGCGCAGCCGCACGCCGGGCTGCCCGCTGGCTTCGTCAGCGTGCACGTGTTCGCGAACCTGTGCGGCGCGGCGCTGTTCCTGCTCGCTGCGGGCGCGGCCGTCATGTATCTGTGGCAGGAGCGCAAGCTCAAGCGCAAGCGCGCCCTGCCGACGGTGTCGCTGCCCTCGCTCGACGCGCTCGACCGGGCCGCTCACCGCTTCTTGCTGGTGGGCTTTCCGCTGTTCACGGTGGGCCTGATCATGGGCACGTACTGGACGGCAGGGCTGGCTGAGCGCTCGGCCGACGTGATCGTGCGGCTGGGGTTGGGCTGGGCCACTTGGTCGCTGTTCGGCGCCGTGCTCCTTTTGCGGGTGGTGGCCGGTTGGCGCGGGCGTCGCGCCGCCTACGGAAGCGTGGTGGGCTTTGCGGGCACGCTGGCGCTGATGCTGATCTATCTGCTGCGACCCTGGCTTGCGGGCGCAGGAGGCTGAGCCCACGTGATCGTCGTCGGCTTCTCCCACCACACCGCCCCGATCGAGGTACGGGAGCGCCTGGCCGTGCCGTCGGACGAGCTGCCGCTTTTGCTCGATCGGATCCGAGGCATCGATGTGGTCGAGGAGACCATGGTGCTGAGCACCTGCAACCGGGTCGAGGTCTACTGCGCGGCGCAGACGGCCGAGCGCGGACCGGCCGAGGCGGCGCGGCGAATCGCGGCGGTGCTGTCCGAGGTGGGCGGTCACCAGGTGGCGCCCTACCTATCCACCCACAGCGGGCGCGAGGGGCTGCGGCACATGTTCCGCGTGGCGGCATCGCTCGATTCGCTGGTGGTGGGCGAGCCACAGGTTCTGGGCCAGTTCAAGGAAGCCATGCGGATTGCCGAATCGGCGGGCACCCTGGGCCCGCGGCTCGGTGCGGCCGCGCGCCGCGCACTGCACGTGGCCAAGCAGGTGCGCAGTCAGACGGCCATTGGCGCTGGCAAGACCTCGGTGCCCACGGTGGCGGTCAGCCTGGCCCAGCAGATCTTCGACCAGCTCGCGGGCCGCGAAGCGCTGCTGGTGGGCGCGGGGGAGACGGCCGAGACCGCCGCCCGAAAGCTCGCCCATGCTGGAGCCCGGCTGCGCGTCATCAACCGTCATGCAAAACGAGCCGAGCGGCTGGCCACGGTTGTGGGCGGCAAGCCGGCGCCGTGGTCGGACATGGAGGCCGCCCTGGTGCGCGCCGACATCGTCATCACCTCCACGGCCAGCCCGCATCACGTCATCACCAAGCAGCTGCTCGGCTCGGTGCGTCGAGCTCGACGCGGCCGCAGCCTCTTTCTCATCGACATCGCAGTGCCGCGCGACGTCGAGCCCTCGGTCCACGATCTGGACAACGTCTACCTGTACGACATCGACGACCTGTCGCGCGTGGTTGCCCAGTCGCGTGGCACCCGCGCGGCCGAGGCACGGCAGGCCGAGGCCATGGTGCTGGCCGAGGTGGTACGCTTCGAGGCTCGGCGCTCCCGCCAAGCGGTGACCCCCGCTATCGTGGCGCTGCGCGGGCAATGGCGCGAGCAGATGCAGGCGGAGCTCGATCGCAGCCTCAAGAGTAAGCTCAAGCACCTGTCGGCGGCGGATCGCAAAGCGCTCGGCCGCCTGCTCGAGGCCGTGGCCAACAAGCTGCTGCACGCACCGACCACCCGGCTCAAGGCGCTGGCGGCGGGCCCTCACGCCGAGCTGTACGCCCGCACCCTCTGTCATCTGTTCGACCTCGAGGAACGCGTCGAGGCGACGCGCCAGGACGAGGAGCCAGCGATCTCGATCGCCCCAGCCGATTCCGAGGAGCGCGCGGCCGCGGCCGAATCCCTCGAGGGGGCCGGCCGGCCACCGCCGCCTCGAACGGCGGAGGCGGCGCGGCCGAGTCAGCCCCTTGGCGCGGACGGCGACAACGAAGCCGACAAGCGCGCGGGGAACGCATCCCAATGATCCGACGGCTGCGCGTGGCGACCCGCAAGTCCAAGCTCGCGCTGGCCCAGATGCGCGCGTACACCCGCCTGCTCGCCGAGCGCACGGGCGATCTGGCTTTCGAGGAGGTGCGGGTGGTGACCTCGGGCGACCGCTTCCGCGACCAGCCGCTGCAGGATCTGGGGGGCAAGGGCCTGTTCATCAAGGAGGTCGAGGAGGCCCTGCTCGACGGCCGCGCCGACCTGGCCGTGCATTCCATCAAGGACGTACCCGCCGAGCTTGCCCCAGGGCTCCGACTGGCCGCCATTCCCGCGCGCGAGGACCCCCGCGACGCGCTGGTCTCCAGTACGGGCGCCACGCTGCGCGAGCTTGGGGCGGGCGCGGTGGTCGGCACTTCGAGCTTGCGGCGCAAGACTGCGTTGCTGCGCGCCCGGCCCGACCTTCGCGTGGTGCCCCTGCGCGGCAACGTCGACACCCGGCTCGGCAAGCTCGCAGCGGGAGAAATCGATGCCATCGTGCTGGCCTGCGCTGGCCTGCGCAGGCTAGGGCTCGAGGACCGCGCGACTGAGATCCTCGACCCGGCCGTGTGCCTTCCGGCGGTGGGGCAGGGCGCCCTTGGCATCGAGTGCCGCGAGGACGACGAACAGACCGCGGGCCTGCTCGGCGCAACCGACGATGCCGAGACGGCACTGCGTGTGGCTGTCGAGCGGGCCTTTTTGGCGACCGTCGAGGGCAACTGCCGCCTGCCCGTGGCGGCGTACGCCGTTCGTGCGGGCGCCGATCTGTGGCTGCGGTGCATGCTGGCCGAGGCCGATGGATCCCGCCCGCGATTCGACGATCGGCGCCGACCATGGCCCGCGGACGAGGCCGCAGCTGCCGAGCTCGGACGCCAAGCGGGCGCGGCCTTGCGGCAAGGGGCGCGCTAGATGGGTGGGCGGGCCCGGGTGGCCGTCGTCCTCCACGCTCACCTGCCGTATCCGCGCTCAGCCGAGGACCGTCTCGGCGAGCAGTGGTTCTACGAGGCGCTCTGGGAGTGCTACCTGCCGCTGCTCGAGGTGCTCGACCGGCTGGCCGCCGACCGCGTGCCGAGCTCCTTGACCCTGTCGGTCTCGCCCACCCTGGCGGCCATGTTCGGCTCTCCGCGGCTCCGCGCGCAGTTCGTCGACTACCTGCATGCCCTCGCTGAGGTCAACGAAGCCCAAGGGCGGCGCAGCCGCGGCAAGCGGCCCCCCGCCGAGCTGGTCGCGCTCTACCGCGAGCGGCTACGCGCGGCCGAGCGGCGCTGGTCCGAGCTCGGCGGCGATTGGCTGGGCGCCTTGCGCCGCCACTGCGAGACCGGTCGGCTCGAGCTCTGGACCACGACGGTGTCGCACGCCTACCTTCCCGGGCTGCGTCCCGTGCAAGGCGCGGTCGAGGCGCAGCTACGCCTGGGCCAACGCTGCTTTCGGCAATGGGCCGAACAGCCCGCCGTCGGCCTGTGGCTACCGGAATGCGCCTTCGAGCCCGAGCTCGACTGGCCCATCCGACGGGCGGGCTTCGGCTACAGCCTGGTCGATGCCCACGGCCTCGAGCATGCGACGGCCCGGCCGCACGCGCGCCCGCCCGGCCCGGTCATCGGCCCGAGCGGGGTTGCCTACCTCGGACGCGACCGCTCGGCCTCGCTGCGCGTGTGGTCGCGCTCGACCGGCTACCCAGGCGATCCCGACTATCGCGACTTCTACCGCGATGTCGGCCAGGAGCTTCGCCCCGCCGAGCGCCCCTGGCGCACGCCCAGCGCGCTCACGGGCTTGAGGTACCATTGCATTGGCCGCCGAGGAGCGCCGGGACTTCCGTATCGCCCGGAGGCCGCCGCTCGCAGGGCCGCCGAGCACGCTCGGCACTTCGTGGCCAGCCTACGGCGGGATGCCGCGCGCGCGCCGGGCGAGGCCCCAGCCCTCGTGTTACCCGCCTTCGACGCCGAGCTGTTCGGCCACTGGTGGTTCGAGGGGCCGCGCTTCATCGAGCAGGTGTTGCGCCGCTTGGCAGCCTCGGACGAGCTCTGCCCGACCACACCCGGTGCTTTCCTGCGCGCCCACCGCCGCTGGCCTGTCGCCGAGCCGTCCCGCTCGAGCTGGGGCGAAGGCGGCTACGGACGCGCCTGGGTGGGCCCCGAGACGGCTTTGCTGTGGCGAGTGCTGCACCGCAGCCATGGCGCTGTGCGCCAGACGACCGAGCGCCACCTTGAGGCCACAGGCGCCCAAGGGCTGGCCCTGGACCAGGCGATCCGTGAGCTACTACTGCTCTCGGCCGCAGACTGGCCCTTCATGATGCACGGCGGCCGAGTGGGAGACTACGCCCGCGAGCGGCAGCGCCACCACGCCGAGCAGGTCTGGAGCCTGCTCGAGCTGGCTGCGCAGGACCGGCTTTCCGACCGCGAGCGCGCTCACATCGACGAGCAGTGCGACCCCGACGGCTTTCTCGGCTGGCTGGGCGGCCGCGAGCTGCGCGCGCTCTTTCTGGGTTGACGGTGACCGACGGTGCGCCGCTCACCACCAGCCTCGGCGCCGCGGCGCAAGTCGGGCCAACAGCGCGGTATCGAGCTGGCGCCATAGCGCTTCGCGAACGCGGAGCCACCGACCCGCGGGCGGGGCGCTCACCGCCGCGAACCACTGCGGGGGCGGGGCGAGCGCGGTCAGGCCTTGGCGGCGAAACAGCGCCAGCGCGCGAGGCAGGTGCCAGGCGCAGCTGACCACTACCACGCGCTGCGCGCCCAGCTCGTCGAGCAGCCTTGCGCAGAACCAGGCGTTGGTCCGCGTACTGAGCGAGGCGAGCTCGACCGATATGGCGCGCTCGGGCACGCCGTGCCGCAGTAGCTCGCGCTTCATGACCAGGGCTTCGATGTGCCCGTTCCAGCTTTGCCCCCCCGAGGCGACCACCCGTGGCGCCAGCCCTTCGGCATAACCCATGGCAGCCATGCGCAGCCGCCGATCGAGCGCGCCCGAGGGCTCGCCCGAGCCACGCACTCTACAGCCCAGCACCACCAGGGCATCCGCCCGTTCAGTCCCGCTCACCGATCACCTAATGCAGGCGGGCTCACCCCAGCCGGTCGGCGCGGCAGGAGAAGTACTTGGCCGCCGGATGGTGGAGCACGATGGCCGACACCGAGGCCTCGGGGTCCATCATGTGCTCGCCGGTCAGCGATACGCCGATGTCCTCGGGCCGAAGCAGCTCGAAGAGCTGATCCTGCTTGTTCAGATCCGGGCAGGCCGGGAAGCCAAAGCTGTAGCGCCTTCCGCGGTAGCGGGCCTTGAACTTGTCGACGATGGTGGTCTCGGGCGGATCGGCAAAGCCCCAGTCGGCGCGCAGCTTGTCGTGCAGCCACTCGGCGGCCGCCTCGGCGGTCTCCACGGCCAGGGCCTGGATGGTATGGCTGCGCAAGAACTCGCCATCGTCGCGCAGCCGCTTGTAGCGCTCCCGGATGCCACTACCAGCCGTCACCGCCATCAGGCACACGCTGTCGGGAAGCCCGCTGCCCGGCGGCAGCACGTAGTCGGCCAGGCACAGCCGCTCGCCGCTCGGCTGGCGGGGAAAGATCCACTCGACCCGCGGCCGCTCGTCGTCGTCCGCCGCGTAAAGGCGCATAGCGTCGCCCTCGCCCTCGGCGGCAAAGAACTGCCAGACCGCGCTGACCACCATGGGCTCTGGCCCCTCGGGTCGGCACTCGTCCTTGAGGGTCTCGACCATGTGCCGCAGGCCCAGGGCCGTCGGGTCGCCGCGGTCGAACAGCTTGGCCGGATCCCCGCGCAGGCCGAGATGCTTGCCGTAGAGCATCCGCGGGTTCAAGTAACGCCAGATCTCGTCGAGCGGCAGGCCGTGCTCGACGTGCCGCTCGAAGTCGGGCGGGCTGGGCACGTCGAGCATGGCGGGTACGCTGCGCGCGGCATCTGGCGCGGGCGGTGGCTCGGGAGGAGCTCGACGCGCGACTTGTTGCCCCTCGTCGATGGCGGCGGCCTCGCGGCCGATCTCCCGCTCCAGCTCGCGGCGGCGCTCGGGCTCGATCAGGCGGTTGGCCAGCTCGAGCCCGCTCATGGCATCGCGGGCGTAGGCCACCAGCCCGCCGTACTCGGGCGCGATGCGGCGCCGCGTGAACTCGCGGGTGAGCGCCGCGCCGCCGACGAGCAGCGGCGGGCAGCGGCCGTGGGCGCGCAGCTCTCGGGCGGTGACCACCATCTGGTGGGCGCTCTTGACCAGTAGCCCGCTGAGCCCGACCACGTCCGGCTGGTGCTCTTCGATGGCCGCGATGAGCTGCTGCGGGGGCACCTTGAGCCCCAGATTGACGACTTTGTAGCCGTTGTTGCTGAGCACGATGTCGACCAGGTTCTTGCCCACGTCGTGCACGTCGCCCCGCACCGTCGCCAGCACGACCGTGCCGCGGTGGGCTGCCTCGGCCTTGTCCATGTACGGCTCGAGGTGGCGCACCGCGACCTTCATGACCTCGGCGGACTGCAGCACCTCGGCCACGATGAGCTTGTTGTCGTGGAAGAGCTTGCCTACTCGCGCCATGCCCTGCATGAGCGGGCCATTGATGACGTCCAGCGGATCGGCCAGCCCGAGCTTGCGCTCGAGATCGGCGATGAGCCCCTCCTTGATGCCGCTCACCACGTACTCGCTCAGTCGGTCGTCGAGCGACATGCCGTTTCGGATGCGCGCGGTCCTGGGGGCGTGATCGCCCGCCTGGCGGTAGCGCCGCACCAAGGCATCCACCGCCTCGTCGGTGGTCTCGAACAGCACCTGCTCGCAGAGCACCCGATCGCGCTCGGCGATGCGAGCATAGCGCTCGAGCTTCTGGGCATTGACGATGGCCATGTCCAGGCCCGCGGTGGTGCAGTGGTAGAGGAAGACGGAGTTCAATGCCTCGCGGGCCGCTGGCGGCAAACCGAAGGAGACGTTGGAGATGCCCAGCAGGGTCTTGCATTGGGGATAGGCCGACTTGATCAGCCGCAGCCCTTGCACCGTCTCCTTGGCCGAGCCGCGGTACTGCTCATCTCCCGTGGCGCAGGGCAAGACCAGCGGGTCGAAGACCAGATCGCCGGGATCCACGCCGTAGTCCTCGGTGAGGATGTCGTAGCTGCGACGCGCCACCTCGAGCTTGCGCTCGCGCGTGATGGCCATGCCCTGCTGGGGGTCGTCGTCGATGCAGCCGACCACAAGCGCGGCGCCGTACTGCTGGGCCAAGGGCACCACCTCGGCGAAGCGCTCGCGTCCGTTTTCGAGATTGACGGAGTTGATGATGGCCTTGCCAGGACAGCGCTGCAGCGCCAGCTCGATGACCGCCGGATCGGTCGAGTCGATCATGAGCGGCACCTTGACCTTCTTGCCGACCACCTCGAGGAAGCGCCGCATGTCCTCGACCTCGTCGCGGTCGGGGTTCTGCAGGCAGATGTCGATCACCTGCGCGCCGCCGCGCACCTGCTTGCGGGCGATCTCGCTGGCCTTTTCGAGCTGGCCTGCGGCGATGAGCCGCCGAAAGCGCCGACTGCCCAAAGCGTTGGTGCGCTCGCCGACGAGCACGGGACGGTTCTCCTCGCTGAGCTCGACCACCTCGAGGCCGCTCAGCAGGGTACGCTCGTAGCGGGGAGGCTGCCGCGGCGCCTTGTCCTGGCACAGCTCGGCAAAGGCCGCGATGTGCTCCCCGGTGGTGCCGCAGCAGCCGCCCACCAGGTTCAGCCACCCCTCGTCGATGAAGCGTCCGAGCACCGCTGCCATGCGGGCGGGCGTCTCGCCGTAGCGCCCGTCCTCGTCGGGCAGGCCCGCGTTGGGCACGCAGGCCACGGGGACGCGAGCGAGCTCGGCCAGCGCTCGCAGGTGATCGGCCATGAAGGCCGGACCCGTGCCGCAGTTCAGCCCGATGTAGAGCAGATCCAGGTGCCCCAGGCTCACCGCAAAGGCATCGGCGCTCTGCCCGGCCAGCGTGGTCCCGCCCGGCTCGATGGTGGCCGAGACGGCGATGGGCAGCGAGCGGCCGAGCTCGCGCTCCACCCGGCCGATGCCCACCAGCGCCGCCTTGACGTTGAGCATGTCCTGGCAGGTCTCCAGCAGCAGGTAGTCGACTCCCCCCTCGATGAGCGCGCGGGCCTGTTCGGCATAGCTTCGGCTGAGCTCGGCAAAGTCGATGTCAGCCGACAGGCTGAGCGGCTTGGTGGTGGGGCCCACGGATCCGGCGGCAAAGCGCGGTCGGTCGGCCGTGCTGTACTCGTCGGCCAGCCGACGGGCCAGGCGCGCCGCGGCGAGCGTGATGGCGCGGGCCTTTTCCCCTAGCGGCGGGTACTCGCCGAGCACGATATCGGTGGAGCCGAAGGTGTTGGTCTCGATGATGTCGGCGCCAGCCTCGAGGTAGCTGCGATGAACCGCCTCGACCACGTCGGGACGGGTTAGCATCAGGTGCTCGTGGCAGCCCTCGAAGGGCTCGCCGCCGTAGTCGGCGGCGGACAGCTCGAGGGCCTGGAAGGCGGTCCCCATACCGCCGTCCAGGCACAGGATGCGCTGCGCGAGCAGCTCTTGGAGAAGCGGGGCTCGTTCGGTCATGACGGACGTGCTCGGGGCGACGCGGTGAGTAATCCGAGCTACGAACTCGGTCAACCCTGGCCCAACAAGTACTGGACGAAACGGACGATGAACCACACGGCCAGCCCGAGCAGCAAAAGTCCGGCGGCACGCACGGCGCCTACCAGCGTGGCGACCGAGAAGCGATCCCGATAGCGCCGAATCAGCGCCAACAGAATGAAGAACCAACCGGCGATGCCCACGGCGGTGCCGAGGGCGAAGGGCACGGCCTGGACACTCGAAAAGGCGATGGCCTCGGTGGAGTAGAGCGTCGTCACCGCCGCCGTCCAGGTGGCGATCAGGGTGGGGTTGAGCGCGGTGATGCCGAAGCCCAGGGCGAAGGAGCGGAGATCGCTCTCGCTCTTGGAGGCCTTGGCCTCCTTGTCGGGGTCGGCCTCGGCCATCACCTTGCCGAAGAGGAAGGAAAGGCCCAGCGCGATCAAGATCACCCCGCCGAGGGCGCGCGAGATGGGCACCACCAGCTCGTAGCGGGTCAGAAAGGTGCTGAACCCCCAGAAGGCCATGAAGGCGTAGATGGCCTCGGCGATGCCGCCGCCGACGGCGATGAACACGCCAGAGCGAAACCGCCCCTGCACGCCCAGGCTGAAGACCAGCGCGGCAATGGGCCCGGCCACGGGGATCGACCCGAGGAAGCCGAGCAGCAGACCGATGACGGCGGCGATGACCATGCCTCGCTCCAAGGGGGACGACGAAAGCGCCGCGCACGGTACACCGCCGCGATCGCCCAGGCCAAGCACTGCCGCAGATCGCGGAGCCGTCAGCTCGGCCTGCGGCTGCGCGCGCACCTCAGCAGGGCGGGGCGGGCCGCCTCAGCAGGGGGGGTCGCTCTTGCTGGTCCGCCGCGCCGACCGGCGCGGATCCGGCACGGCTCAAGTGGGCACCCCGAGGCGCGGTAGCACGAGACGCTGCAGCACCAGCCAGCCGGCCAGGATGGCGACGAGGATGAGGGTTTCGTTCATCGTGGTGTCCCAGGAGCATAACCACGATGGCGACGGGGTACACCCCGGCCGCGCCGCGGGCCCGAAAAACCCACCCAAGCGGCCAAGGTGCGATCGACCGCGAGGCTGGCACCCGCGGCCGGGCGGGTTCATGCTCGGCATAGGATGGAGCCCGCGCCCCGCTTCCGCCTGCTCGACGGCTCGCCGCCCGAGCTGCTGGTGTTCGACGAGCCGGGCGCCTGCGCCTACCTACCCGAGCAGCGCTGGCACCTGCCCATGCGGCTGCCCGTACGCTCACTCAATCGCCACGAGCTGGATCGACGCCTCGAGTCGGGCGATCGCCGCCAGGGCAGGCTGCTCTACCGGGTCTGCTGCCCGAGCTGCCGAGCCTGTGAGCCCATCCGCATCGACGTCGCGCGATTTCGGCCGAGCCGCAGCCAGCGCCGCGTGTGGGCGCGGGGGCAGCGGCGCATCCGCACCGAGCTCGGCCCCGTGGCCATCGATGCCCGACGCATGGATCTGTACCAGCGCCACAAGCACGAGCGCGGGCTGACCAGCGGCGAGTCGCTGACCAGCACGCACGCCTACCGCGTGTTCCTAGGCGATTCCTGCTGCGAGAGCTTCGAGCTGCGCTACCGCGTCGAGGGCAAGCTCATCGGCGTGGCCATCACCGACCGCGGCGAGCAGAGCCTGTCCGCGGTCTACTGCTACTTCGACCCGGACTTCTCGGCGCTCAGCCCAGGGACCTACTCCATCCTCCAGCAGATCGCGCTGTGCCGCCGCTGGGGAATTCGCCACCTGTACCTGGGCCTGTTCATCGCCGCCTGCAGGCCCATGCGCTACAAGGCCCGCTTCCGCCCGCACGAGCGCCTGGTGGGCGGCCGCTGGCAGGCCTTCGACGAGCCGTAGACCCGCCATGACCAGCCCGTGACGGTGGTGTACGCTTCAACGAGAAGGAAGGCTCGATGTTGCCTTGGCCCCATGGTCCGCGACGATGGCGGGCGACTGCGGCCGCGGTCGTCGCCCCGGTCGCGCTCGCCCTCGCCGCGAGCGCGGGTCTCGCCCAGGCGCAAGAGGACCTCTCCTCGGGCGGGCGCATCGAGTTCGACATCTGGCCGAGCGCCGAGCATCCGCCCGAGGCCTCGCTCGACGGCGATCCCCAGACCCACTGGGCCCATCATCGGCTGGAAGATGCCGACTGGCGGCTGTGGCTGTCCCAGCCCGCGGTGGCCGAGAGCGTGACCTTCATCCAAGCGTGGTCCGATTGGTCGCAGGCGCTCGAGGTACGGCTCGAGGCGGCCGACGGCACCGTGGCCACGGTAGACCTGGAGCCGGGCACCCGCGCCCCGCAGAGCTTTGCGCTCCCTTTCGAGCATCCCACGGCCTTCGTCGACGTCTACGTGGTGAGCGCCACCGATGCCGCATCCGGCGACGGCTGGGGCGGCTTTGCCGAGATGCGCGTCGAGGGCACCCCCATCAGCGGTGACACCACCCCGCCCATCACGACGGACGTGGCGATCGATCTCGTCGATCCGCAGACCGCCACCGTTCGCTGGACCACCGACGAGCCGGCCACCTCGCAGGTTCGCTACTCCACCGAGGCGGTGGCCTCGCTCCTGACCGCGCCCGACCGCTCACTGGTCCGCGAGCACGCGGTTGTCATCGAAGCCGAGGCGCCGCTGCGCGGCCAGCTCGAGCTTCGCAGCGCCGATGCGGCCGGCAACCGCGCCGAGCTGCGCCACGACGCCTTCGCCCGGCTGGCTGGCGGCTACCGCTACGGCGTGGGCTCGTGGTCCTTCTACCTGGATGACCGATGGGTGCCCGCGCCCGAGCTGTTCGCCCAAGACGGCCTGGAGGTGGGCATTTCCCAGCTGTGGCTCGGCGGCTCGGAATGGTCCGACTGGCTCACCGCCGACCACATCCGCGGAATCCACGAGGCCGGCTACACGCCCGAGCTCATCCACCACTTCTTCGGCGATCCCGTGCTGGAGGACGTGATCGAGCGGCGGCAGGAGTTCCTGGACGACGTGCGCACCCTGGCCGAGCTACTGAGCGACAGCGGGGTCGGCTCCGAGGTGCTGGTCACCCTCGAGCCCGAGTACAACCAGGGCGAGGTCGCCACCTGGGACGGCTGGAACGACCTCATGATCGAGGCCATCGAGATCCTGCGTTCGGAGGCAGACTGCCAGGTGGGACTGTTGGCGGGCGACTGGGACTTCGACCACCTGCTGCCCATCTCCATGGGGCGAGCCGCCGCCCAGGCCGACTTCGTGGCGTTCCAGGAGATGCGGGCCTCGACGCGCCACGATCCGGACGAGGTGCGCGCGGCGGTCGATCGGGCGATCCGCTTCGCCCACTATCTCTGGCGCAAATTCTTGCGCCCCGTGCGCCTGGGCTACGCCATGGTGTCCGACTACGGCGGCTGGGCGTCCATTCAACGCGACTTCGTCATCGAGCTGTGCGAGCGGCACCAGGAGCTCGCCGAGGTCGGCGTGGTGGACGTCTCCTGGATGAGCTACCTCGACAACGCGAACGACCCCGCCGGCTACTTCGGCGAGGCCGAGTATCACAAGGGGTTGAAGTACGCCGATGCCCAGCCCAAGCCGGCCTGGCACGTCTTCAAGGAATGCGTTGCCAACGGGCCGTCATGGCTGGACACGGGCGTCGAGCCCCCCGGCGCCATACCGCCTGAAGAGCCCACGGGCGATGGCTGCGTCTGCGCCATGCCGCCCGCTCGGCGCGTTTCCCTGGGCTGGCTAGCGGCCTGCTGGTTCGGCCTGTTGACCGCCGCGCGCCGCCGCGGCCGGTCAGCTCGCCATTCCGGTCCCCGCGAGCCCGAATGATTTACCAAGGAGCAATCGGGTGCTTGGGGCGACGCGGTGAATCATTCGGGCTGGAGACCGAGACCCGCAACGGGACCTCACGGAAAGAGCGACGCGTCCAAGGGCACATCCCGCCAGTCGCAATGCACGAAACCGTATTGCGGGTAGGTCTTGACGAAGGACGCGCTCAGCTGACGGCAGGTCGCGTCGAGATCGCTGACCGATGCCTCCAGCGGGATGATGTCGATGGCGTCGCCGTACATGTGGCGCGAGCACCCGGCCCGTCCCGGCAAAGAGGCGTTCCAGCCGGGGCTGCGGTAGGTGCCGACGAGCTGAAGCGGTCCAATGCGATCCCAGATGTCCTGCAATCGCGCGAGGGCGTGTGGCTGAAAGACCATGTAGCGATCGGTCTCGCTGGCAGCCGCCACATCGGCCAGCGTGAGCTCGGGTGCCAGTCGAAGGCCGCCGTCGAGCTCCTCTAGATCCAGGTAGCGGCTGGGCGGGCGGTATGCAGCTCCGTAGCTCGCCTCGCATTCGGACGGGAAAACCTGGTCGGCGGGCACGGGCTCGGGCAGCGGCCGGGCGGGCAGACACACCGAGCCATCTCGCTCCGGACCCAAGAAGCACGCGTCGTCGCCGCCGCCGCACGTCGCAATTCGGTCTTCGCAGCAGTCGCCGTAGTGACAGCATTGCTCATCGCAGTAGCAGCCGTCTGGCGACATCCCGCTCGTCAGCTCCCCGCAGGTGCCCGGCAGCCCCAAGCCATCCGCTTTGCCCGGGCCTCGTCGCCCACCTTGGCCGTCGTCGGAATCGGGTGCCAATTGGTTGAGCTCGTCGGATGTGGTGCCCACACAGCCAAGCGCGCCTACTGCGAGAGCGCCCAAGGCGAGCGCCGTCAGGTTCTCGTGGAGCTTCAATGCGTCCTCTCAGCGAAAGCGGGCCAGCAGGGGATGTGGCGCCGAGACCAAGTCGTGCAGTGTTATGCAAGGAGTGGGCCAGGCGAGACAATGCCAAGCCATGCGCCCCGCGGACGTGACTCTCGCACGAGTGCTCGCGGGCAGTGCGATGAAGAAAGCCGGGCTCCTTCGTCCCCTTACGGCTTCTCCTGGCCTTCGCTTGCTCGCGGGCGGTCTCGCCGGGTGGCGTCTTTGCCCACGGGTGGAGATGTGCCCCCCTGGACAAAGCGATATCTACCCATGAGTAGTAAAGTGTCCACCCCGCTCACTTGGGCGGTGCCCAGCCGCCGAGCGCATCGCCGTCCTCGTAGAGCCAGATCCGCTGGTCGGCCGTCAGCGGACCGGAGTAGCTCACCGTGCCGCCGCCCGGGAAGTCGACCTCGATGGAGTCGATGCTGGTCTCGTCGCCCAGGCCGAAGTGGACGAACTGCGAGTCCTGTCCTCCCTTGCCCGTGCCGCCCGTGACGTGGCGGATGCGCGTCTCGCCGCCCGCGGTCACCCGGATGGTGGCGCCCAGGGCAGCCCAGTTCGAAGCGACGTTGCCCACCGCGCGCACCTGCAGCCAATGGCCTGCCGCGCCATCCATGGTGTTCTCGAACAAGGTCGTGGCGAACAGATCCGGATCGCCGTCATTGTCGACGTCGGCCGCGGCCGCCCCCCAGCCGTTTTCCGTGGTAATGCCCGCGTGGTAGGCGTCCAGGCTGAAGGTGCCGTCGCCATTTCCCCAATAGAAATCGGTGGGGCGTCCATCGTAGACGCAGGTCAGCACCAGGTCGAGCGCGCCATCGTGGTCGAAGTCCGCCAAGACGGGCACCGAATGGGTCTCCTGGTAGCGCAGCCCGGCCTCGCTAGCGGGCACGGTCCAGTCGCCGCTGATGTCGGCATACTGGCCGCTACCGTCGTTCAGTAGCACCTGGCTCTTGTCGGAGAAGTCGAAGAACCGCGGATGGGCCAGATTGGCGTGGATCATGTCGAAATGGCCGTCGCCGTCGAGATCGCCCCAGGCCGCGCCAATGGTGTGGCCGAAGTAGAACTGGATCATCTCGCCCGCCAAGCCCACGTCAACGGCCATCTCGGTCACGGTGCCGTCGCCCTCGTTTTCGAAGAACAGGTTGGACTTGAGGGTATAGTTGTTGACGAATAGATCGACGTCGCCGTCGCCGTCGTGGTCGATGGGGCTCGCACCGCGGCTCGGGGTGCGGCGATCGCTGAAGCCGTGCGCGGCGGTCCATTCGGCAAAGCTGCCGTCGCCTTGATTGCGGAACACGGTGTCGCGATAGAAGGTGTAATCGCTCCAGCAGATGAAGTTCGCCAGATACAGGTCGAGCAAGCCGTCGGAATCGATGTCCAGCCAGGCGGCCGCCGCGGTGGGCGAGCGGATGTTGTCGGCGCTGTCGCAGTCGTTGTAGCTCTGCTCGTCGACGATGCCCGCCTCGGCCGTGACATCGGAGAAGGTCCCGTCGCAGTTGGAGCGCAGCAGCGCGTCGGGCTTGGTGTGGGACTCGGCAAAGGCGAACAGATCCAGACAGCCGTCGTTGTCGTAGTCGCCCCATACCCCGCCCGTGGCGCCCAGGCTGAGCGCCGCCAGACCGGACGAGGCGGTCACGTCGGTAAAGGTGCCGTCGCCCTCGTTGCGGTAGAGCGTCGGCCCGCTGAGCAGCAGATCGTCGTAACCGTCGTCGTCGTAGTCGCCAAAGGAGACGTGCCTGCTTGACGGCGAGTCGGCCACGGGCTGGAAGATCCGCTCGGCCGGCTCGAGATCGTCGGTGTACTCGACGTAGAGCCGCACCAGGTAGTCGTACTGAAAGGGGAAGGACAGGCCGTTGTAGTAGGAGCTGGTCTCGACCTCGGGCAGGTTCATGGCCGATGTGCAGTCGTCAAAGGCGGCGCAGTCGCCCTCGCCCGTCACCGTCTCGTCAAAGGGCCAGACGGGATCGGTCGGCCCCGAGATGTGATGGGCCACGTACACAAGTCCCGGGTGCTCCACGGTGAGCGGCTCGTCGAGCACGTAGCTCACCCACTGTCCCTCGGCGATGTCGCCCGCGCAGCGGTCGCCCTGCCAGATGGCCTCGGGCCAGAAGTCGAAGCCGTTGTAGCCGAAATCGCCGAACAGGCCCGCCTCGATAGGCGTCAGCGGATCGACGTCCTCGGGCAGGTCGGCCCACATGAGCTTGAAGCCGTGGATGCGCGCGGGGTGCTCGAGCTCGAAACGCACGGCCTCGCTGAGCACCTCCTCGGCCAGGGTGTAGGTGTGTAGCCCCACGGTGATGGTCCAGCTCTGCTCGCGCACATGGGTGAAGGGCTCGCCATCGTCGTGAGCGAGCTCGAGCCAGCTCGGCGAGACCTCGCCATCGGCCGAGCCGCACACCGCGCCCCCCTCGCCGCCCGCGCCAGCCACGCCCGCTTGCCCACCCGCTCCCCCAGACGAGCTACCGCCCGCCGAGGTCGTGGGCTCTTCCTCGTCGGCCGCATCGCAAGCCGCGATGCCCACCGCCGCGATGCCCACCGCCAACAGCCCCAAGAGGCACCATCTGCGCATATCGATCTCCCGAAGGCGCGAGCCCTCGCCAAGGACCCGTCGCCCCAGCCTACCACGTCGCGGGTCGCGCGTTCTGCGACCGCGCCATCGTCCCGTTGCGCTACAATGCCGCTTGCATGGCGGCATCCCAACGCAAGGCGCAGTTTCGAAAGGCGTGCGGCATCGTGGTCGTCGGCGCCATCATCGGCGCCTTGGTGCTGCTCACCGAAGGCTTTCGCGACCACCGCAGCGCCACCATGAGCGTACCGCTGATGGCCATGGTCGGCGGGCTTCCCGGGGTCGTCGCTGCGTACGTATACGGTCCGAGCTGGAGGCTCCGGCTGTTCTACCTGCTGCCCTTTCTGGTCGCCAACGGCGGCTTGGTGCTGGCGCTGGCCATCTGGACGGGCGCCACGCGCGTCCCCTTTGGCTGGGATGTGGGCTTGTTCTTCTTCATGGTCGCGGTCATCGGCCTGGCCATGACCTGGATCCTATCCGGCCTGCTAACCCCCCCACAGCGGGACGCTCCGCCGCCAAAGAAGTGATCGCGTGCGGCCTTGACGGCCGTGTACTACGCTCGGAGCCCACCATGTGGAACTCGCTCCCCGAGTTCGGTGGGGTGATGATAGGCGCCATCCTCGTGGCGGCCGCGTACACCTTTGCCGTGTCGCTGGCCGCGGGCGGAGGCCGGCCGCGGTTACTGCGCGCGGCCCGGCTCGGCACCTACGGCACCTTGGCGCTGGTGGGCGTGGCCGTGCTGGTGCTGGCCTACGCCTTCGTGAGCCACGACTTTCGCATCCGCTACGTGGCCCACTACAGCGATCGCTCTATGTCGACGGCGCTGCTCATCGCGGCGCTCTGGGGCGGTCAAGACGGCTCGCTCTTGTGGTGGCTGTTTCTGTCGACCGCCTTTTCCGGGGCCTGCGTGTGGTGGATGAAAGGCCGCTACCGCGAGCTGCAGCCGGTCGTGGTCGCCGTGCTCATGGCGGTGGTGATGTTCCTGGCCATCGTCATGCTCTTCGCGGCCAACCCCTTTGCCACCTCGGCCGCGGCGGCGCCGCCCGACGGGGTGGGGCTGAACTACCAGCTGCGCAACTTCTACATGATCGTCCACCCGCCCGCGCTCTACCTGGGCTTCACCAGCGCGGCCGTGCCCTTTGCCTTTGCCGTGGCCGCCCTGGTCCGCGATCGCCTCGACTCCGAGTGGATCGTGGCCGCGCGCAAGTGGATGCTCGTCTCCTGGCTGTTCATGACCATCGGCAACGGCCTGGGCATGATCTGGGCCTACGAGGAGCTCGGTTGGGGCGGCTACTGGGCCTGGGACCCGGTCGAGAACGCCTCGCTGCTGCCCTGGCTGACGGCCACGGCCTACCTGCACTCGACCGCCGTCCAGGAGCGCCGCGGCATGCTCAAGCGCACCAACGTGTTCCTGGTGAGCGCGACCTTCCTCTTGACCCTCTTCAGCACCTTCTTGACCCGCTCGGGGCTCATCGCCAGCGTGCACGCCTTCGCCCAATCGGGCATCGGGACCTTCTTCCTGTACTTCATGGTCCTGCTCATCGCGGCCAGCCTGGCCCTTGGCGTGGGCCGCCGCGCCCAGCTCAAGAGCGAGGCCGCGCTGGACTCCGCCCTAAGCCGCGAGGGCTCGGTGCTGGCGAGCGCAGTGCTGCTCGTATTGCTGACGGCTCTGGTGATGGTGGCGACCCTGTGGCCGCGGCTGAGCGAGTGGCTGCTCGACCAGCCCGCCACGGTCGGCCCCTCCTTCTACAACGCCTTCGTGCCGCCGCTCGGCATGGTGGTGCTGGCGCTGATGGGGATTGGCCCCCTGCTCGGCTGGCGCCGAAGCTCGCGGCGGGCGCTCCGACGCGGCCTGCGCGTGCCGCTCGTGGCCATGGCGGCGATGGCCGTGGTCCACGCCGTGCTGGGGCCTCGGCTGGGCATGCCCGCGTGGGTCGAGCTCGAGGCGCCCTACGGCGGCGGGCTGGGCGCCGCGCTCAGTTGGCTCGGCGGCAAGCTGCCCGTGGTGACCAGCGCGCTTGCGGCCTTCAACGGCGCCGTGATCGTCCAGGAAACCGTCCGCGCCGCGCGGGCGAGGCGCGCAAGCCGCCCGGAGCAGGGCGCACTGAGCGCGCTTTTCCGCGTGGTGTCCAAGTCGCGGCGACGCCACGGCGGCTACCTCGTGCACCTCGGCGTGGCCATCATGTTCGTGGGCTTTGCGGGCCAGGCCTGGGGCACCAAGGCCGAGGCCAGCCTAGCGCCTGGTGAGCAGGTCAACGCGGCGGGCTACACCCTGCGCTACCTGGGCATGCGCGATCGCCACGACCGGGAAAAGCAGATGTTCTTCGCGGACCTGGAAGTGAGCCGCGACGGCCGTTCGGTCGCCCGCCTCAGCCCTGCCAAGTACGTCTACCGCGCCAACCCGCGTCAACCCTCCACCGAGGTTGCCCGCTACGTGACCCTGGGCCACGACCTGTACGTCATCGTCGGCATGCTCGATCGCCGCAGCCGCATGGCCAGCTTCGAGATCCACCTCAATCCGCTCGTCTCGCTGGTCTGGTGGGGCCTGGTGCTGATGACTCTGGGCGGCTTGCTAGCGTGGTGGCCCGAGGCCCGCGGCCGCCGCAAGCGCGGCTTCGGATACTTGCCCGCCTCGAGCGCGACCGCAGCCGTGGTGGCGGGGGCGGCGCTGGCCTTGGGAATGGGGAGCCGACGACGATGAGCCCTTCGAAGCCAACCGAGCCCTCGGCGCAGGGCCGTCAGCAGCCCGAAGCCGCGGTGCCGCCCGTGCTGCGGCGCTGGGGCGCGCTACTATCCGTCGCCGTCATTGCGGCGGCCACTGCCGGGGCGGGCTTTTTCGGGGGAGCAGGCTTGGCCATCCTGGTGCTGGCGGGCAGCGCCATGCTCCTCGCCATCGCCGCCTTTTGGGCTAGCCTGCGCTCGCTGGCTGCCGAGGCGCCCATCTCAGCCGAGCAGGCCTACGAGATGGCGGCCCCGAGCGCCGAGACCGAGCGGAAGCTGGCCGCGCTGCGCGCCATCGGGGACCTCGAGTTTGAGCGCAGCGTGGGCAAGCTGAGCGAGGCCGACCACGAGCAGTGGCTGGGCCGCGTGCGCGCACAGGCCGAGGCCCTGCTCGTTCCGCTGGGCAAGGCCGCCCAACCGGCTCGCCGCAAAGCCGAGGCGCTGCTGGCCGAGCGTCTGCACGCGCTCGGCTTGGATGGCGAGGCGGGCTCGCCGAGCCCGCGACAGAGCGACCCCGAGCGGCGTCCCGAGCGCTCTTCGTCCGAGCGGCCGCCTGCTCGGAAGCGCGCCGCCGCCGCAGCCTCGCGGTCCAACGCGGCTACCGAGCAAACGTGCTCGGAATGTCAGACGCCCAACGACCTCGACGCCGTATTCTGCAAGCAGTGCGGCCGCCGTTTCGAAGAGCCGGAAAACGGCGAGCGCCCGAGCGAGCCATCATCGTGATCTCCTGCCTACGCCCCCTCTCGGCCGTCACGAAGCGCCAGTTGCGAAAGACCGCAACCCTGCTAGCGGTCGCGTGCCTCGCCGCGCTACTGCCCGCCGTGGCGCTAGGGCAGCCCGCCGATGCTGGCGCTCCCGGGCTCCCACCTGGCCACCCCACTGACGCGGGCCTGCCGCAGCTCCCCCCCGGTCACCCTCCGATCTCCCCGCCCGGGCAGCCCATGTCCCCGCCCGGGCAGCCCAAGTCCTCGCCTGGCCCTGCGCCCGCCGATGCGAACGGTGTCGCGCTACCGCCAGGCCATCCCCCTGTGGACCCCTCCCGCCTTGGACCGAGCCGCGGGCAGCCGGGGATGGACGCCATCTCGGTCGATCGCTCGCTGCCGCCAGGCGTGGTGCTGGTCGAGGTCGTGGACGCCGAGGACAAGGCCGTACCTGGGACCTCGGTGACGCTGGAGAGGATGCTTCGGTCCGAGGGCGGCACCAGCACGAGCGCGCGGCAAAGCGCCCGCACCGACGACGAGGGTCAGCACCG
Source organism: uncultured Polyangiaceae bacterium (assembly GCA_964441055.1). Classification (GTDB taxonomy): domain Bacteria; phylum Myxococcota_A; class Polyangia; order Polyangiales; family Polyangiaceae; genus JACQWT01. The sequence continues at coordinate 3,310 of CAYTYV010000025.1, read as the reverse complement.
CTTCGAGGGTCTGCGCGTGGGTCGGCAGGTGGGCTATCAGCTCAGCTGCACGCGCGGTCGGGCTCGCTTCTCCGTCGATCCCTTCCGCCTGCAAAGCGACCACGGAATGCGCGTCCGGCTTCGCGTCTATCCGGTCACGTCTAACCTCGACGAAGGACGCATGGCCGTCCAGAGCGTCTCGGTGCTGGAGCTGGCCGAGCAGGCCATCGCCGTTCATCAGGTCTTGACCGTCTCCAACTTCAGCAAGCTGGCGGTCGTGCCCGAACAGCTGCTGGTGCCCTTGCCGCAGGGCTTCGAGGCGCTCGTCCCCACCGATGCGATGGGCGATGCCGCGGTGGAGCCCGTCTCCGAGCTCGGCGTCAGGCTGAGCGGAACCTTTACGCCCGGCCGCACCTCCCTTCGCTTCCAGTATCGGGTCCCGCTCGATGGCAGCCCCGAGCAGTCGCTGCGCATCGGCCTTCCGCCCCGCGTCGTGCACGCCCGCGTGGTCGCCGAAGGCGGTCCAAAAAACGAGCTGGAAGTGGCCGGCTTTCCGCCCGCCCAGCGCGTGCGCGGCCCAACGGGGCACTGGCTGCTCATCACCGAGCAGCAGCTGAGCCCAGGCTCCGGAGCGCTGGGACCGCTGGTCATCACCCTACGGGGCCTGCCCACTCTCGGGCCGGGCCGTTGGATCGCGATCGCCCTGGCCCTGGCGCTGGTGCTCGGAGGCGCGGCAAGCCTGGCGCGCCGCCGCAGCCGACCGGATGACGCGGGCCGCGCGGATTGGCGTTCCGCGCGCGAGGCGCTGCTCGACGAGCTGGCACGGCTCGAGCAGGCTCGCCGCGACGGGCGCGTCGAAAGCGCGAGCTATCCGGAGCTGCGGGCCTCGCTGATGGACGCGCTCGCCTGCCTCGTCCACAGGCTGGACCAGGACCGAGCTGCCGAACCTCGAGGCTCGGCAGCGGAGAACCGATCATGACCGACTACTACGCGCGACTGGAGCTCCCCGATGGCAGCCGAGCCTATGCCCAGCTCGTCGACGGCTGCGCCCAGCTGCTCGACCAGGCGCCTTGGCGGGGCGGGAAGCCGACCGGACGGCAGCTCGAGGGCATCGACGCTGAGGGCCGAGGCGAGGCGGCTCGCCGCCTGGTACCGGTCGAGCCGACCAAGATCCTGTGCGTGGGCCGAAACTACCGCGCGCACGCCCAGGAGCTCGGCAACCCCCTGCCGACCGAGCCACTGCTGTTTCTCAAGCCGCCGTCGGCGCTGCTCGACCCAGAGCAGCCGCTCGCCCTGCCGCCCGAGAGCCTGTCGCAACAGGTCGAGCACGAGGTGGAGCTGGGGCTGGTGGTGGGCAAGCGCATCCGTCGCGCGAGCGAGGCCGAGGCCGCCCGGGCCATCTTCGGCTACACCATGGTGGGCGACATCACCGCCCGCGATCTGCAGCGCAGCGACGGACAGTGGACGCGCGCCAAGGGCATGGACGGCTTCTGCCCGGTCGGACCCGTGGTGGCCAGCGGGCTCGGGGCCGAGCGGCTGAGCATTCGATGCCGCGTCAACGGCGAGCTCCGCCAGGACGGCAACACCGCGGACATGGTCTTCTCGCCTGCATTCGTACTGTCCTATGCCAGCCAGGTCATGACGCTCGAGCCGGGCGATCTGGTGGCCACGGGCACGCCTGCAGGAGTGGGACGCTTGGTCGCGGGCGATCGGATGGATCTCGAGGTGGACGGCATCGGATCGCTGTCCATCGAGGTGGTCGCGGCCCAAGACTGACGGCATGAGCAACGCAGTGCTGCGACGATGGGGGCTCGTTGCGGCGGCCGCCTCCGTGGCTGCCGCCTTGGTCGCATTGGTGGTCGCGGAAGCCAGCCGTCGCGCTCGTCGGCCGAGCCGCTGCGCCGCGGATCTGGTCGCCCTGGGCGGAGCTGGCGATCGTCGCGGCAGCCGCTGCTGCGCCCCAGGCCAGAAGCTGGACGCGGGCCGCTGCGTGGGCTCGCCCGCGAGCTGTCCAGCGGGCATGACCGTCGCGTCTTCGGGATGCCTGCCCAGGCGGCAGCGCATTCGCATCGCGGGCGGGCGGCTGGTCATCGTCCCCAGCGACTGGGAGGCCCAGGGCGTGGTCCAGCCTCGCGAGGTCGAGCTGCCCCCGTTCTGGATCGATAGCCACGAGGTGACCGAAGCCGACTGGACGAGCTGCGTTCGAGCGGGGCGCTGCACGTCGGTGGCGCTCTCGGGCGAGCCCGGCCGCGCGTTAGGCGGCGTCACTTGGAGCGAGGCCGCCGAGTACTGTCGCTGGCGGCAGGGCGAGCTTCCCAGCGGCGACCAGCTCGCCTGGGCCGCCATGGGCGCAGAGGGCCGCCGCTACCCGTGGGGCAACGCGGGGGCGGTGTGCCGCCGAGCCGCCTTTGGACTGGCCGACGGCCCCTGCGGCTGGGGAGCCACGGGACCGGAGCTGGCCGGATCCCATCCGGCTGGTGCCACCGCCGCAGGCGTGCACGACCTCGGCGGCAACGTGGCCGAGTGGACCCGACCTGCCCGCGGCCACGCAGGCGCCCCGAGCGCGGGCATGCCTCGCCGGGTCGCGGTGCACGGGGGCAGCTGGCGCGACCGCACGGCCACCGACCTGCGCGGCTGGAACGCCCGCTGGCTGCCGCCCCAGAGCCGCTCGGCGAGCATTGGGTTTCGCTGCGCATACCCCGCAAACCCCAAGGAGGCGACGCAACCATGAAGCGCTGGCTGCCGCACATCGGGATCGCGACCGGGATCGGCATCCTCGGCTATGCCCTACTCTCCGGCTCCTCGACCGAGGACGAGATCCACCAGCGGCTCGAAGAGCTCGAGCAAGCCGTGGCCGTCGAGGGCGAGCCGAGCCATCTGGTGCTGCGCGGGGCGCGCCTCAAGGAGGAGTTCTCCGAGCTGTTCGCCAAAGACGTACAGGTCCGGATCCCCGAGCTCGGCGAGGTGACCGCGGGCCGTCAGCAGCTGGTGGAGCTGGCCACCCACGCCCCCACTCGCTACCGGAAGGTCGCGCTGGATCTGGACGACCTCGAGATCCGCGTCGACGAGGACGCCACCTCGGCGCTGGCGGTCGGCGAGGCCGTGCTCACGGCCACGCGGCCCGACGGCAGCGCCGAGCGCGACGCGCGCACGGTGTCGCTGCGCTTTGACCAGATCGACGGCGACTGGACCATCGTGACCGTCACGGTATCGCTGCAAAAGCCCACCGAGCGGTAGCGGCGTTCGCTCTTCAAGGACTCCAGCGGACGACGGTGGCGTCGCCGCCCTGAGGGCTAGGCAAACGCAGGTCTGTCGAGTAGCATCCTGGGCC
>CAYTYV010000024.1:0-26944 GCA_964441055.1 uncultured Polyangiaceae bacterium | reverse complement strand
CCGCCAGGCTCGTCGTAGCCGCTCAGCACCGTGACGTTGCTCTCCCAGTCGCGCTGGGAGCGCCTCGTCTCGTCGCCGACAAAGCCGCCGTATAGAGCGACTCCGCTTTTCAGCAGCACCGTGTCTTCCTCGGAGTCCGCGTAGATGTAATACGTGCCCTGGGCGACCCATACCTCGCACTGGTCGAGCTCGGGGTCGTCCGCCACCGCTTGGTGGGCCGCGTCGATGCCTTCCTGCACCGTCTGGAGAGCCGTATCCCAGTCGAGCCCGTCACCCGAGGAGGGCACCTCGCCGTCAACGTAGCGCACGCATGGCTGCCAGCGGTCGAGCCAGGTGTCGATGCGGACGCACCGAAGCCACTCGTCGATCTCGGTACGTCCGAGATCCGCCCTGCCATGGAGGCCTCGCGAGACCGACTCTTCGCCCAACCGCGGCCTGGGCTCCTCCCAGCCTCCGCCACAACCCGCAAGGAAAAGCCCCAGGCAGGCCAGCGCCAACCAGAAAACCGGCTTCGTCATGCTTCACCTCCCCACGCCGCCGTCATGCGTCGCCAGCCACACCCAGCGCCGCGGCTCGAGCGTCCATCATATGACCGCATCGCGCTGGCGTCGATCGGCCCCACCAACCGACGAGTCCGCACCCGCCCCAGCTGCAGGAGTATTCTGCGACCAAGGCTGCTGGCTTTGATACGGCCCATCGCGCTGACCCCTTTGGCCTGCTGCCATTCATGGTAGGCTTCCCACCATGACCGCTGCGGATCGCGATGCCAACCTAGCTCCGACGCCCGAGCACGGCGACGGCGACGATGGCGACGATGGCGATGGTGCCGAAGCGCAGCAGATCGTGACCTTTCGCTCAGGCCACTGCGCCGAAATCGTGCGCGGAGAGCCGCGCGAGTCGCTCACCCTACGCGCCCGCGACGGCCAGTGCGTGCTGGCCATCGAGCTGACCGAGCGGGGCACCACGCTTCGCCTTAGCGGCGACGCGCTGGAGATCGCCTCGACCTCCACGCTGTCGCTGCGCGCAGGGCACCTCGAGCTCGAGGCCGACTCGGCGGCGATTCGCATTGCGGGCAACCTGAACGAACGCGTGGGCGGCGATGCGCAGCGCCAAGTGGCGGGTCGCTCGGCCTTGTGGGCAAGCGAAGTCGACATCGAGGCCGAGCGCGGGGGCGTCACGGTCAAGGCCAACGACGACGTGGATGTGCAGGGAGAGCGCGTGCGGCTCAACTGCGACGATCCGCCCGCGCCGCTTTCGTGGGAGCAGTTCGAGGCTCGAGGGGCCAAGGCCCTCGCCGCCGATGCCGCCGAGGACGCGGAAACTGCGCTCGAGCCGACGCGCGAGGCGCCCGACGAGGGCTGAGCTCGGCCGCGTCGAGCCGCTCGGCTACAGACGGTGCCACGACACCTCGAGCTCGGTGTCCATCAGAAAGTCGGCGTCTACCTTCCCCAGCAAGGGCACCGCGCCCACCCAGGTCAGCGACAGGCGCTCGCGATCCGGCTCCAGCCGTACCGTCTGCAGGATGGCCGGTGGGCTCAGGGATGCGACGTTCGTCGGGCGAAGGCGAAACGAAGGCCTCTCGGCGGGCAGCGACAGCTCGATGCGCGGTCTGCGGGGGTGCAGGTGCTCGAGGACCACCCGCTCGTCGCCGCGCAGCCGTTCCACCGCCAAGCCAGCACTGGCCCCTTGCAGCGCTCGCGGAGACACTCGGGGCTCTGCCGCTGGCTCCAGGTCCAGCTCGAGGTCATCGCCGTCCGCAAAGCTCGCCTCGCGCAAGCCCCGCTCGGGCGGGTCGTGGTCCAGCATCCGTCCCACATAGCGAACCAGTCGCGGAAACCAGCTATGGTGCACCCAGCCGAGCAGCCCGGGTATAGGCGCATCGATCCATGCAGTGGGCGCTGGCAGAAGCAATCGCTCGGGGGTCAGCAGATCGCCCGGATCCTCGATCTGCGGTAGTGGCGCGCCGTCGAGCCGTGCCCCGAGCTCGACGTCGATGAAGAACCCCTTGCCAACCGGGTTGCGCGGATACTCGTAGAGCCAGACGGTCTCTTGCGGCCGCAGCTGTTCGGGCAAGTCGATGAGGCGCCGACCTTGGTCGTCCTGCTCGCGCACCCACAGTGCGAAGCGATCGCGCCCGCCATAGGCATTGTGCGGGCTGAGCTCCACCGAAGCGAACGGCTCGGGCGACGAGAACACGGGGCGGCCATGGTCGCCGATCTCCACATGCCGCGGTCCCTGCACGCGCAGGCGCCGCGCCGAGCGGCCCACCGCCACCGAGACATCGAGCGCCTCGGTGGGCTCGGGCGCGTGGGCCGCGCCCAGTACCACCACGTCGGTTGCCGCCTTCGGCGCCAGCAAATCGGTGTCATCTCGCAGCCAGGACGGTAGCGCCTCGTCCGCCACCTCGACCTCGGGCTCGACCACCAGCGGGACCTGCTCGTCGGCCAGCGACAGCCCCTGCTCGCCCATGACATAGCTGCGCTTGACCACCGCGGCGAGCAGGGGCCGACCATCCGGCGGGGCCGACACGCACCAGACGAGCTGCTGGGCGTCGCGCGGCGGCCATTCGGGGGGGGCGGTCACGGTACCAACTTCAACGGGGGAAAGACGTTGCCCGCTATGGTCTGGCCGACCTCCCCTAGACCCTGCTTACCCTGCAAGTTGCTCAACTTGCCCAGGCTGCCCGTTTGACTGTCCCATCGCAGGCCAGGCTTCACCACGTTCTTGAAGGTCTTGGCCCACAGCTTGCCTCCCACATCCCACGACTGGGTTTTGGTGTTCCACTTGCACGGCAAAAACTTGCTCAAGGCCTCCTTGCCGAAGCGGCGCAGGGCGGTCTTCTGCAGCGTGCGCGCCCGGGGACCGACGAAGAAGTCCTTGAGATTGCGCCCCAGGCTCCTCCAGTTCGCCCGCGCGACCGTACCCTTGGGCAGCGGCGGCTTCTTCTTGAAGCCTCCTGTGATCCAGTGAAATAGCGCATCGATGGCGAGGTTGATGAGGATCACGAAAATACCATAGCCATAGTCGGTGAGCGTTGGCGTGGTCTCGACGGTTCCGGGCTGGAGGATCAGCGAGACCGGGGCCTTGGTCCACATGAAGCAGTCGAGGTTGACGGAGATCACGGCAATGATGCACACTGGCGTCATAGGCGTGCCCTCCGCCAGGACGTTCATCTTGGGAAGCCAGCACTTGTGCGACCCGAACAGCACGTCCAACGGGAACAGCAGGTTCAGCGGACTGGGCGCAAACGGGAAGTGCGGCCAGAGCAGCACGGGGCTGCATTCCCACTTGACGCTTTCGACCCCGTTGATGAGCACCGTGGGATTGCGGTTGCCGCCCGGAGCCATGGCGAAGGGGTGAGCCACGTTCAGCTCCCAGAAGGGCATCGGGACCATGTTGAGCGGCAAGGGGACCGGCCAGTGCAGGCCCATGTGCCGGTCGATGCCGATGACGAGCCAGCCGTTGGTGTCGTGGAAGTTATGGGGCATCGGGATCTCCTGCGCGGATCTTGTCCGAAGGCTTGGCGCCCTGGCTCAAGGGCTCGGCGGGCTCGACCCGCACGCGGCGGCGCTCGAACCGAACGATGGGGTAGCGAAAGGCGCGCCTATAGACCAGACGCACGCGGCATTGCTCGGTATCTATGTCGGCGGCCTCGAGCTCGGGGCACAGGCGCCGACGCACCTCGCCGACGCGCACGTCGAACACGACTGGCGGCTCGGGCACGGCAAAGGACAGCCGCTCCCCTGCGGGCCGCATGCCGCTCACCGCCACGCTCGTACCCACAGGCACCTCGGCAAAGGTCCCGCGAGGGCAAGCCCGCCCGAGCACGCGGGGCGCCCGTTCGACTTGCACGACGCCGTCCTCGAGGAGGCTGGCCGCCCGCATGCCTCCGGACAGCGGGTACGGGGCAAAGCAGACCGGCTCGGGTCGATCGTCCACCGCGCCGATGAGACTATCGGGATCTTCGAGCTGCGGCAGCGGCTCGTCCACGGCCATCGCTTCGTCGAGGTAGAAGCCGGTGCCGGGCAGGTTCAGAACGAACCCCTCGTCGTGCTCGGGCACCAGCAGCTGCTCGCCCTTGTGCTCGAGCACCTGGTTGGGGCGATGCACCGTGCCACCGAAGGCCAGCTCCCAGCTCATCGCCACCCGCTGGAAGGGCCGGGGCGCGCTCGGCTCGAGCTTGCCTCGCGCGGTCTTGCGCCACGTTCGCGGCCCAAAGGCTGCGATGCGCTGGCGGTGCTCTCCCAGGCAAAGCTCCGCGTGGGCGAGCGTTGCCTCCCCGTCGGGTGCATAGACGAAGCCCTCCACGCATACCGACACGCCCTGCCGCAAGAACTGAGCGTCGTTGGCGTAAGCCGGATCGGGTGCCAGCCGCAGCGGCATCTGCTGTCGCGACAGCTCGAGCTTGCCGTCGTCGATCTCGTAGGTGGCGCAGGCCACCAGCAGTACCAGCATTTCGTCGCCGTGCCCGCTCCGGAGCGCCGCGGCCGGAAGAGGAGTGAGGTTCTCGACGTCCACGACGGCTGCTCAGTTGAGCTTGATGACGCCAGCGCCCATGCTGATTTCTCCGCCGCCGTCGACCGAGACGGCGCTACCGGTGACGCTGACGGGACCGTGCTCGATCGTCAGGTTGCCGCCCTTGATGGTCACGTCCCCACCTTCGATGGTGATGTTGCCGCTCTTGATGGTGACCGTGCCGCTGCCGTCAATGCCGATCTCGGGCGCCTGCGCCGCGATGGATGAGGAGGCCTCGACGGTGTGCGTGGCGGCTTTTAGCGCCTGCGCGCCGTCGGCCTTGATCTCCTGCTCCGGCGCCGAGATGGTCTGCTTGGCGTCCGAGTGGATGCCCTGCGTGCCGATAGCGGTGAGCAGGTGCGTGCCCATGATGCTCGTGGCTTTGGGGCCGTAATGGGTCTCGGCGATGGGACCGGTCTCGTAGCTCACCCGTCCGTCTACCGTCTCGTCGACGTTGGCGCGGACGGAGATGGTGACGTCGCCCGCGATGTCCTGCGTGAGCGTGGCCTGGAAGCGCTGGTTGATATCGCCCCCGATGGTCTGGTCGAAGGTATCCTTGAACCACCAGGTCACGGGCCCGTCGATGGTCCAGTCGTGGCTGCTGTGGTAGCCGACCGTCACCACCCCGATGACGTCCGTCGTCAGCTTCGCTTTATAGCTCTGGGTCACGTCCCCCTGGACCGTCTCGACGGAGAAGCTGTCCACCTCCAGCAGCCTATCGCCAGCGCTGTACTGCTTCCATCGTCCCTCGGTAGAGGTGACGAAAGCAAAGCCGCCCGCGTGCTTGCCCGCGGTGGGCGAGCCGAAGTGCATGAAGGTGTTATGGACAGGGCACGACAGGTCGATGTACTGGCTCCCGGCCATGTCCTCCATCTCGAGGCGATTCGATCCACCCGTCATGATGACGTTCTGGGAGTAGTTGGCGCCAGTGACCTTGGACGGCTTCTGCGTGTTCGGGGCCACGCCTACGATGACCGGTCGGTCCGGATCGCCGCCCAGAAAGGCGATGTGCACCTCGGTGTCCTTGCGCAGCGGGAAGTGCATGCCCTCGGTGCCACCGCCGTGCGGCTGGAGCATGCGGATCCAGGTGGAGGCCGAGCCGTCGGTCAGATCGCTCTCGTCAAAGAAGATCCGCACCTTGTACCGCCCGCCCTCGTCGATCTGGGCGTAGGGCGAGACCGCCGGGCCGTCGACCACGCCGTCGACCACGCCGTCGATGCGTGGCCACGGCGCGGTGCGGCGAGGGCGGAATTGGACGTCGCTCGAGATGGCCTCGAGCGCGATGCGGTGGATGTCGTCGCCTTCCAGGCCGAGCAGCTCGTCCAGCTCCTCGACACCCGAGATCTGCTTACCCCAGTGCTCGAGCTCGGTGACGAGGTAGCTCGCGTTCAAGCTGGGCATGGGGTGTTGCTCCAGCTTGAAGACGAAGCCCGGGCGCACGTCAAAGGCATGGCCCGCAGCCTGGAACACCGATTGCCGCGCCAAAAGCTCCTGCGCTCGGACCTCGGCGTAGCGCTGGCCCACCGACGGCTGCTGGTAGTTCTCGCCATAGAGCACGATGTGGCCGGGGCTCGAGCGCGCCACGGACGCATCGCAATGCAGATCCAGGCTGGGATTGAGGTAGTCGTAATCGTGCAGGACAACCCGGGTCGGCAGCGCTCGGGACTGGCAGCTCAGCTTGTGGAGCACCTCCACGCCGCTTTGGCTCTGCTGGCCTTGCCATGGCGCGAACTGCACCAGGCCCGAGCCCAGCTCGTGGTGGAACACCCGGTCGTCGGTGATGACCAACTTTTCGACCTCAGGGCCCTGCTCGAAGAAGTAGTACATCCCCTCCCGCTCCATCAGCCGGCTGATGAAGGCGAGATTGCTCTCGCGGTATTGGCAGACGTGCTCGAGCTTGGGGTAGCTCCCCGACAGCTTGAACGCGAAGCGGCCCGCCGCAAGACCGCTGTGACGGAGCACCGCTTCGATGATCTCGACCACCGAGGCGTCGGTGAAGATCCGGCTGTGGTGGGTCAGGCCGAGCTGCCAGATCTGGGGAACCAGGCTCGCGAGGTAGAGCGTGCGGCCCGGGTGGTGGGCGACCATCTCGATGGCCGCTACCACGCCGTGCACCACCAAGGGCGGCGTGGCCGGACCGCGATCGAGCTCCAGGGTGCCGCGATGGCCGAGCGCGCCCACCATGTCGACCTCGACCTGCTCGGGAGCGCTGAGACCCAGGTCAAAGCGGTAGGGCCTGCCGAGCGCCTCTCGTCCGTGGAAGCCCACCAGCTCGGCCTGCTTGGGCAAGGCCGGCGAGGCGAAGGTGACCGTTCGACCGCCAGTCGCGGCTGGATTGGGCTGAACCGAGGGGCTCCCTTTGTCGCTCATGGCCCCAATACATCATCGATCTCGCCCGGAGGGAAGCGATGATCGCGGCCCCATAAAAGGGGACAGGCTACTTTTCTCTTCAGGGAGAAAAAAAGTAGCCCGTCCCCTTTTATGCTGTCCCCTTCTATGGGGCCCGCGGTCAGTTCTCGAGGTACTCGGTGAGGTCGCCGCCGCCGATCTCGTAGAGCTGCGAGCCGTTGCCGCCCGCCCAGAAGTGGTTGAGCGCGCCGAAGCCCAAGCCCTCGACGTGCGCGCCGGAGCCCGCGTAGGAGAACAGGTTCTCCTGCACCCAGCCGTCGTCGGGGTCGCGGCGGTACTGCCCCAGGTAGTCGGAAGTCATGTCGGAGACGTAGACGTACTGCTCACCGGTCTTGGGAGCCACGACCACCTCCATGCCGTCCATGTGGCCGCCCGCCAGGTTCGGGTACTCGAACTCCGCCACCCAGCTATTGGACGGAGCGTGGAAGGAATAGACCCGCCGCGCGCTCTCGTAGCCGGTATACCATCGTCCGTCAACCGAGCCATAGCCGATGAATCCCGTACTGATGTTGATCAGCGGATCGACCAGAATGGACGCATTCGAGTCGCCGAAGACGTACTCGAAAACGTGGCCATCGTCGCCGACGCGGCCAGAGACGAAGTACACCCGGTCTTCGAACGCGAAGTTCTCCGAGCAATGGACCATGCCGAGCTCGGGCACGTGGTAGGTGTTGACGTAGTGCAGCACCCGCTCCTCGATCGGCCCGGGATGGTCGGGGTTATCCGGGTGCTGGTTGGGCTCGAGCTCGCCGTCGTCGTCCGAATCGAGCAGCTCGACGTGGTAGACGTCCAGGTACTGCCCGTTCTGATACCAGGACCCGCGATTGACGTAGATGTAGTCGCCGTAGGCATCCACGTCACAGCCGCCCAGAAACTCGCTGTTGCTGGTGGTGAAGTAGGCGTACTGGTAGTACTCGCCCGTGGGCGTGTTCCCGCCGATCGGCTGCAAGTCCACGCAGGAGCCCAGGTCGGCGTCGCAGGCATAGCCACCCTGAGCGTTGCAGACGACGGGCGGATCCATCGATACCCACTGCGCTGGTGGACCGACGTCGCATTGCATGACCTCGTTGCCCTCGCAGTGGTATTCGCCCGCGGTGCACACCTGGCAGCCGAGACCGTCGACGCAGGTCATGCTGCCGCACACCTGGACGTCCACCACTTGCTCGAAATTGTCGCAGGTGATGGCGACGTTGCCCATGCACAGGATCTCTCCGGGATGGCCATCGCATGGGCTCGTCACGGTCGTGCCCCCAGCACCGGCTTGGCCGGCCGCGCCACCACCAGCGCCTGCGTTCCCGGCCGCGCCGCCGCCCGAGCCCGCGTTGCCCGCTTGTCCGCTGCCAGCCTGTCCGCCCGCTGCACCGCCGCTGCCGGCCATCCCCCCGCTGCCAGCCCCTGCGCCGCCCGAGCCGCCCGCGCCGCCCGAGCCGCCGCTGCCTCCACCAGCCGCGGTCGCGCTTCCCCCAGTGCCGGTCGAATCCTCGGAGTCGCACGCCGCGTAGGTGGCTCCCGCCGCCAGCGCCAGGGCGATGGGAAACCACTTCGAGACGATTCGCCTTGTTGCGCTGGCCGTGCTGCTCAACATCTGAACACCCTCTCTGCGTCGGCGTATGCCGCGCTGACACAACGATAACAGCTTATTGTAGCATGCGCGGAGCCGAGGCGGGGCAGCATTGCCCATCGCCGTCTTGCGGCGGGCACTAAGCTCCTGTTTTGTCTTGCTCTGACCCGCGGCCGGTACTAGCGGATCTAGAGGAGTTACCTCGTGTTTTCGCCTGGTTAGAGGGTGGACAGCGCCCCTTTGGCGAGGGACTAGCCGCTCGAGGCCATCCGCCCTCGGCGGAAGCGGCTGGGCAGGTTCTTGGGAAGATCGCGGGAAACATCGTGCGCATGCGAACGCGTTTCGTCGTAGCAGCGGTGGTCGGCCTCGCCCTCGTCGTCGTCGCGGTCATCGTCACCCGCAAGTCCGAGCGGCCCGCGCGACCGGGGCAGGCCGGCTCGGTCGTCGCTCGGCTGGAGCCAGGCCTCGCAGCCACCGTGACCCAGGTGCTGGACAGGCGGAGTAAGCCCAGCCCACACATGCTCGAGCTCGGCCGCAGGCGCACCTGCAAGCAATGTCGACAGCTCGCCGACCAAGGAGCCTACGAGCAAAGCGTCAAGGCCTATCAGGAGTTCATCCAGACCCACCAGGGGCACTACCAAATCGACGATGCCCACTACGCCATCGCCGAGATCTACGACGAGCGCCTCTTCCGCTTCCCCGACGCGCTCGGCTGGTACCGCAAGCTGGTCGCCGCGTATCCACACAGCACCCTGGTGCCTCTGGCGAGGCAGCGCATCGCCTATCTGTCGGCCCACGCCGACCACGACTACCAGCCGCTCGCTCGCTTCGAGCGCATTCGCAAGGTGGAGCTGGCGCAAACCCCGCCTGGCAGCTCGGCTCGAATGCGGGTGCTGGCAGAGGTCGAGGGCATCCTCGCCGAGTTTCCGGGCTGCTCACTCGCGCCGACCATGATCTACTGGCTGGCCAACCAGTACCGCGCCACCGATCCCGACCGAGCGGTGGCCACCTATCGCCAGCTCATCGCCGCCCACCCGGACGACGAGACCGCCGACGACGCTTGGATCGAGATCGGCGAGACCTACTACCAGGCAGGGCGCTACCGCGAGGCTATCGCCGCCCTCGAGCAGGCGCGCGATGCCGTTCCCGCGCGGGCCCAGGTCATCGAGGCGCAGATCGGGCGCGCGCGGCGAAATGCCACCCGAGCCGCGCTGGCATGGGCGAGCTGGGCCACGCTGTTGCTCGTCGTTGCCTCTGCCACCCTGGTGCGACCTCGGGGACTCTGGGCGCGGGACTTTCGCTGGGCTGCCGCGGCCTTTGCACCGCTCGGCTCGGTCATCCTCATCGGCGGCTGGCTGGTCCACGAGCAGTTTGCCAGCCCGCTTGAGCTAGTGGGCCTGGGCCTCGGCATTGCCGCCTCGGCCACCTTCGGCTTCCCCTTTGCCTCGGCCCTGGCTCGCAAGCTCGTGCTCGGCGGCCGCGCCGATGCGGCGGGCTTGGGGCGAGAGCTGCTCGCTGGGCTGGTCGGCGCGCTGCTCGGCCTGTGGCTTCTCGGTGTCGGCGCTTACCTCACCGTGCTCTACTCGAACGAGCACTACCTCACGAGCTTCGGTCTATAGCGACCGACGAAGCGATGACGAACCCTGGCTCGACCGCGCAGCAACCGATCGACTCACCGAGCGCCGATGAGCACGGACCGAAGCGCCCACAGGGGCGAGTGCTCCGCGTCAAGGACGGCTACAACCCCAACTCGAGCTCGGTGGGCAGCGCCATCCCGACCTTTTTGGCTCTTGCCGCAGCTTCGGGGGCGCTCACGGTCGCGCTGACCCACATGCTGAGCGCAGTCGGCCGCGCCCTGCGCAAGTCGAAGGAGGCGGGCGCGCCGCTCGGCGAGCTGCCCGCCGAGCCCGATCGCGAGCACGCCGATGAAGAAGCGCCCGGCGAAAACTAGCATCGGGGCCTGGGCGCGGCAGCGAGCTCGAGCCCTGCTGCTGGTGACGGTCCTTTTGCCGCTCGGCTGCCCGAACGGCGACGAGCAGGGCGGCGCAGCTGTGGTGGGCAAGCTCGCGCCGAGCTTTGCGCTCGAGACCATCGACCACGATCGCTTCTACCTGCGCGATCACCGCGGCAAGCCCGTGGTGCTGCTCTTCTGGGACACGAGCTGTCAGATCTGCAAGCGACAGATGGTGGCGCTCGAGTCGCTGCGCCAGGCCATGGGCCCCGAACGGGTCACCATGGCCACGGTGTGCGTCGACCCGGAGAACGCGGCCGCAGCCAGGCGCGTGGTCGACGGCCTGGGGCTCGGCTTTCCCACGCTGCTCGACCGCGGCGGAGGGCTCGGACGCTCGCTCGGCGTCAAGGCCTACCCCACGACCGTGGTGATCGCGCCACAGGGCAAGGTGAGCTTCTACCGCGAGGGCTATACCGAGCCCTTGATGCAAGAGCTTCGCCGCGCCATCGAGGGCCATCTGTCCGCGGGCTGACATGCCGAACGATCGCGAGAGCTGGCAGAAGGCGCTTGGGCCCATGGCCGTGGCGCTGGTCCTGCTGGTCGCGCCGCCGGGCCACGCCCAAGAGCCGCCGAGCAGCAGCCGCTTCGCCATCGCCCCCTACCTTCTGGACGTGAGCAGCGAGGCCGCCACGGTGGCCTTTCACCTGCGCGAGCCCTTGCAGGCCGCGCTCGCCGTCCAGACGAACGACGAGGTGCTGCGGGTGGAGTCCAGCGAGCCTCGCCGAGCCCATTTCCTACAGGTGACCGGGCTCTCGCCCGGGCGCACCTACCGCTACGAGGTGCGCTGCGGCGATGGGGCCGTCCGCACGCCTGTGGACGACCCGAGCTACCAGATCCGCACGGCCGCGCGGGCGGGCGAGTCCTTCACCTTTGCCGTCTACGGCGACCCCCGACCCGGCGAGAGCCAAAGCCACCGCACCCACCGCATGGTGGTGGCGCAGATGCTGCAAGCCGAGCCCGCGTTTTGTCTGGTGCTGGGCGACATGGTCGACGACGGCTCCGCGCCCGCCCAGTGGGAGGCCTTCTTTCGGGTGGAGGCCGAGCTTCGCCAGCGATCGGCCATTTTCCCCGTGTTGGGTGACAACGACTACGCCGAGGGCCGCGGACGCGCGGCTGACTACTTCCCCAAGGCCGGTCGCGGGCCCTACCACTTCGCGTGGGGCGGCCTTCACTTCTTCGGCATGAGCGCTTGGGGCAGCCGCGGCGCGCAGCCCGAAAGCGAGATCGATGCCGATAGCGAGCAGCTGCGCTGGCTCGCCGACAAGCTCGCCGAGCCCGAGGTCAGGCAGGCGCCTTTTCGCGTGCTCTTCCTGCACGATCCCATCTACACGAGCCGCGGCCGCTCCGCCGTTGTCCTGCAACGCGCCTGGGAGCCGCTCATTCGTCGAGGGGGCATCGACCTCGTATTGGCAAGCTGGCACCTATACGAGCGTTCCCAGCACAACGGAGTGACCTACATCGTCTCGGGCGGCGCGGGTGCGGAGCTCGCCCCGATGACGAAAAACCCGGCCTTTGCCTCGCAGGTGGTGGCGCGGCGCCACCACTATTGCCGCGTGGACGTGGGGCCCGGCGCCATGCAGATCCGCGCCATTGCCGAGGACGGCACAGTGCTCGACGCCGTCACCCTGCAGCCGCGAACGGGCGCGACAGACCCTGCGGACGACCCGATCCAAGATCTGGCCGAGCGACTCGAGCGAGAGCAGCGCCACCGCGACGCCCAAGCCACGCGCTCGAGCCGCACCGCGTCGCCTAGCCTAGGAAAGGTCCTTGCCGCGGGGTTGCTCGACGGCCTGAGCCCTTGGGCCTTGTTCGCGATCGCCTTTGTCCTGTCCATATTGAGCATGGCCGGGGGCAGACGGCTCGAGGTGCTGAGGACGGGCGGGCTTGTCTCCCTTGCCGTCTTGCTCACCTCGCTCGCCCTGGGCGCGCTGCTGTACCCCCGCGCCAGTGCGCTCGTGCACGACCGCTCGGTGACCACCGCAGCCGGGCTCATCTTGGGGGGGGTGCTGCTCGCGCTGGCCGGCCGCAGCGCGCTCGAAGCGATCCACGACTTCCGAGGCCGCCATGGCGAGACGGCCCTCGAGCCGCCGACCTCGGTCCACGGCCAGATCCGCGCTCGCGTCCGCGCCCTGGCGCGCAACCGCCGAGTCGCAGACGCCGCGGCCCTGTTGCTGGGCGTGGTCATCGCTTGCGCGCTCCTCCGCTCGGCGGGCCCGATCCACCTGTCCATCGTCAACCGGATCGCCGCGCCCCGCCATCGGGCCGAGGCCGCCGCCCACCTATTGGCCCACGACCTCGCCCTGGTCGCGCCGCTTTTTGCCGCCTTGCTGCTCGGCGCCTTCGGCCTGAGCTCGCCGCGCATCGCCCGCCTGAGACGCCGTCACCCGGCCGCCTGCAAGCTGGCACGCGGGCTGCTGTTCGTGGGCCTGGCCCTGGTGGTGGTGTACAATCTGGGCTGATTGGCGTGAGGAGATCGCATGGCTGAGAGGGTGTTTTACAGCCGTCGCGAGCGGTTCGAGGCTAGGGAGTGCGATGCAGGAATACTGCGGAGTATTTCGAGGAGCCCGACCGACGCATCGGACCGCGCAGCAGACTGTGAAGCACCCTCGGAGGCGCACGGCAGTGCAGGTGCGGTGGGCAGGCGGCCGCCCCGCGGACGCATCTTGCGCTTGCAGCTCGGGCACAACCCGAACTCGAGCTCCATCGGGACCATCGTGTTCGCCATGCCAGCGGCGCTCATCGGGCTGACCGTCGCCTTTGGTGCGGCCGCTGGCCTGCTGAGCGCGGCCTTGCTGCATCGCAAGGACGAAGCGCCCGAGCGAACGGACACGGCGTCGGCCCAACCGCGCGGGCCTCGGACGGCATCGAAACCTTGAGCAAAGTGGCGCAACATCGACCGGCATCGAGCCGGCTCCGAGCGGCGCGCTGGCTCGCCGGGCTGCTGGCTGTTGGGCTTTCGCTGCTCGCCGCGGCCCTGGCAGCGGCCCAGCCAGGCCCGGGCGGCTCGTCTGGGCCCGCGCCAGCTCGGGAGGATCCAGTCGGCTCCGCTCAGCGGCTTTTCGATGCGGGGCGCTTTGCCGAGGGAGTCGATCTGCTGAACGACGCCTGCCGCCGCATGAGGCGCTCGCATGGCGACTATGCCCGGCTGCTCAGCAAGCTGGCCTTCTTCTACGAGCACTACGTGGGCGACGACCGCCGCGTGCGCGGCTATCTCAGGGAAATCGACAAGCTCGATCTCCCGCCTGATCACGCCGCGCGGCTCGACGCCCGAAAGACGCGCGCGCGGGTGGACGCCCGAGCTGCCCGCTATGCCGAGCTCGATCCGATCCTCGCCCGAGCCCGATTCGCCACGCGCGAGCGGCACGAGCTCGATCGACGCGTGGCAGAGCTCAGTGCGCTCGTCGAGACTCAGCCGGACTATCCGCGGCTCGCCGCCGTCCACCACTACCTGGGGCAGACTTACCTGGATCGCGGCGAGCACCGCCGCGCCTACCGCGCCTTCCAGCGGGCCACGGAGCTGCGACCGGCCATCGGCTTCATGCTGCCCACCGAAAAAAGGATGTCCCGCGCCTTCGAGCTGTGGGTGCGTCGCGATCTGGCGCTGGGCGCCTGGGCGGTGCTCGGAGCGCTCGGGCTAGTCGTGGCCGTGCTATTCGTCGCGGCCCGGCCCTGGCGATATCTCAGGCTCTGGCACGCGCTGGTCTTGCTGTCGCTTGCCGCGCTGTGGTGGCTCGCCCTTCGATCGTCGGTGTTGGTCCTGGCGGACTCGCTCTCGGCCGAAGGCGAGCCCTTTGCGTCACCCGTCTACTTCTACACCGCCGTGGGCAGCCCCAAGTCGCAAGCCCTGGAGGCGCTGTTTCGCTATGGCCTGATCGGCCTTGGCGGCGCCTTTGCGATGGCCGTCGTCACGGCCCGATTCCGGCCCCGACTGACCTGGACCTTCGTCAACGCCGCCGCGTCGGTGCTGCTGTTTGCCGCGCTGATGACGCAGTTCTACCTGCGGCACGGCAGCGACGATTTTCGGCGAGCCGCCGAGGGCCGGTTCCCGTACCTCCGAGGCACGGTCTACTACCCCTTGAGCGAGGACCAGGACCCCTTCATCCTCACCGAGCCGACGAGCTACTGCGGATTCCAGCCCAAGATCCAGAACATGGACGAGTCGCGGGTCCGCAAGTGGTTCGAGCGCTACGCCGCCGTCTGCAGCCAACGCGGAGGGTCCCCATGAGACATCGCTTCGAGAGCTTCGGGGGGATCATCGCCAGCGAGAGCCCACCGCTGTTGGCCTTTGTCGATCGCCAGTTCATGCGCGAGCTCGGGCTGGGCGAATCCCCACTATGGCAGGGCCGCGACGAGCGCATCGGGATTCTGTCCGCGCCCACCGAGGTCCACCTGGCGGCCACCAACGCCTGTTCCGTCGGCTGTGGGCACTGCTACATGCACGCCGGCCCGCGGGTCTCCGAGGAGATGGACGGCCCGACTTTCCGCCGATCGCTCAAGGCGCTGGCCGACCTCGGCGTGTTCCACCTGGCTCTCGGCGGGGGCGAGGCGCTCGAGCGCAACGACCTGTTCGCCCTGGCCGAGCACGCGCGCGAGCTCGGCATGGTGCCCAACCTGACCGTCTCGGGCCACGGCATGAGCTCCGAGCTGGCGCGCCGCATGCGGGTGTTCGGCCAGGTCAACGTGTCCATCGACGGGGTAGGCGCGGGCCAGCGCACCTTTCGCGCCGGGCCCAGCTTCGAGCAGGCCGACGCAGCCCTGGGCATGCTGCTCGAGGCGGGCGTGCCCGCGGGCATCAACTGCGTGGTGGGCCGACGCAACGTCGCGGGCATCCCTGCGCTGTTCGGCTACGCCAAGAAAAGGGGCGCAGCCGAGATCGAGCTACTGCGACTCAAGCCGGTCGGCCGCGCGCGCGCGATCTATGCCGCCGAGCGCACCAGCTACGCGCAGAACACCGCGCTCGTCCCCACGCTCACGGCGCTGTCGGACGAGCACGGGCTATGCGCCAAGCTCGACTGCTCGTTCGTCCCCATGATGTGCTACCACCGGCCTCCCACCGAGGTGCTGGAGGCCACCGCTACCTACGGCTGCGAGGCGGCCAACGTGCTGCTCGGCATCCATAGCGACGGGCGCGTGGCGGCCTGCTCGTTTCTGCCGGATGCGGGACTCAGCGTGTTCGAGCTGGGCGAGCGCTGGCAGGACCACGAACCCTTCCAGGCGCTGCGCTCCTGGCCCGAGCGCGCGCCCGAGCCCTGCCGAAGCTGCGCCTACCTCCACATTTGCAAAGGGGGCTGTCACGCGGTGGCGGCATGGGCCAGCGGAAACCCCCAGAGCCCGGATCCGGATTGCCCCTGGGTGGTCGAGCACGCCTGTGAGAGCTCCGCACAGCGGGACGCAGGGGCTGCCGAAGCCGATAGCGGTCGAGGCGACCTCAGCGGGGGCGGGCGGTGAGCGGAGCATGAAGCTCGGGCCCAAGCTGCTGCTGGCGATCCAGTGCGCGCCCGGGATCGCCCTTCAGCTCGGCGGCCTTTGGTGGGCGCTTCGACCGGGCTGGCAAGAGCTGAACCTGCTCGTCGGGGCGCTGCTCTTTTCCGTCGGAACCCCGCTTTCGATGCTCGCCCTAGAGCGACGCGCCCTGCGGCTCGGGCGACGGGATACCTGGGCGCTGACCGCCCTGCTGGGACCGCTCGGGCCGATCATCGTCGGACGGCTCGGGCGCGGCCGAGCAAAGGCGAGCACGGCGACCGGGGCGCGGACCAGCCTGTCGCGCCCGACCGCCGATCGGCTGGGGGGAATCGCCCTCAGTGCGCTCATCGGCCTGGGCCTCATCTGGGCGGGGCGTCAGTGGCTCGCCGGGCACGAATGGCCCCCGTCGGCAGATGCCAGCCGCATGCAAGCGCACGAGCGGCTCGCCTACCAGCGGCTCGGCACCATCGCCCAGGCGCAGGAGCGCTACCGCCAGCGAGACTGGGACGGCGACGGCAAAAAGACCTACGCGGCCTTTCACATCCACCTCTACCAGAGCGTGGATCCAAGCGGCGAGCCCGTGCCGGTCGGCCTCATCCCGCGCGAGCTCGGCTTTGCGATGGTGCCGAGCTTCGCCCTCGACGGCTACGTGTACCAAAGCTTGCACACGCGCGGGCCATCGCTCGACGTCGCCTCCTCGGCCGAGCTGCGCGAGCTCGATCCCGCGCGGGAGTGGGGGGTCGCCGCCATCCCCAGCTTGCCCGGCACGAGCGGCGTGCTGCCCTTTATCGCGGATAGCTCGGGGGCGATCTGGACCTGCCCGAACGCCGCTGGCTGGACGCTGGACTACCCGACCGATCTAGCCGAACGCGGCTGGATCGAGCTTCGCTCAGCGGCGCACCTCGCCGAGATCCAGCGCTCGATGGACTATCCACAAGGCCCGCGAACAGGACCGCAGTAGCCTAGGGAGCATCGCGGGCCGCGGCGACCATGCAACGGGCGGCTTCGGGCCCACCTGTCCCCCTGACTCGCCTCGGTGTATACTGCAGGGTGTCGTTTCGTACCGTTGGCTCGGGCCTAGGCGGACAGCCGGGCCAGCCGAGGATTCCCGGGGGGTATGGCCTCCGACTGCCACCACGATGATGCCATGAAAGCTACCGCGATCCTGTCCAGAGCCGTCGGAATACTCGTTGCAGGGGCCGTCATCGGTCTGCTCACCGCTCAGGTGCTCGGCGCCTGCACCAACTACGCCTACCTGGCCGAGACGGCGGGCGCGGGCGGCCAGGGCGCGGTCGGGGGTCAAGCGCCCGGCGGCCAGGGCGGCGAGAGCTTCGACGCTGGCTGGGGGCTGTACCGCATTTTAGTGACCCCCAACAACGACATCCTGGAGGTCGACCTCGGCACGGAGGGCTCGCAGACCTTCGTGGCCACGGGCTACTACCGCGACGGCGCCGTGGAGGACGTCAGCGACGAGGCCGAATGGAACAGCACGACCATCGGTGGCTTCGACGGCTCCACGCTGCAGATCCCGCCCGCCGACGAGACGGGCGCGGTCACCACCATGGTCACCGCCTCGCTCGAGGGCGTCCAGGGGCTGGCACAGCTGACCGTGGTCACCTACCGGCTGGACACCGACTTCTTCTTCTTCCTGCCCTACGAGGACGAGGAGGGCCCCCAGCAAAAGCCGCTCGATTTCTCCACCGACGTCAAGAGCCTGGACCTGTTCTTCGCCATGGACACAACCGGATCGATGGACGAGGAGATCGCCAACCTGCAGGCCGCGCTGTCCTTCCTCGTCATTCCCAACGTGCGCAACCTGGTGGCCGACTCGTGGTTCGGCGCGGGCGCCTTCATGGACTTCCCCGTGGACGGCTACGGCGCTGAGCACGGCACCGATTGCGGCAACGGCGGGCTGGACGACGCCGATCAGCCCTTCCGGCTGTTCCAGGAGCTGACCGGAAACGTGGCGCACGTGCAAGCTGGCGTGGACGCCCTGTCCGACGACGACGGCTATGCCATCGGCTGTGGCGGGTCGAACGACCGGCCCGAGTCGCTCATCGAGGCGGTCTACCAGGTGGCCACGGGCGAGGGGCTGCTCGGTCCAGGCTTGACCAGCGTACCCGCCAACGACTCGGGCATCGGCGGGGTCGGCTTCCGCCAAGGCAGCATGCCGGTCGTGGTGCCCATCTCCGATGCTCCCTCCCACACCATCGACGAGGGGGCCATCTGCGACCGTCCGCCTCCCATCCCCGACTTCGACATGGACTACGACGGCGACGTCTTGTCCGTGGCGCACACTCGAGCGCAGACCAAGGACGCCCTGAACGGCATCTGCGCCAAGGTGGTGGGCGTCTCGGCCATCGACACCTCGCTCAACTGGCCCGACAACTGCTTCTCGCTGACCGACTCCGAGGATCTCGCCACCGCCACGGAAACGCGGGTGCCGCCCGAAGCCTGGGACGTGCCCGCGCGGCCCGCAGGCTGCGACTCGGGCGAGTGTTGCACGGGCTTTTACGGTGAGGGTCGAGCGCCCGACACCGACGGCTTGTGCCCGCTGGTGTTCAAGGTCGATCAGAACGGCACGGGGCTTTCGCAGAGCATCTCCAAGGGCATGGAGATGCTCACCCGCTATGCCGCCTTCGACGTGGTGACGGGCACCTTCGGCGAGGAGGAGGGCATCTACGGCGAGCAGCTGCCGAGCGGAACCACCACGGCCGACTTCATCCAGGACATCGACCCCGACTCCTTCGACAAGCCGCCGCCGCCGCCCGAGCTGCCCGACCCGGTCATCACCGCCGACGGCTTCGACAACGTCACGCCAGGCACGGTGGTGACCTTCCAGGTGACCGCGTACAACGACTTCGTCGAGCAGACCAACGTGGCCCAGTTCTTCCTGGCCCGTATCCGCGTGCTCGCGGGCGGCTGCACCGAGCTCGACGAACGAGAGGTCTTCATCCTGGTGCCGCCCCTGCCCTTTGATCCGCCCGAGTAGCGGTCCCGGCTCCGAGCACCGCGGGGATTGTCCCCTCCCCTCAGATCACGCCCTTGACCTCGGCGAAGAAGAAGTAAGGGTAGCTGCCGTACTCGCTCTGCAAGACCGGAAACGGCAGCGGCGCCCAGGGTAGCTCGGGCGCTCGGCCCACGGGCAGGTAGCCTCCGGTTTGCACCTCGACGTTGTCCGCCAGGTTGTGCCGAACCGCCAGGGACACGAGCGCGCTTGGGTCGCGGAGGTTCGCGATGGTGGCGTAGACCAAGTACCAGAGCGGATGCATCTGCCAGTCGTTGCTGACACCAGCGTAGAGCATGCCGAGCGCGGTCTGCTGTCCGATCGCGACGCGCTTTGACAGCGCCACCTCGAGGTAGTCCTCGGGCTGCCAGGCCCCGAGGCTGTTGAGGTACAGCTCGGGAATGATGGTGAGCTCATCCGACGGGCGAAAGGTCGCGCCAGCCAGCGCCTGGAAGGCGGGCAGATCGGGGTCGTCGAGCGCGGGCGCCTCCAGGCTCTGGTCGGTCAGCTTGACCATGGTGAGCTCGCCGTAGACGTCGAACTCGCCCACGTCGAACACCGCGTCCACGCTGACGATCGCGTCGTTTCGGACGAAGCCGCCGAGCAAGCCGAGCTCTCCGCCGTCCCAGCCCTGCTTGACGCGGGCAACAAAGCTCGAGCCCCGCAGGGTCGCGTCCACATCGTGAGAGGCGCTCTCCAGCTCGCCCACGGCGCCGAGGGCGGTCACGCTGGTCTGCTCGGCCGCCGTCCAGTCGATGCGTACGGCGTCGGCGCCAGGCTTGTATTCGGTGTCCACCTCGGTCAACGCAAAAGCGCTGATGCAATCGGCCGTGCGCCACAGCCTGCCGCGGCCAAAGGTTACCGGCTGCCGCCCCAGCGTGACGCTCACGGGGCCGACGAGGTAGGCTGCGTAGAGCCAGTCGACGGCGCTCGTGAGCGTCACCGTCTCTTCGTTGGCCGCGTGGAAGGTGAGCGGCAGCCAGCGCGACGGGCTCACGCCTCGACCGATGGGCATGGCGCCCAAGCCCTCGTGCGAGCGCGCCTGGGTGGTGAATTGGTTGTGCACCACCAGCTCGAGCTCAGGGGTCTTGTGCGCAAAGTAGGCCCGCAAGTCGAACAGGCCGATGCCCGTGGGAGAGGCGTCCTCGGCGTTGAGCGGCGGGGTGAGCACGTCGCCTGCCAGCACGAAGGAAAAGCCGCGCAGCACGGCGCCGAGCTCGGTGCTCTCGCCTTCGAGCTCGTCCTCGCTCAGCACCTCCGCTCCCCCTCGCGCGCTCGCCGCGGTCATCGCCAGGACCGCTGCGGCGGCCGCCCACGCCTTGGGGACAGAGCGGCTATGCGGCACCGGGCTCGCTCCGCGTATCGGCGACCACTCGCCCGTCCTCGAGCTGGACCACCCGCTCGGCCCGGTCGATGACCTTGGGGTCGTGCGAGGAAATGACGAAGGTCACGCCGCGATCGCGATTGAGCCCTCGCATGAGCTCGACCAGCTCGGTGCCCGTTTTGGAGTCCAGGTTGGCGGTGGGCTCGTCTGCCAGCAGCACCGCGGGCTCGGCCGCCAAGGCGCGCGCCACCGCCACCCGCTGCTGCTGCCCTCCGGATAGCTCGGCGGGCCGTCGCTCACCGAGCTCGCTGAGCCCCACCGCCTCGAGCACCTCGCCGACCCGTCGACGGCGCTCGGGCTCGGGCACGCCCTGGAGCAGCAGCACGTACTCGGCGTTCTCGTAGGCCGACAGCACGGGGATCAAGTTGTAGGCCTGAAAGACGAAGCCGAAGCGCCGCAGTCGAAGCTCGGCGAGCTGCTTTCCCTTGAGCTCGCCCAGCGAGCGGCCGCCCACCCGGACGGTGCCGCGGCTGGGCGTATCGAGCGCGCCCATCAGATTGAGCAGGGTGGTCTTGCCCGAGCCGGATGGGCCCGCGAGCACTGCGAAGTCGCCTTCGTGCACCGCTAGATCGACCTCGCAAAGCGCCTGGACCTCGACCGATCCCTGCAGGTAGACCTTGGAAACGCCCGTTACCTCCAGCACGACCTCAGACATGGCGCATGGCCTCCACGGGTTGCAATCTGGTGGCCCGCCACGCGGGGTAGGCCGCCGAAGCCAGGACGAGGGCGATGACCACCGCGGTCCACTTGGTCACCACCTGGGGGCTGAGCCGCGAGTAGATCCGGCCCGCAAAGGAGATGCCCGCCATCTCGTAGTCGCCGCCCATCAAGGCGGTGAAATCGATGCCGTAGTGCGCAATGACCGCGTGGATCGTCAGCCCCAGGGCCAGCCCCACCGCCGCCGAGCTGAGCGCCAGCACGGCGCCCTCGGTCATGATGAGGCCAAAGAGCCTGCCACGGCTGGTGCCAATGGCCATCATCACGCCGAACTCGCGGGTGCGCTCGGCCACGCTCATCAGCATGGTGTTGAAGATGCCAATGGCCACGATGACGAAGATGATGGCCATCATGAGATACAGGCCCATGTCGTCGAGCACGATGGCCTCGTAGAGCTCCCGCAAGGCCACCTGCCAGCTCAGTACCTCGAGCCCGCCCAGCACCTCGAGCTGCCCGTCGGCGGCCAGCCGCTCGCGCAGCACGGCGGCGGCTTCGTCGGTGCGCTCCAGCGAATCGAGCAGCACGGCCACCTGGCTTACCCCAGAGCCCAGCCGCAGCAGCTTTTGCGCCTCGGCGATGGGGATCTCGGCGTAGCTCGCGTCCACATCGCTGAGCCCCGTGTGGAACAGCCCGCGCACCAGGAAGGCCGCTGAGATCGGCCGGCTGGCGCCCAGCGGCGAGACCGTGAGCACCACCCGATCGCCCGGCTCGACCCGCAGAGTCTGGGCTAGCTCGTCGCCCAGGTAGATGTCCGCGGGCTGGTTCTGGAAAGGGAGCTCGGCGCGTGTGCGCAGGTAGTCGCCTCCGACGCGTTTTTCGACAGAGGCGATGTCGGAGACCTCCTGTTCCACGCGCGGGCTCACCCCCGAGAGCATGATGGCCGCGCTGACCTCGCCCGCCGATAGCAGGCCCGTGGTGCGCACCCGAGAGACCACGTGCTCGACGCCTGGCACAGAGCGGGCAATGGCGACGACCGGCTCGGGCTCGGCGATCAGCTGATCCAGCGTCTGCGCCTCCTGGTAGCCCCGCCCCTGGACGAGCACGTGGCCCGCGCCCATGCGGATGCCCATTTCGGCCATGCGCGCGTGACCGTCATCGGCCAGGCCCACGAAGGCGATCATCATCGCCAGCCCCATGGACACGGCCGTGGCAGTGATTGCCGAGCGGCGCTTGTGCCGCACGAAGGATCGCCAGGCGAGTCGCAAGCTCAGCACCTCAGGTCTCCCGCATGCCCACGGCAGGCTGCATGCGCGCGGCACGCAACGCCGGGTAAAAGGAGGCGACGAAGCTGGTCGTCGCCAAGATGAGCGTGGGCTGGAGCAGCCCGGCCGCCGTGATCTCGCCATAGAGGATGGGCTTTACCCCGATGCCGCCAAAGGAGATCCCGCCCGTCAGAAAGCTGAGATCCACGCCGTAGCGCACCATGTACAGGTCCATGGCCAGGCCGATGAGCGTGCCCGCAGCCGAGGCGGCCAGCACCAATAGCAGCGTCTCGGTGATGATGAGCCGCAGGATCTTGCCGCCCGACATGCCGATGGCCTTGAGCACGCCGAGCTCGCGGGTGCGCTCGAACACGGCCATGAGCATGGTGTTGACCACGCCCAGGGTGGCCACGATGAAGATGATGAGCACCATCAGCCCCGTGCTCACGCTGTTGAGCTCGAGCATCTGAGCGATGTCCGGGCGGATCTGCCGCCACGAGCGGACCACCGCGTCGCGCTCGCTCGCCCCGAGGGTGCTCGTCAGCCGAGCGGCCACCGCGCCTGCCTCATCGGGCTCGGCCAGACTGAGGGCGATCTCGTGCGAGCGGCCATCGAGGTGCACCAGCCGCTGCAAGTCGGCCAGGTGGAGGTAGACGCGATAGCGGTCGTAGCCCTGGGTGCCCGTCTCGAAGATCCCGCGCACTCGGGCGAACACCGACTCGGACAGCCCGTCCGCGGTCTGGGCGGTGAGGTACAGCTCGTCGTCCACGCCCACCTCCAGCACCTTGGCTAGCCCGGCGCCGATGAACACCCCTGGGGGCCGCTCGGGCGGCGGTGCCAGCGCCAGGGCCAGGCGGCGGCTGAGCTCGGCGGCCTGCTCGCCCGTAGGAGCGCGGGGAGCCTCGCTTTGGGGCGCCGTGGGCTCGACGGTCGGGGGGCTCGCAGTTGCGTTGGCGGAGGACGTCGGCGGAGCATCGCTTGCCGTAGCAGGAGGCGCCGACTCCAGCGTGGACAGCCCCTCGATCTCGTCGAGGATCGCCTCCTCCTGGGCCTGGCTCAGCGCCTGGTCCGCTGCCCTCTCCGCGGCGGTGAGCGCGCGGCCCTTGGGCCAGGGCGTGGGCTCGTCGTCCAGGTAGCGGCCGTCGACCAGGTGGCGGTGCAAGGTGGTGACCTCGGGCTCGCGCGCGGGCTCGACGCCGACTAGCTCCGCGCCCGAGGACTTGTTGGCGCCGCTTACCAGGGCATTGGCATAGGCCCGCAGCGCCACGGCGCGCACACCAGGCTGCTCGGCCGCCAGCTCTGCCATCGTTGCGGCGTCCTTCAGGGCGTGCTCCAGCTTCTGGCGCTTGGCAAAGTCGCGCTGATGGATCTGCACGTGGCCGAGCTCCAGCCGGGTCAGCGCGTCGACGAGCTGGGCGTTGAGCCCGTCGGTCAGGCCGTAGGTGGCCACGCACAAGCTGATGCCAAAGGCCAGCGCCGAGCCCGTGGTGAGCGACCGCCGCCGATTGCGCCCCAGGTTGCGCCAGGCCATGCGAAAAATGCCTGCCACCTTTGCTGCTCCTCGCTCGGATCCGCTGCCAATGGCATTCGCTCGTTATGCCCCTAGTGCCGTAGCGCTTGCTCGGTAAACTTGTTGCTCGGGATGTCGACGTCGAGCTTGAGCTTTTGGTAAGTCAGCCGGGTGTGCTCGCCCGGCTTGGAGGCGAGCCGGATGGTCATCACCGCGGGCAAGGTGCGCCCACCGAGATCGCGCACGTCGGAAAAGCTGATGGTGCGGGCCGACTGGGTGTCTGCGGCTTTGCGGTAGTAGTAGGCGGCGTGGGGCGCGATGGTGCTACCCTGCTCCCAGAGCTCGTAGGCGATGCGGCCCCAAGCCACGGGCGCGGTCGGCTTGGGGGTGAGGTCGATGCGATAGAAGGTGGCTTGCCCGCCCGCTGGTCCCGCCGCCTGCCATTTCTTCTGCAGCGCGAGGCGGTAGTCGCGGGCCAGACGGGTCTCCTTGACCAAGTCGTCGTTGGAAAAGTGGCTGCCCATCCAGCTGTCGCCCAGCATGGAGTGGCTGACCACCTGAACGTGGTTGGTCTTGGGGTCGTAGAGCTTGAGCTGGCTGCCCAGCTTGAGCGTGCCATGCCCTCGCCACAGCGCGGGCCCGAGGATCTTGATGAGCGTCCGATCCTTTCCCCGGGCATCGTCCCACACCACGATCTTGTAGTCGCGCTTATAGGACTTGGTCTTGATCTCCATCTGCAGCACCGCGGCCGATGTCTTGCCCCGGTAGACCATGTCGGCCCGCCGAACGAGCTCTGCGACGCTGTCGGCGCGGGCCCCGCCGCCGAGCAGCAGCAGGACGAGCAGGGTCAAAAGGGCTTGCCCATACCTCATGGCTTTCTCCTTACCCACGTGGGAAAACGCGCGGCGAGCGGCGCTCGGTCGGGCCGGCCGTTGCCCGCAGCTGTTATGGGTTCGACGTTCATGGCGCGCCCCTGTTCGGTGGCTCGACCATCTTGCGGAAGATAGCGAATAGCTCGGTCGAGGCAGCCAGGGCCTGCTCGGGCGGCATCTGCTCCCAGTGCTCGGACATCCAGCGGTCGCAGGCCTCGCCCGCCCCTGCCAGCATGGCCAGCAAAAGGCCCGTGGGCAGGTCGTCTCGCACCAGCTCGAGCTCCTGCCCGCGCTCGACCAGGTCGAGCAACAGCTGCCGCGAGCGCTCGTACAGCTCCTCGACCACCGTGCCCGCCAGCACCTCGGGCGAGAGCTGATAGAACAGCTTGCCCACCCCCACGAGCCACGGCTCGGCAGCCATGAGCGCGAGCGAGCGCAGGTACAGCCCCTCGATAGCCGGCCAGTAGCTCTCGGCCGAAAGCGCGGCGACCGACACCTCCTCCATGGGCAAGAGCTTGTCCCACGCGCCCGCCAGCACCGTGGCCAGGACGTCGGCCTTGTCGTCGAAGTAGTAGTAGACCGCGCCCTTGCTGATCTCCGCCTGCTCGATGATCCGGTTCAGCGACGCCCCCTCGAAGCCGTGGGCGATGAAGGCCTGAGCAGCGGCGCGGATGATGCGCTCCTGCTTTTCAGGCTCGAGCTTGTAGAAGCGGGGACGGGGCATGGGGGGACTGGAGACCTGCTAGACGCGGCTGACCGATGGGTTCAACCGACCGTCTAGACCGCATGGTCTAAGAATAGAAACCAGGACGCTGATGTCAACGGCAAAAACGCGACGGGCGTGGATCAACGCGATGTGCCGCAACAAGCGCAGCACCCGTGGACACAGCTACTGTGTCCACGTATTATGCGTATATGAACGTCACGCTCTCCATCAGCGATGGCCTGGTCGAGCGCGCGCGCAAGTTGGCGGCTCGGCAAGGCACCTCCCTCAACGAGATGATCCGTCGGCTGTTGGAGCAGGCCACATCGGCTACCTCGCGCGAGGTGCTGCTCTCGGAGCTCGAACAGCTATGGGCCGAGAACCGGGGCGACTCGGGCGGCCGAAGCTGGAGCCGCGAGGATCTATATGACCGGCCCGTTCTTCGTTGACACCAACGTTCTGGTGTACGCCGACGACTGCGCTGAGGTGGCCAAGCGAGACCGCGCCAGGGAGCTATTGCGCGCGGCCCTGCGAGAGGGACGAGCCAAGGTCTCCCTCCAGGTGCTGGCCGAGCTCTTTGCCGTGGCAACCCGCAAGCTCGGGCTGTCGCCCGCCGAGGCGCGACGTCGAGTGGAGATCTACGCAAGTGGCCTGGAGGTGTTCATTCCCCGGGTCGGAGACCTTCTGGCCGCCATCGACCTCTGCCGCGTGCGCCAGCTCTCCTTATGGGATGCGCTCATCGTCAGGGCCGCCCAAGCCTCGGGCTGCCGGGTGCTGTACACGGAGGATCTCCAGCACGGCCAGGACTTCGACGGGCTGCAGATCGTCAACCCATTCGTCAGCGCTTGAGACCGCGGCTCAGCGGTCTGCGACCCGACCTATGGGCCGCCGCCGCGGCATGACCAATGAAGTTGATCATGTCACGACTCGCAGCTGCGCGCACACGGCGTTTGTCGACGCCGCCCCGAGACGAGGTGGCTTGAGTGTCAAAGGTGTCTATTGGCAATAGGTGAAAATCTCACAGGCTTGGTTCATGACGTAGCCTTCAACCAGAAGTGCGAACAATCCAGCCAGGGCGAGTTTGGCGTTTTCGAGGTTGGCGCGGTAAAACTGGTCGGCACGGTTGTGCTTCACCTTGTTGTAGGCATCGTACCAAGCAAGCGGTGGGTCCTTCTTGGACCATCCATCAAACGGTCGTACGAAGACTGTTTGCGGCCGCCAGAGAAGAACTCCGATTGCGCTGGACTCCAATGGTAGCTTCTTCTGAAGACCCTTGTAGTCATGGATGTCCCAGTCCTTGTAGCGACGTGGCTTCCCCCGCTTCTTGAACGGTGACGTGTAGCCATCCGCTCGCAGTCTCTCTTTGCAGGCGCTCTCGAACTCGGTGCATGTCCGAAGCAGAAGCTCGAAGAGGCGGTGGGAGTACGTGTCGAGATTGGCGTCGACCGGCTCGATGAACTCGGTGATCCGGCGGAAGTCTCTGGACAAGATCTGAAACGACGCATGGTAAGATTGCGTGTTCACCAGCCCAGCCTACCCCGGCCTATCCTTCACGACCACCCGGCTCTGCAGAGCAACCCACCTACCCGG
>CAYTYV010000023.1:0-27577 GCA_964441055.1 uncultured Polyangiaceae bacterium | reverse complement strand
CAACGAGGCCGTGCTGGAGATGATCCGCTGGAACGTGCGCACCCCCGACGAGGTGATCGGCGACATCCGCTCGCAGATCGCCGCCAATCACGTCTGCGGGCAGCAGATCGCGGCGCTGCTCGAGGACAGCGCGCTCGACGGCCTGGACGAGCTGGCCGACGAGATCATCGGCCGTACCGAGCGGAGTATGCGCCAGGCCATCGCCGCCGTGCCGGACGGTGATTATTGCGCCCGCGGCATCGTCGAGCAGATGGAGGGCCGCGACGACATCGTCATTCCGGCGACCGTTCGGGTTCGCGGCAGCGACATTGCGGTCGACCTCGGCGGCGCCTCGCCCGAGGTCGATTGGGGCGGCAACGTCGTCTACAACTTCACCTATGCCTACGCCTTCATGGCCGTCAAGAGCATGCTCGATCCGGACATCCCCAATAACGACGGCTCCACCGCGCCGTTGGCGCTGAAAGCCCCGGAGGGCTCGGTGGTCCATTGCCGCTTCCCCGCCGCGGTGGCCGCGCGCATGCAGATCGGGCATTTTCTGACCGAGATCGTCTACCGAGCGCTCGCCCGAGCCGTGCCCGAGCGGGTCATCGCTGCAAGTGGAGGGACGCCCGCCACGATGAACGTGCTCTACGGCAAGCACCACGACGGTCGCCGCTGGCACTCGGTCGTTATCCGCGGCGGCGGCATGGGCGCGAGCGCCGAGCGCGACGGCGAGGCCTGCTACATCTTCCCGGCCAACGGCGCCAATACCCCGGTCGAGATCCTCGAGAGCGACACGCCGCTCATCGTGGAGCGCCGCGAGCTCTTGACCGATTCAGGCGGGCCAGGGCGGCACCGCGGCGGCTTGGGGCGAAGGATGGTCCTGCGGGTGCCCGACGACGAGCTCGGCCCGCAGCCGCCCGTGCACCTGGGCATCCAATCCGGTCGTTTTCGCCATCCGCCCGAGGGGCTGGCAGGCGGCGGCCCAGGCGCCCGCGCGCAGTTTCTGGTCAATGGCGAGCCGGGCAACCCGTATGGACTTAGCCGGCTCGAGCGGGGCGACGTGGTGACGATGGACGCCGCGGGCGGCGGCGGCTACGGCGAGCCGTTCGAGCGCGAGCCCGAGCGGGTGGCCGCCGATGTCGCCCAGGGTGCCGTCAGCGCGCAGCGGGCACGCGCCGACTACGGCGTGGTGCTCGACCCTGCGACTGGCGGCGTGGACGAGGCGGGCACCGAACGGCTGCGGCGCGGCCTCTCGAAATAGTCCCACTATTCTATCGTCGCCGCGCCTAGCATCCGCGCCCGCCACCCCCGGACGGGAGCTAGCCGCAGCTTACCGATCCGGAATTGCCTTCGCTCTTCTGCTGCTCGACTTCCTTATTGCCGTCGGGATCGTTCGGATCGTCGGTCGCACGGCCGTTGCGCTTGTCCCTCCAGGGCGTGGGGTCCGGATCGATCACCGGAATGCCGTCCTGCGTTCCCCCGGCCGCGCCATTGCCGTCGTTCGGATCCTCGTGGAAGCTATCGTCACCGCCTGCCGCGCCCCCACCCTGGAAGAAGTTCTTCCAGGGCGTCGGATCAGGGTCAAATCGTAGCCGCAGATCGCCCTGGTCCAGCCACGGCGTGGGATCGGGGTCGGTCTTGTTGATGCTCAGCTCGGGCGCATAGCCGAGATCTTCCTCGCCCTCGAAGCTCGCTTCCTCCCCCTCGAAGGTCGCCTCCTCGCCAACCTCGACCATGCAGCCCGCGAGCGGCAGC
Organism: uncultured Polyangiaceae bacterium; assembly: GCA_964441055.1. Lineage (GTDB taxonomy): Bacteria > Myxococcota_A > Polyangia > Polyangiales > Polyangiaceae > JACQWT01. The sequence goes on along the minus strand of CAYTYV010000023.1, from coordinate 25,840 downwards.
GTGCAAAGCAATGCTATATTGATCTTGGACAGAATGTTCATGATCGCCCCCCTTCCGATTTGAGGCCGTGCTGGTGAACCAGTTGAGATAGCCGCGGGCGTTTCATGCCAAGCAGGGCCGCCGCTTGGGTGATGTTGCCCTTGGTCTCAGCGAGCGCGCGCACGATGCAGGCGTACTCGAGCTCGCGCTTCAGATCGCGAAGGCTCACGCCCTCGCGCACGCGGTCGTACACGGCCTCGACGGGATCGAGCGGGCCCCCGGCCTCTGCCGAGCAGCCGCCCGTCGCCGGGCCCAGGCGGACCGATGACTGGCGCTCCGCCTCAAGTTGTAGATCTCGCAAGCTAGCCACGTTGTCGAAAAAGTGTTCCTCCTCGAGCAGCTCGCCGTCGGCGAACAGCGCGGCGGTGCGCAAGGCGTTCTCGAGCTCGCGCACGTTGCCCGGCCAGTGGTGGCGATCGAGCAGCCCCGCCGCCGCAGCCGACAGGCGCTTGACCGGTCCGCCCTGCTCGTCGGCGATGCGCCGCAGCAAGGCCTCGGCAAGCACGGGCAGGTCGTCGAGCCGCTCGCGCAGCGGCGGCACGTCCAGCGTGACGCCACACAGGCGGTAGTACAGGTCCTCGCGAAACTCGCCGCGCGCCACCATCTCTTCGAGGTCTTGGTTGGTGGCGCAGATGATCCGCACGTCACAGCGTATGGAGCTGGTCCCGCCGACGCGCTCGAAGGTCTTGTCCTGCAGCACCCGCAAGAGCGCCACCTGCGTCCGCGCCGAGATGTCGCCGATCTCATCGAGGAACAGCGTGCCGCCAGAGGCGTGCTCGAAGCGGCCGCGACGCCGACTGGTCGCTCCCGTGAACGCGCCTCGCTCGTGGCCGAACAGCTCGCTCAGAAGCAGCGTCTCGACCAGCGCGCCGCAGTTGACCTTGACCAGCGGGCCGCGTCGGCGAGGGCTGGCCTGGTGGATGGCGTCTGCCACCAGCTCCTTGCCCGTGCCGCTCTCGCCGCGAATCAGCACGGTGGCGTCGTTGGAGGCGACCTTGCGGATGGTGGCCCTGAGCGCGCCCATGGCCGTTGCCTGTCCCACCAAGGACTGCTGCCGTCGTTGGGCTGAGCGCTGGGTGAGCTTGCTGCGGACGTGTCGCTCGGCCGAGCGGCGATCGCTCTTTTCTTGGTGGGCTTCCTGCTTGGCGAGCTCGCGCAGATCGGGACGAGCCAAGAAACGGCTGCGCAGCGGCTCGGGCAGCGCCGTCGCCAACTGGTTGCGCAGCGCCACGGCCTGGCGCAGGTGATGCCGCGCCGTGGCCGCTCCGCCAGCTGCGCAGGCGGCGTGGTTCGACAGCTCGTGCGCCTCGCGGGTCCGCTCGGTATCGTCGGCTGCCCGGGCGCGGGCCAGCGCGACCGCGGCCTCCTCGCCGAAGTCGCGACCAGCAGAGCGGCGCCACATGGCGTCCAGCACGGCGATGTCGGCTTCGGCATTCGGTCGGCCGCCTTGCTCGCGCGCCCGCTCGATGGCCGCAGCCGCCCGCTCCAGGTCGCCGTCCTCGAGGGCGATGCGGGCAGCCAGGCGATGGCATTGCCCGAGCTTGGCGCCGTTGTTGGACCGATCGGCCGCGAGGATGGCCTCCTCGATGTCCACCGCGGCCTGCAGGGTCTGCCCGCGAGCGAGGTGGATCCGGGCGGCCACGAAGGACAGCAGGGTAGCGTGCGACTCGGGCAGCCCTGGGGCGCAAGCTTGGCGGGCAAAGCGCAGGGCCTGCTCGGCTTCGGCGACCAGCCCGAGGCGGAGCCGCAGCTCGGCGAGATTCATGATCTGCACGGCCAGACGCAGCTTGTCGCCGATGGCGCGCATCGAGTCGACCGCCTTCTCCCACAGCTCCAGCGCCCTGGCGTACTCCTGATTGAGGGTGGCCACGGTGGCGAGGTTGCACAGCGCCAAGCCGATGGCGCGCCGATCGCCCAGCCGCCGCGCATCGTCCAGCACCGACTCGAGCAACGCCCTGGCCTGGTTCGAGCTGCCGCGCTCGGCAAGCGCGATGCTGCGGTTGAGCCGCGCCCGCAGCTCGGCCTCCACGTCGCCAGCGCACACCGCCGCGGCGGCATCGGCCGCGAAGTGCTCGTCGGCCTCGGTCCATCGCGCCGTGGCCAAAAGCAGCTTGCCGGCCACGTTGCGAGCATCGAGGCGCGTACGGGCGTCTCCGGCTTCGTCGAGCGCGCAGCCCGCCTGGTGCCGCGCCGCGTCGTAGTCGCCAGCCATGTACCCCAGCTCGGCGAGCTGGACGGCCACGCGGGCGCGCGGCGAGCCCTCGGCCGCCCCGTCCAAGGCCTTGTGGAGCGCTGCCGAGGCCGTCTGAAGATCGCCACGGGCCATGCTGGCGCGGCCCAGGGTCATCATCACCTCGCCGCAGTCCCCGCCGCGGGCAGCGGCCTTGCGGGCGAACTGCAGCGCGCGCTCGGCGTCACCGCGCCGCAGCGCCAGCTCTGCGAAGCGCAGCAGGACGGCATGGCCAAGCCGCTCGCCCAAGGGCTCGAGGATGCCTTCGAGCCGACGGTAGAAGTCCTCGCGTGCGACCGGATCGCTCACGCTGCCGATGGCGTCCACGGCGGCGCTGTAGGCCCGCTCGTCATCGCCAGCGCAGGCATAGAGCTCGGCCGCTCGCATGGTGGCCCACGGGTCGTCGCCGTCCACGGCCACCAGGGCATCCGCTGCCTGCCGCGCGAGCGCGTCGCTCGACGCGACCTTGTCTCCGGCTTGGACGATGAACCTGCCGCACGGATCCACGGCCAGATAGCCCGCCGACAAAAGCTCCTCGCAGGCCTCGGCCGAGCCGAGCTGCTCGACCAGCTCCGCTGAGCAGCTTCGCCGACAAAGAACGACGGCCCCGAACAGCTCGGCAGCCTCGTCTCTCAGGGTCCGAAGCGCTCGTCCGGACTCGGCCCCTGGCGGGGCTCCGCCTGCCAACCACCAGGACCGCAGCGCCTCCAGATCGGACAGCCGGGTCCCCTTGTCGCCGCTCTCTGCGGCCACGGCCGACCACCAGCGACCGAGGTCCTCGGCCCCGATCGGCTCGTCGACGCAGAGCAGCAGCGGGCAGGGACTCGCGCAGGACCACCTCGAGGCCAGCACCACCAGCAGCGCTGGCATGCCAGGCCCCTGGCCGCGCTCGCTCTGCCGGGCAAGCTCGTCGGCCACGGCCGAGCCCCAACGGGTCGGACGGCACTGGTGGACCACCACCACCATCTCTTCCAAGGCCTGCCCGATGCGAGTGGCCACCGTTTCCGGGGCGGCGTTGGGCTCGACATCCAAGTGGCTGGCGAGCTCGTGCCAGGCATCGTCGCAAGCTGGCCCGCCCACCCGCAACGCGTCTCGCCCGACAGCCCTGGCCCGTCGCTCGAGGTGCGCAGCCAGGGCGCCCAGATCGGCATTCGGTCCGGTGACGACCACAAAGCCCGATCGCCCCGGAGTGGCGACCAGGTCGTCAACGGCCGCAAAGGCGCCGCCAGGCGCGTACTCGGACGCAGGTGCTGTCGAGCCCCGGCCCGCAGCATCTAAGGGGGGAACATCGTGGGAGCTAACGCTGGCTTGATTCCGCCGCGAGGACATGGGGTATCTCCAAAGGGGTACTCGAATGTACCACCTGAGAAGCGGAATGCACGATCCGGTATTGTTGTTGCAACGATTGTGCCTGGAAGCGCAGTTTCCCAGGTCTGGAGGGACGTTCAGGCTAGGCCCCGGTTCCCGAGAACGCAGTTCTTTGATTTCGCACACTTACACTAGGGGATCTGCGCTCTCGCTCCGATGTAGGCCAAGGTCGTACCCCTCCCTACGGCAACGGAGACTCGTCGAGCGTCAAAATCCTCACGTTCGGCGGCGCTGCGCAAGCGTGGGGTGCGACAGCGTTGTCATGGTCTTGGGCTCGCGCCCGCTGGCTCAGTTACACGTTCCGTCGGGCTTCTTTACACGGATATGGAAGTGCCCGGTGTGACCGCCGATGGACCGCATGAAGGTCCCGTGCCAGGGCTGGTAGGAGAACTGGGACTCGAAGTACTCGTTGACCTCGGCTCGAACGTCGGCGTCGTTGTCGTTGATGATGCCGCAGGCCTGCCCCGTGTCGACGACCAGCTTGGCCAGCTCGACGACCGGATCCTTGTCCGCGCAGTAGACGTCCGTGGCGCAGCCGGCCACCAGATCGGCGTGGGTGCCGTCGTCGTGCGTCTCGTGATCGACGCCGCTGCACTCGCCTTCGTTCAAGTCCAGAATCGCGATGGGCGGACGCGAGGGATCGCGCTGGTGCCAGTGCCAGGCCACGGTGTACAGCACGTCGATCAACAGCTGGGTGCCGCGCGAGCAGTCATCCGGCTTGCGCGTGTACAGCCCGGGCGGCTGTGAGTACGGCAAGAGGTAGTAGCCATCCTCGACGTCGTCGGGGTCGAAGTTGGGCGGGCTGAGAAGCTCCCCTGGCGAGGGCACCTCGCAGTCCGCGAAAAGGCCCAGCTCGTAGGTGGCATCGGTCGGCAAAAAGTCCACGAAGCCGCTGTCGACCACGCCCCATGCGGTGGCGTACACGTAGAGCGACCGATCCTGCTGGCGGGCCATCACCTGCGCGGCGGCCACGTCAGACTCGCGTCCCGTGGACACCAGCTCCACCTCCAGCGACCCGTCGGACCCGGAGATCTCGCCATCGTGGTAGACGACGCCGTCGTGGTCGGCGACGAGCAAGGCAGGGCTCCAGTCCCCTGCCGTCCTCTCGAGGCTGAGCTCCAGTGCGACGTCCTGAGGCGCGACCAGCGGATACTCGTGGACGTTGTACAGCCCGGTCGAGAAATCCTCGTCAAAGGCTGCGAGGCCGCATAGGACCGCGATCTCTGGAGCCTCCCAGCAGCTGCCCGCCTCGCAAGGGGCGAGCTGCTGCGGCTCGGGCATGGCGCCGCCCGCGCCCCCGCCAGAGCCCCCGTCAGCCCCGCTCGGTGTGCCGCCCGCACCGCCACCCCCGTCCGACTGGCCCGCAGGCGAGCCAGGTAGCCCTCCGCCCGATCCATCCGAGCAGGCAGCGGCCGCAGCGAGCGCGGCGATTAGTAGAGCTGGCAGACCGAGTCGATTGCTGCAGAGGAGCGCGGGCATCGCTCGAGTATAGCGCAGTCAGGGCTGCGCGACGCTGCGGTGATGAGCGCGGGCCCGACGCCAGGGCAAAAGGGGGGCGCTCGACCAAAAAGCTGATCCACATGGACAACTCCTGATCCGCCTATTGCGCCACTCAGCTCGTGGCGGCGAACCGCAGGAAGTTAATTAATTCAGTAGGTTATCAAGACGATCGAGCGCAACATCCCTTGGCACACATTGTGCTGTAGGGGGCGGCTGAGTCGCTGAAACACCTACAAGAGACCACAGCTTCCGTTTTCAAGAGGTCCACCATGAAGCCCCTGCATCGCTCGTTGTTCCTGTCCCTCGGTCTGACCCTGGTGGCTGGCTGCGTCGTCGACACCACCGACGACGGCGCCCCGAACGGCGAGGTCGTCTACCTGGACAAGGGCGCCCCCGAGGGCAAGGCCGACTCCGTGACGTCGCGCTACGTGATGCACTTCTTCCCTGGGCTGCAGTCTTGGGACGGACGCAGCGAGCGAACCGGCGTGATGCTGCTTGCCAAAAACGGCGAGTACATCTTTGCCGTGCCCGCCCGCGGAGGTCCCGAGGTGCGCCACGGCACGGCTGGCGCCACGCCCAAGGGCTCGTACGCGATCTCCCAGGTGGGCCCCAAGCAGGGTAGCAACCGCTGGCCGATGTCCTTGGTCCAGTGGGGCTCGGTGCTTGCAGTGGACGAGAACGAGCAAGGTCGGGTGACCGCCGTCTACGAGCGCTACACCAACATGGCCGGGCAGACCGCCGAGCGCCAGATCGACAACTGGAAGCTCGGCTACGTCAACACCCGCGACTTCAGCAGGAATATGGGCCTGGTCTTCCACGACACCGACCAGAGCGGCACCATCGAGGATGACGAGCGCACCGTGGGCAACATGCACTTCGCCTCCCAGGTGCGTAGTGGCACGCCTATCTACACCAACGACTTCGGTCACATGTCGGCGTACCTCGGTCGCAATGGCGTCTATCTGCACCCCACCTCGCCGATGTACCACGAGAGCGATGGCCAGCCCACCGATGCCTGCTCCACCATGTCGGGGCAATGCCGCTTGGCCGACTCGCACGGCTGCATCCACGTGGCGCCGCCCGTCTTGGACTATCTCATCGGCAGCGGCTGGCTTCGCCGCGGCACCAACGTGGTGGTGCACGGTTACGACGAGAGCCCTCCGGCCGAGGCCGCGGAATTGATAGCCGGTCTGGCCGAGGAGGTGGATGCCCAGCGCTGGAGCGAGACCGAGCGCAACGTCGACTGCGCCTGTGATTACAATGACAACGTGTGCGAGGCCGCGCTCAAGGGCACGGTGCTCACTTGTGAATGCGACGTCGACTGCTACCAGGGCGAGCACTCGACGGCCTGCAACCAGGACGGCCGCTGCGACACTTGGTGCCCCGCCAGCGTGGACCCCGACTGCCGCTGAGGGTGGAGCCATTGCTCCAGTAGCGCGCGTAGCGCGCGGGCAAGGCCGCGTCCGCGCGGGCATTAAGGCGGCCGGGTCAGTGCATCAGCTTGAGGATCCCGATGATCGTCGTGCTGATCCCCGAGATGATGGTCACCGCGCCCACGCCAAAGGCGACGAGCTTTTCATAGCGCACGTACCACGGGGAAAGCCGCTTTTGCAGCTTGTCGACCAGCTCGACGAGGTTCATCAGGGCCTTTTGTCGGTCGTCGGAGGCTTTGGCCTTTTCGTACTCGCCGATCATGAGCGCGATCGTGTGCCACAGGATCCGCTCGTCGTCCTCCTCGCACTTTTCGAGCAAGCGGTTGACCTCCAAGGCGAGGGTTTCCGATAGCGAATCTCGCGCGCGGGCGTCGAACAGCAGATTGGTCGCCTTCTGGGCGATCTGGCTCTGCCGACGCTTCAGCCAGCGGCGCAGAAAAATGGTGAGCGCCACGCCGAGCAGGATCGTGGCGATGCCGACGGCAACCCATCGGGCCCAGGAAACGGCTGCGAGTAGCTGAACCGAGACAACCCCGGCGGCGACGAGCGCGAGGATGCCGCCAATCCACAGCGCGATCCGCCCGGCCGAGCGCGCTTTGCTTGGCTCTGGCGCGCCAACCGGGGCATCGGCGGCCGACGGCGGAGCTCCTTCGTGGCAAGCCCCCTCGCCAACGCCCGCCCCCGTGCTCTCCATGGCCAGGGACTCGGGAGCGGTCAGCGGCAGTAGCTCACGAGGCTCGCTCGGGGCGCTCGAGGCCGCGCCCAGACCGGTCATCTCGGTAGGACGGCCGGACGCGGGCGGCAGATCCTCGTCTGCGGGTACGCGGCCCTCAACCGTCGGAGAGGAGGCAAGGTTGGAGCCAGGGGGCGCCCCCCGGAAACGGCGGGGCAGGCGGGCCTCGGCCGTCGGAGGGGAGCCGGGGGCACCGGTCCGGCGCGGAGCGGGGCCAGTGCGCGTGATGCCACGCTGCAATGGGACGAGCGCGGCGAGGGCAGCCGAGCCGTCAGCCGGACGCCGCTCCATGTTCTTGGCGAGGCAGCTCGCGACGAGCTCTGCGAGGGCTTCGGGGATGTCGGGGCGCTCGGGGAAGCGAAGGGGCTCGTTCAAGATCTCGACCAGCAGCGCGCCGATGTTGTCGGCCTTGTAAGGGGGCCGACGATAGAGCATCTCGTAGAGCAGCGCGCCCAAGCCATAGACGTCGGTCGCTGGCGACTGCGACCTTCCAGAGAGCTGCTCGGGCGCCATGTAGAGCGGCGTGCCAAAAACCTGTCCTGCGTCGGTCAGGCGCGACGATCGATCCACGCCGCCCGCGATGCCGAAGTCCAAGAGCTTGGGACTAGCGAAATCAGGACCACCTTCCACGGTGGGGATGAGGACGTTGGCGGGCTTCAGATCGCGATGGATGACGTTGGCCTCGTGAGCGATGGCGAGGGCCCGCGCAATACCCGTGGCAACGTCGAGGGCCTCGGCAACGTCGAGCGGACCGCTCCGCATCCGCGCCTCGAGGGTCTCCCCTGCCACGTACTCGGTCGCGACATAGCCGCGACCATCGTCGAGCGTGCCCGCGTCGATCAGCACGGGCGCCACACCTTCTGGCAGCGCCGCCAGGACGTCCTTCTCTGCCCTGAGGCGCGCGGAGCTTCTCGCGTCACCCGGGGCCAGCTCCCGCGTCACCGGACGCCCCCCGCCGGCACCGCGAGCCAGGACGACGCGACCGGTCGCTCCCCGTCCTAGCTCGCGCACGACCGCGAACCGCCCGGCTAGCAGCCCTTCGTCTTCGCTGGGCAGGTCGTTCATCCGCATGCCTCCCGCCGCGATGATACTACCGGACGATGCCTGAGTGGGCCCCAGAGTTCGAGCTGCTCCGTCGCGCGTCTGCGGACCGTCGTCGAAGCTTCGCCGTAGTGATATGCTGCCTCATGCGCTTCCGTCTGCTACTCGGCCTGCTCACCTGTCTGTCCGTTGCGTGCTCGAGCGCTGACGATGCCGGTCTAGCTGGCGCGGGCGGTCAGCTCGTCGGCGGCGCGGGCGGCGCTGGCGGCGCGGGCGGCGCTGGCGGCGCGGGCACGGCTGGCGCCGAGCCGACCGAGCTCGACTCGTTCATCGAGGACCAGATGGCGCAGGCACACCTGCCCGGGCTGGCCGCGGCAATCGTCAAAAACGGGCAGCTCGGCTGGGCCAAGGGCTACGGCTGGGCCAACGTCGAGCAGGGCTGGGAGGCAACGCCCCAGACCTCGTTCATGCTCGCTTCGGTGTCCAAGACCGTGACCGCCGTGGCGGTCATGCAGCTCGTCGAAGACGGACAGCTCGAGCTCGACGACGACGTCGACGAGCACCTTCCCTTTTCGGTGGAAAACCCGAACGCGCCGAGCGAGCCCATCACGATTCGGATGCTACTCACCCACACATCCTCCATTCGCGACAACTGGGACGTGCTCGAGCCGCTCTATAGCTCGGGCGACTCTCCCATCGCGCTCGGCGATTTCCTGGAGGACTACCTGACGCCGAGCGGGGCGTACTACAGCGCCAACGATAACTTCGACGATGGGCCGCCAGGCAGCGCGTGGGACTACTGCAACGTAGCCGTGGCCCTGTCGGGCTATCTGGTCGAGGCCGTCGCGCAAACGAGCTTCGACCAGTACTGCGAAGAGAGCATCTTCGCTCCGCTCGGCATGTCCAGCACCTCCTGGCGGCTGTCGGGCTTGGATCTAGACGAGCTCGCCATGCCGTATAGCTGGAGCGGCAGCGGCTACACGCCCCACGGTCACTATGGCTACCCGGACTATCCCGACGGCGGGCTGCGCAGCAGCGTGAGCGATCTGGCGAGGTTTCTGGCGGCGTTCATCCAAGATGGCAGCTACGAGCAGGCGACCATCCTCCAACCGGCCACGGTTCAGCTCATGCGCGAGGTGCACGTCCCCGCTCTCGATCCGGCTCAGGGCATCATCTGGTACTACGAGCAGCTGGCGGGCTGGGAGCTTTTCGGGCACAGCGGCGGCGACCTGGGCGCGCTGACCGAGATGTTCTATCGCACCGATGACGACGTCGGCGTCATCGTGCTGGCCAATGGCGACGACGATAGCGCTCCCGCACGGATACTCGCTATCGAAGAGCAGCTCTATCTTTATGCCGAGCAACTGTGAGCGCCGAGGCCGAACAGCCCTGAAGTGAGGCGGGCCCGTCCCCGCTCCGCCCGCGCCCGGCCGCCCGCCCGTCACCAGGACGGCTGGTACTCGTACGCCCCCATGTCGACGTAGTCCGGGTCCCCCGTGCCCGTGTTGGGCTCCGTGCCCGGGTCGTCAACCCGAGGGTTGCCGTCCTTGTCGTGCTCGGGCGCCACGTCGCCGTTGGCCGCGTCGATACAAGGCGAGCCCGCGCCGATGTGCAGATCATTGGGCGCCGCTGCGAACAGCGGGTCGGCGTTGATGTTGCCGTCGCCCGCATAGCCGCCCTGGACGTTGCTGTAGGTGACGACGGAGGTGGACGAGCCGTCGTTGTAGATTTCGGGCCCATCCGGGGCCGTGTCGCCCCACAGGACGCAGTTCGTGACCGTCGGCGAGCTGGAGTAGACGTTGTCCATTCCGCCGCCGCGGTAGCTCGCGGTATTGCCGCTGAACGTGCAGCTCGCCACGGGCGGCGAGCTGGCACTGTTGTAGATCCCGCCGCCTCTGTACGAGGAATTGCCGCTGAACGTGCAGCTCGTCACCGTCGCATAGCTCGCACCGTTGCACATCCCGCCGCCAGCGAGGTCCGCGTAATTGCCGCTGAACGTGCAGCTCGTCACCGTCGGAAAGCTGGTGTGGTAGTTGTACATCCCGCCGCCGTAATGCCCGAAATTGCCGCTGAAGGTGCAGTTCCTCACCGTCGGTGAGGCAGCGTCGTTGTACATCCCGCCGCCGTAGGTATGGGGCCAGCTCCCGTTGGCCTGCCCCCCGGTCACCGTGAGCCCGTCCAGCACGGCATCGTCGCTGCCCGTGACCACGTGGTAGACGCGGCTCTGGCCGCCAGGCTGGTCGTAGCCGCTCAGCACCGTCGCGTTGCTCCCCCAGTCGCGCTGCTCGCGCTCCGTCTCCGTTCCGACGAACCCGCCGTAGACATGGGCGCCCGGCTCGAGCTGTACGGTGTTCAGCGGGTCGCTGACGTAGATGTAATACGTGCCCCGGGCCACCCACACCTCGCAGCTGTCCAGCCCTGGGTCGGCCTGTACCGCCGCGTAGGCCGCGTCGATGCCCTCCTGCACCGTCTGGAAGGCCTCGTCCCAGCTCTCGCCGTTGCCCGAGGAGGGGACCTTGCCGTTGACGTGGCGGATGCACTCGCTGCAGTCCTCGATGGGCGTGCAGTTGCCGCTGAAGCGGGGCTCTTCGCCGACCTCGGAGGGCCGAAGCTCCTGGTCGCAGCGCTCGCAGCTGCCACCGCACTTCGACGTGCAACAGATGCCGTCCACGCAGCTCAGCCCCGGATCGCACAGCCCGAACACGCCCACGCACACATCGCCTGGTCCCAGCCGCCGGATGACCGGCTCGGGCCTGGGCTTGCTGATGCCGCTCGGTCCGTAGGCCTTGGACTTGCCTCCCCCCTTGGCGCCCTGCGCCCCGGCCGAGGGCGCCTCCCCGCCGCCCCGCTCCTCGCCCTCGTCCCAACCGCCAACACAGCCCGTGAGGACGAGCCCCCCCACCGCCGCCACCCATAGCCACGCTAGCCCCTTCGCCATGACGCCTCCTGCACGGTGCGCGACGCACCTGCCCCTCCAAGCGCACTTGTTCGACCTACCACCCCTCCGGCTTGGCGAGAATCGATAGTGCGCTCGAGCGCATTGCTCCGCGGCAGACGGCAGCGCTACGCTCCTGCGAGATGAGAACGACGATCTCCGCCACAACCGCGCTCGGGCTGTCGCTCGGGCTGCTATCGGCTTGCTCGAGCGGGTCGGACGAGGGCGATCCTGGGCCCGACGCGAGCCCCCCAAGCGGCGACCGCAGCGTGAGCGGCAAGGCGTACTTCTTCGACGCCACGGGCGTGGGCGAGATCCACGAGGTCGAGGACGTGACGGGCGCTGAGCTCTACCTATTGGAATACCCCACCGAGCGCATGGCGATCGGCCCCGACGGCCTGTTCCGCTTCGAGAACCTACCCGACCATAGCCAGGTCACGGTGGGCCTTTCGCACGCCGACTTCTACCCCGCGCTGACCGCCACGCTGAGCATCGAGACAACGGACATCGCAGGAGTCACCTTCCAGGCCGTGACCTGGCCCATCGCTGGGTTCTTGGGCCAGCTGATGGGCGCGGACCCCTACGATCCAGATCAGTGCACCATGGTCGCCACGGTGACAGCCATAGGCGAAAACCAAAACTCGGTCTACGCGCCCGGAGAGCCGGGCGTGGTGGTAACCGTCGAGCCTGCCGTGGCCCCCGAGCGCGGGCCGGTCTACTTCAACACCTGGGTCATTCCCGACCGCAGCCTGAGCGAGACCACTACCGATGGCGGCGTGATCGTCGCGGGCGTCGAGCCCGGCACCTATGTCTGGACCGCCCACAAGCAGGGGCTGGAGTTCGCGCCGCTGACCCTGACCTGCGTAGGCGGCGCCGTGACCAATGGCTCGCCGCCCTACGGCATACAGGCCATGCTGCCGGACGGTACCGCCCGGGGCGAGTGAGCGGTGGCGCGGCCCTGCGAGGCGTTGGCGACTTAGGAGAAGCGCGGTGACAGACAAGATCAACAACATATCGAGCGGTGCGGTGAAAAAGGCGACCGGTCGCGACTGGGACGGGTGGATCCGGTTCATCGATCGCCGCGGGGGCGCGAGCATGGATCACCGGGCCATCGTGGCATTGCTCGCGGGCCCGGGCGCCGTCCAGAGCGGCTGGTGGCAGCAGACGGTCGCGGTGGGCTACGAGCACAAAAAGGGCAAGCGTCGGACAGGACAAACGGCCGGGGCGGGCTTCCAGGTCGGCGTGCAGCGGGCGGTTCCATTGGCCCGCCGCGCGCTGTGGGATCTGCTCACCTCTGAGGCTGGCTTGCGCGTCTGGCTCGGCTCGGTGCGCGGCTTGCGCTTCCAACCCGGCGAGCGCTTCGAAACGCACGACCAGCTTTGCGGACAGATCCGCACGGTCAAACCCACAGAGCGCGTGCGCCTCAGCTGGCGGCCTCGCCGTCGCAAGGCCGCCACCACCCTGCAGCTCTCCTTGAGCTGCCCGCGTAACACCCGGGCGAGGACGACCCTGCGCTTTCACCACGAAAAGCTCCGAAGCGGAGCCGAGCGAGAGCGGATGCGCGCGCACTGGAAGGCCGTCCTCGAGCGGCTCGTCGAGCTGGCCCGAGCCCGAGCCGAGCCGGGTTGACGTCCAAACCGCCCGCCCACCCCCGGCTGACCGCGGCGGCCCCTACCCGCTTTGCCGTCCTGCTCCTTTTTCCAGATAGCGCGCCAAGAGCTGAACCACCTCCTCGAGGAGCACCGCCTGGTCCAGACCGGCCGGAGCATCGTGGACCAGCCAGCGGGTGAGCTGGGCCGTGGTCTGACCCAGCACGGCAGCCATGGCAAGGTGATCGCCTGCGCGCACGTCGGACCGGCTTGCCAATAAGGCGCTCACCTCGAGGGCTTGAGCGCGCTCGCCGTCGTTCTTGTGAGGCTCGTCGCCAACCCGGGACTCGCGCAACACCGCTGCCGAGAGCGCCTTGGTGAGAGCCGGGTTGGCCCGGTGTAGCGTCAGCAGCTCGACGAGCAGCTGACGCAAGCCGTTGGCGAGCGGCGTCGTGGGCTTGGCAAGGCGCGCGAGGGCCGCGTCGACCACCTTATGTACCTCGGCGTGGTGCTGCTCGAGCAGGGCCGCGAGCAAACTGTCCTTGTTGGGGAAGTACTGATAAAGCGAGCCGACCGACACGCCAGCGCGCTCGGCGATCTTGTTGGTCGTGGCGCGGGCATAGCCGAGCTGGGCGAAGATCTCGGCGGCCGCCTGCAAGATGGCTTTCACCATCTGCTTGGAGCGTTCTTGACGGGGCTGCTTGCGGGCCTGATGGGCGCTGTTCGGCGCGCCGTTTTCGCCTTCCCTAGGGCGGCGAACGCGAGCTGTGCGAGTAGACGACCTGCGATGAGCCGTGCCAGCTCGGGCGCTTTTCGCCGCGACATTGCTGGTTTTTTTCGTCGTACTGGAGCGTCGCAAGGGCCGTTTCTCCGCGCGAGTAGACAAGGCGAGCAATCGCTCGCATTCTAGATGATGCGAGCAATTGCTCGCCTTGTCAACCGGCCCCGGCCGGACGAGCAGGAGGCGACGATGAGAGAAGAGGCGACCCTGAACGCAAGCCAATGCACGGCGGAGACCGACGCTGCAGCCGTACCAGAGCTGCCCAAGCCGCACCGCTGCCCGTGGTGGGTCCAGTATCTGCTGGTGAGCCCGCTCCGACGGCTGGCAGAGCCCCCGCGAAAGCTCGTCGGGAAAACCGTCCAGCCCGGCATGACGGTGTTGGACGTCGGCTGTGGCTTTGGCTACCTCAGCCTGCCGCTGGCGCGCATGGTGGGCCCTGCGGGACGGGTCATCAGCGTAGACATCGAGCCTCGAGCCATCGCTCGCTTGCAGCGCCGCGCCCGCAAGGCCGGCCTTGCCGAGCGCATCGACGCCCGTGTGTGCCAGCCCCGCGATCTGGGTCTCGGCGCCTTTCAGGGCAAGGTGGATCGGGTGACCGTGATCCACACCCTGCACGAACTCGAGGACCTGCCGGGCTTTCTGGCTCAAGTGGCCGCGCTGCTCAAGCCGACCGGGCGAATGCTGGTGGTGGAGCCTCGCGGCCACGTCGAGCCCGCGCAGTTCGCCGCCGAGCTCGTGTGCTGTACGCGCGCGGGATTCCGCGAGCTCGAGCGGCCCGCCCTCGGTCGCAAGCGACTGGCAGCCCTGCTGGCCCCGCCCTCGGACTTCGGGTAACGATAGGCGCCAAAGCCTCGCCGCCCGAGCCAAGGAGGAGCCCATGACCGACTCAGCCATCCGCGGATCCTGCGTATGCGGCGCAGTTCGGTACGCCATCGAGCCGCCCTTCCTCGCGTTCCAGTACTGCCATTGCAGCCGCTGTCGCAAAGCCACGGGCTCGGCTCACGCGGCCAACCTCATCGTGGCCCGCGAGCGGTTTCGCTGGGAAAAGGGCGAGGACCACGTGCGGTGCTACGAGCTTCCCGAAGCCAAGTACTGGTGCCACGGCTTCTGCGACCAGTGCGGCTCCTCGCTTCCCTGGCCCACCCGGACCGGCAAGGCTTTCGTCGTGGGGGCGGGAACCCTGGACGACGATCCCGGGGCCAAGCCTAGCCACAACATCTACTGGGCTAGCCGCTCGCCTTGGTACGTGCCCGTGGGCGAGATCGATACCTTTGACGAGCGCCCGCCGCGCAAGTGAGCCAAGCGCCCGTCCGAGCGCTGCCAGCGCGCCGCGAGGTGGTGTTATACTGGGGCGACACTGGGGAGACGAGGCTCCGTTGGCGAGCTGCGCGATCCTCCCACATTCTTCGCGACAGGGGCATCACCGATGGCACGGCGTGGAAGCACAAAGGACCGCGGAGCACGCATTCGGAATGGAATCGTCGGCCTTTCGCTGTCGGCGCTGGCAGCGTGCGGACAGATCTCCACCTCCGACTCGACCGCCGACGCGGGCGGCGAAGCAGGCGGCGACGCGGGCAGCGCGGGCAGCGGCGCCGCTACCCCATCGGGCACGCCAACAGGCACGAGCACGGGCTCTGGTGGCGCGGCAGGAGGGGGCGTTGTGGACGTCGGCACCTGCTTCGACGAGCCGACGCCAGGGGCCCCCGAGCCGCCTGCTCCGATCACGCCCTCGCTGTGCCCTAGCGAGCTCGTCGCGGGGATGAACACGCTGGACAACGGCCGCGAGTTCATCCTCGCCCTGCCCGAAGCGCTCGATGAAGACGAGGTGACGCCCGTCATCTTTTTGTGGGCTTGGCTGGCCGGGGACGCCATGGACTTCTACGAGCAGGGCGACGTGCAGACGGCGGTGGATCACTACCGCTTCATCGCCGTCATCCCCGAGCCCAAGGGCGATTTGCCCTTTCAATGGCCCTACGAGCTCATCCGCCCGCAAGCGCGCATCGACGAGGAGATCGCCTTTTTCGACGAGATGCTCGCCTGCGTCGACCAGGCCTTCGCCGTCCACCGCGGCTGCGTCTCGAGCGTGGGGGTGAGCGCGGGTGCGCTGTGGACGCAGGTCTTGGCGGGCGGGCGCGGGGCCTACCTGGCTTCCTTCCTCTCGCTTTCGGGCGGCAGCGGCGGCGTCATCAAGGATTGGCAGGGCAGCCCCAAGAAGATGCCCGCCATGGTGCTCTGGGGCGGCCCCACCGACAACTGCTTCGGCCTGATGAACTTCCACCAGACCTCCCAGACCCTGGGCGCGGAGCTCACCGAAGACGGCCACGTCGTGCTCGAGTGCATCCACAACTGCGGCCACGCTGCCCCGCCCTTCGAGATCCCGGGCGCCCCCACGACCTTCGCCCCCCTGTGGGAGTTCACCTTCGACCATCCCTACTGGCTGCCCGCGGGCCTCTCGCCGTACACGGGCGGCATCCCGGCCACGATGCCCGAGTGGTGCGCCGTCGGCATGGGCAGCTCCACGCCCCGAACGGGCGAGTGCACGGGCGAGCCGGGCTGCTGACGGCGAAGCCCTACGGCACCAGCAGCACCTTGCCCACGTTTTGCCGCGACTCCATGCGGCGGTGCGCGTCGGCCGCCTGCTCGAAGGGGAAGCTGCTGTCGATCTGCGGCTGGATTCTGCCCTCGCCGAACAGCGCAACCAGTGCGTCCAGCTCCTCGCGCAACAGCTCCTTTTGCTTCCACAGGTGCCCGATGTTGACCCCGGAGACGCTGCGGTTTTCGTTCATCAAGCCGAGCGGGGTAAACAGCGGGATCTGCGCGGCCTGACGAGCCATGTGCACCAACCTGCGCCGCGCGCCCGCGTGCATGTTGGCAAAGCCGAAGGCGATCAAGTGGCCCACGGGGCGGAGTAGCCCGTAGCCCTTTTTCCAGTCTTTGCCGCCCAGGGGATCGAGCACGATGTCCACCCCTTGGCCGTCGGTGAGCCGCCGCACCTCCTCGGCGTAGTCGTCCTGGCGATAGTCGATGGGGTGGTCGCAGCCCTGCTCGCGCAGCCGCTCGTGCTTGGAGCCGGACGCGGTGCCGAAGATCTCGACCCGCTCTACCGTGCGGCATAGCTGGATGGCCGCGATGCCCACCCCGCCCGCGGCCATGTGGACGAGCACGCGATGGCCCGGCCTAAGCTGCGCCACCCGAAAAAGCATGTGGTAGGCCGTGATGTAGTTGACAGGCAAGGCGGCTCCCTGCTCGTAGCTCATCGACTCGGGCAGGGCCGCGGCCTGCACCGCGGGCACGCACACCACGTCGGCGTGCCCGCCAAAGCGAGTGAGCGCCATCACGCGCGTGCCCACCGCGGGCTCGGTCACGCCCTCGCCCACCGCCTCGACGTCGCCCGCCACCTCGTAGCCCACCACGCAGGGCGGCTTGGGCGCATCCTGGTAGATGCCTTGCCGTGCGCTCAGCTCGGCGAAGTTCAGCCCGCAGGCGCGCACCCGAATGCGCACCTGCCCCGGGCCCAGCTCCGGGTCCGGGCTCTCGCGTACCTCCAAAACCTCATAGCCACCGGGGCGTGTGATCCAAACGGCTCTCATGGTCCTCCACTTGCCCCCCATGCAGCCTTCAGTCGGCAATAGTAAGACTATTCCGAGGAGCCGCAACGCAGTAGACGCGTGCGCCATGCCCGCGGGCCCACGGGACGGCTCATGAGACGGGCTCTACTGCTGGGTGCGCTCGCTCCAGAGTTGCAGCGCCTCGTACAGGCGCCTGGCAAAACGCGCGGCAACGTGGTGGGCGCTCGAGCCGCGTGCAAGTGCGCCCATGGATCGCTGAAGCGCATGCAGGGCTGCCTGCCCGCGGCCTTGACAGCGACGCAGCCACTGTGCGGTCGAGGGCTGCTGCCGCGCAAAGGCTCTGAGGGCGAGGTCGCTTCCGGCCACGGTGGCCGCCACCGCGAGCGTGGCCCGGCTCCAGGCAAAGGGCGGGTGAGCTCGGTCGATCGAGCCCAGGTCGGTCAGCGGCGAGCAGGCGAGCAAGGCGGCCACCGCTTTCGCGAAGTCCTCCGCCTCCACGGGCACATCGTCGGCCATGCGGACGAGCTCGACCGTCTTTTCCTCGACGCGCACGCGTCGCAGCCGCGGCCAGACCAGCAGCCGGCTCGGAGCCGGACGACCGCGAAAGGTCCTCGATTCGGTCCACCACGAGACGTGCCGATCGGTTCGCGTCGCCTCGAGCAGGCGCGCGAAGGTCGCGTGGCGCGCCACCGCGTCGCCGAGGTGGGCAGGCGGCGGGATGGCGGCGCACAAGCCCGTGGTGGCCTTGAGCAAGCGGCGGTGGCGGCCGCGGCGACCCAGGCCTCCGAGCTGGTCGTTGGTGACCTGCAACAGGTCGTTGAGGGCGGCGGCCATGGCCCATTGGGTCAGGCCGAGATCCGGCAGCGCGTCGACCGCCACGATGGCGCGCGCCCGGCGCAGTCGGGCCTGCTCCACCTGGCTCTGGAGCTCGTCGTCGGCGATGCGCTCGACCAGGCCGATCTCCAAGGCGAGCCGCGGCCCCAGCGGCCGCACAGGACGCATGGGTCCACCCAGGACCAGCGGGCCGATGACCTTTTGGGCGAGCTCGAGGGCGCGCGCGATCAGCTCCTCCGACACCGGGGCCTCCTCGAGGCGGTCGCGGCCAGGCTCGGCCTCGCCCTCATCGGCCGGGCCTTCCCTTCGGCCCCAGGCCGGGCTCGGGGGCGGCAACATCGCGCATGGGGCGAAGGCCCACGGGACCGAGCTCCACGGTGGGAAGCGGCGCTGTCAGCGCGGCGCCCACCTGCTCGGCGCCAAGCGCCGACCACGACTGCGCATCCAGCAGCGCCTGCTCTAGCGGGACGAAGAACCGGTCCGCGATGCCGAGCCGCGTCCCGTCGCGATGGAGGAAGACCCGCTCGCCCGCAGGCGAGCCAAGCGCGCGGTAGAGCACCTCGGCGCTCACCGCGGGAAGCGGCGCGTAGCCCGCGCTCACGAAGATCCGCTCGTGGAGCTGGCAGAAGAAATCCCCGAGCGGGATGGCCTCGATGCCGCGCGGCCGCAGCAGGAAGGCTCCCGGAGCCGCAAAGGCGATGCGGGTCTCCTCCAGGGCCTTGCGCCCCAGCCGGTAGGCGAGCCTGCGCAGCAGCCCCAGCGCTTCGCGGCCGACCAGCGTGGCCGTGACCTCGCGCCACGGCCGCGCCTCGGGGGCAAGGCGCAGCGGCACGGAAAGCGCCTCGACCGCGCCCGCAGCCCGGCTAGCCTGAGGCTTGCCTTCGCCACGAAGCTCCACCCGCGCAAAGGCGCTCACGGGACCCAGCGCGGGCAGCCGCTCGAGCACGAGGGGCTCTGGGCCGCCGCCTCGGAACAGCACCAGGCCCTGCTGGGGAAACACCGGGCAGCCGCGCAGGTCGACCGGATGCTCGTAGCCGACCTCGACGGCGGCGCCCGCACCTGTGGGTACGAAGGCCGCCATGCCCGGCGTCCGCTCGAGCAGCCGATGCATGCGCGCAGGCACCGCCTCGAGCCGGAACAGATAGCGCCGACGGGGGCTGTCCTCGAAGTCCGAGGCGGGCGGCCACTCGGCCACGCCTACCTCGGCCGCCACCTCGGAGCGAACGAAGTAGTGGATGAGCGCGGGCCCCAGCCCGGCCTCGGTGCAGATCCAGCGCGGGCCGGGCTGGCTGCCAGCGGCAGGGGCGAGACGCGGCTCGAGCCGCAACAGCAGCGCGGCCAGATCGATGGTGCGCTCGGGCTGGTAGTCCTGGGTGAAGCTGCGGTGGCTGAGCGACAGCGGCGCATCGGTGGGCGAGATCTCGGCCAGATCGTAGCCGAAGGGAGCGGCAGCGTCGCGGTACTGCACGAAGTGCCGTTTGGTACCCGTGAACGCATGGCCCCCCGCGAGTCGGGCGATCTCGGCGACGCGGTCCATGGCCTCGCTGCCCTCGGCGTCGAAGCTCATGACCACCTCGCGCCCGCCGAGCTCGGAGCGAACCACCTCGATGCGCAGCGAGCGGACGAGGTCGCCCAGCGAGCTCCGACGGGTGTACAGCGCCAAAAAACCCACCAGCCTGTCCAGCGACGGCAACAGGACCAGGCCTTTGGCGCCGACGGCGATGCCCTTGGCGTCCAGACTGATGCCCGGCGTTCGCAGCCGGGTCTGGTGCATGGCGATGCGCTCGAGCATCAGGGGGCTCGTCCGGCACCCGAACGGCGCGCGGCAAGACGAATCTAGCACTACTGCCCGCCGCAAAGCGGCGGATGCGAAGCGCGGAAACGAAGTTTCCTCCAGCAGTGCTAGTGCGAGGTGAAGGCCGCCGCAATCCGCGTGGTATGGCGCCGTGGCCCATGGGCGCGTCAGCCCCGCGCTCGACGCCACCGCCCGCGCCGTCTTGCCCGCGCCTGGCCCGTAATGCTCACTGCGGACCTGGCGCCTGGGCAAAGCGCGCACCCGGCTGGTAGAATCGGCCGTCAGTCATGGGCGCAACGCACGACTCCATTGCCGCCGAAGGGCCGCTCGCGCGCTACGCGGTCGAGCGCGAGGTAGGCCGTGGTGCCGCGGGCGTTGTCTACCGCGCCACCGATCGGCATACGGGCGAGCCCGTGGCACTCAAGGTGATCGACCTGCCCGAGGCGGCGGCCCGGGAGCGGGAGCTGCTCCTGGAGGAGGGACCGCTGCTGTCCAAGCTCAACCATCCGGCGATCGTGCGGGTGCTGGGCTACGGCACGACCGGACCGGAGCCCGTGCGCATCGAGGGCCGTCCGTTTGCCGAGGACACTCCCTTTATCGTGCTGGAGTGGCTCAACGGCATCGATCTGCAGCGCCGCCATGCCGAGCAGCCCCTGACGCTAGCGCACGCGCTCGACTTCGGCTGCCAGATGGCCGGAGCCCTGGGCGCCATCCACCGAGCTGGCATTGCCCACCGCGACATCAAGCCGTCGAACGTGTTCGTCCTCAACGGCTCCGACGGCGGCAGCTTGCGCTTCAAGCTGACCGACTTCGGCGTGGCCGCGGCCGGCCACAAGGACGGCAGCGAGCTCGGCGCCATCGTGGGCACCCCCGCCTATATGGCCCCCGAGCAGGCCCGCGGGGGCGTCGACGTCGACCACCGCTGCGACATCTACTCGCTGGGCGCCACGCTCTACGAGCTGGTAGCCGGTCGTCCGCCGCACACCGGGCAGAGCGCCGTCTCGATGCTGGCCAAGCTCGCCACCACGCCCGCGCCGCGCCTGTCGGAGGTCGTCGTGGGCGTGCCCGCGGCGCTGGACGACCTGCTCGCCGACATGCTGCGGCTCGAGCCCCGCGAGCGCCCCATCGCGGCAGAGGTCGCCGAGCGCCTGCAGGCGATGTGCGCCGATCCCGAGCTGCCGCGAGCGACGGGCGCCATCGACCGGCAGCTCGAGTCGGTGCTTTCGAGCGGCAGCCGGCTGGTGACGACACTGGTGGCGCTCGAGCTGGGCAGTGCCGCCGCACGAGACGAGGTCGTCGAGCGGCTGGTGGACGGCGGGGCAGAGGCGGT
This sequence comes from uncultured Polyangiaceae bacterium, assembly GCA_964441055.1. Classification (GTDB taxonomy): domain Bacteria; phylum Myxococcota_A; class Polyangia; order Polyangiales; family Polyangiaceae; genus JACQWT01. The sequence continues at coordinate 4,663 of CAYTYV010000023.1, read as the reverse complement.
GCCACTCGGGCGGCACTCGGTGGTGGCCTTTTTGGGCGCGCGGCGTGCCCATGGCCGGGAGGCCGCTCGCGCGCTGGAGCTCGGCCGCGAGCTCGCCGTGGCCGGGGCGAGGGTGGGCGTGGCTACCGGAAGGGCGCTCGTCGAGCTGGACCGACCCGTGGGCGAGGTGGTCGAGCGGGCCTCGGGGCTCGCCCGCGATGCGGGGCGGGGGGAGCTGCTCGCCGATGCGAGCTCGGCGGATCTCGCGCGCCGCCACTTCGCCTTTTCCCCTGGGCCGCATGGCTCCTCGCGGGTGGGACCGGCCTTGCCTTCGAGCCGGCCGATCCCGGGCGAGCTCGGCCCCTTCGTGGGACGCAGCTCGGAGCTTCGCAGCCTCCGCATGGCCTTCTGGCGCTGCCTCAAAGCTCGCACCCCCGTTGTGGTCACCGTCTCGGGGCCGCCGGGCATCGGCAAGAGCCGGCTCGCCCGGGAGTTCCTCAAGATGCTGCGCACGGACGCGAATGCCGCCCTGATGGATGCGGCGCCTGCCGACGAGCTCCGCGAGCAAGGGCTTGCCACCGCTGACGCGGACGAGCTCGCCGAGGAGCAGCCGCCGCAGGCCACGCAGGCTGCTACGCGAAGCGAGGCCGCGCCACGCGTGGTGCAGGTTCGCTCGGAGGCCTACGCCCGCGCGCGCGCCTTGGGTCTGGCCGCCGACGCGCTGTGCCATCTGCTGAGCATCCCCAAGGGCGCCACGCGGCAGGACGTCACGCGCAGCCTGGGCCCCTTCGGTCTGGTCCACGACGAAGAGGGGCTGCTCGCCAGCATGCTGGCCGGCCAGCCCTTCGGAACCGAGGTCGGCCCCTTGCGCGCCCGCGACATCCTGTACCTGGCCATGACCGAGCTGGTCATGGAGGTCTCGGCGCGCGGGCCCTGCGCCTTCGTTCTGGAGGACGCCCAATGGGCCGACCCCGAGTCGATCGCCTGGTTCGACCACGCCGCCAGCCGCGCTGCTGGCCGACCCCTGTTCGTGCTGCTGCTGGCGCGCCCCTCTTTCTGGCAAGACGACCCCGGACGCTTTGCCGATCACGACCACGTGCGTCTGGAGCTGCGTCCCATCGCCGCGCAGGCTACCCGCAAGATCGCGCGCGCCGTCATCGGTTGCGCGGCCGGCTCGCCCGCGCTCGACGAGGTGGCGCAGCAGGCCGCAGGCTCGCCGCTGTTCGCCGAAGAGCTGGCGCGAGTGCTGGCGGCGGGCAAGCCGCTTTCCTCGGTGCCGACCATCGAGGCGGCCATCCAGGTCGGCTTGGACGGGCTGGACGCCGAGACCCGCGAGGCGCTCATCCGAGCCAGCATCTTCGGCATGGCCTGCTGGGACGCAGCCCTGCCCGCCGTGGGGGTGCGCGAGCCCGAGCAGGCGCTGGTCCGGCTCGAGCAGGCCGACTTCCTGGTCGAGCAGGATGGCTCGCGCTTCCCGGGCGCGCGCGAGCTCCGCTTCAAGCACGCCCTGGCCCGCGACGTGGCCTACGCGTCGGTTAGCGAAGCGATGCGCGTCGAGCTACACGGCAAGGTCGCCGACTGGCTGGCCGAGGTGGGCGAGGACGCGGCGACCATCGCCGAGCACTACGACCGGGGGGGGCAGCACGCCTTGGCCGCCAGCCACTGGGAGCTGGCGGCTCGGCGCGCGCTGCATGCCAACGCGCTGCGCGATGCCGTGACGATGGCCGACCGCGCGCTGACCTTTGCCGAGCTGGGCCCCGAGGCCTTCCACCGCGCCTCGCTGCTGGACGAGGTTTACTCGCGCCTGGACGAGCGCGCCGCCGAGCGCTCGGAGGCCATCGAGGCCATGGCGGACAGCGCCTACGATGAGCCCAGCGAGGTCAGCACCCTGGGGGCTCGGGCGCGCTACGACCACGCTCGCTCGGCGGGCACCGAGGTCGAGCAGCGGCTGCTCGAGGCGGCCAGGCGCTCGGCCGAGCTCGGGCTGCTGGGCGAGGAGGCCCGCTGCTCGGCCACGCTGGCGGCGCGCTACGCCTTCGCTGGCGAGCTAGGCAAGGCCGAGAGCGAGGCAGCCCATCTGCTCGAGCTCGCTCAGGAGCGCGGCGTGGAGGCCGCCGCCGTGGATGCCTGGCAGACCCTGGCCGTGGTGCACCAGGGTCGCGGCGAGCTGGTCGCGGCGCTCGAGGCGCGGCGCAACGCGGCCAAGGCGGCACGCGCCGCCGGGCTCAAGCAGCGCGAGGCCACGCTCACCATCAACGTGGGCTTTGCCCTGACCACGATCGGCGCGCGCGACGAGGCCCGCGGCGAGATCCACGCTGGCCTCGGCATGGCCGAGGAGATCGGCAGCCGAGGCACGGTGCGGCTGGGACGCATGATCCTGCTCGGCTGGGTGGCGCACTTCGGCGACGACGCCGCGCTGTCGGCCGCGCTGACCGAGGCGCGCTCGAGCGCCGACGAGGCAGCCGGAGGAGCCTGGATGGTGCGCGACCGGGTGAGCCTGGGCGTGCTGTTCTACCGCGGCTGCGAGCTGCTCGACGGCGACCAGGCCCACCTGCGACGGGCCAAAGCGCTGCTCGAAACCGCTGCCGAGGCCTACCGCAGCACGGGCAACCGCGACGTCTTGCCTGTGGCCTTGGGCTACTGGGCGGAGGCGCTCAGGCGGCTCGGCCGCGTCGAGCAGGCCGAGCGCATCGCTCAGGAAGCGGCCGAGCTGGTCGGCGCTGGCGCCCCCAGCCTGCTCAACGAGGCCATCATCTACCTGGCGCTGCACCACGCTCGGCTGCAGCTAGGCGACCTATCCGGAGCCCACCAGGCCATCGACTGCGCCATGGGACCGCTGCTGCGCCGCGTGCGGGGTCTCGAGGGCACGGACTACGTGCGGACCTTTCTCTTCGGCCTGCAGCACAATGCCCAGCTCATCGAGATCGCCGGTACCCACGGTTGCCTGCCCGAGCCGATCGAAGCCGTGCACAGGCTGCCCCGGCTCGGTTGAAGGCGCGCGGGCGGCCGTGCTAGGTCCTTCGACGTGAGCGAAGCCCAACAGCAGCAGCGATACCGCGTCATCGAGCGGCTGGCCGCGGGCGGCATGGCCGAGGTCTTCCTGGCCGAGAGCGCGGGGATCGAGGGGTTCAAAAAGCAGGTCGCCATCAAGCGCGTGCTCCCGCACCTCGGCGAGAAGAAGCGCTTCATGGCGATGTTCCTCGACGAGGCGCGGCTCTCGGCGCAGCTTTCGCATTCCAACGTCGTGCAGGTCTTCGACATCGGGGTCGGCGACCATACCTACTTCATCGTGATGGAGTACGTCGACGGCGCCGATCTCAAGGCCGTCACCGAGCACCTGCGCAGCACGAGTCGCCCCTTCCCCCTGGAGACGGCCATCGCCATCGGCATCCAGATCTGCGAGGGGCTGGCCTACGCGCACGAGCGCACCGACGCCGACGGCAAACCGCTCCACACCGTTCACCGCGACGTCTCGCCCCCCAACGTGCTCATCTCCAAGCACGGCGAGGTCAAGCTGGCCGACTTCGGCTTGGCCAAGGCCTCCACGCAGCTGACCAAGAGCGAGGCCGGGATCATCAAGGGCAAGTTCAACTACCTCTCGCCCGAGGCCGCGCACGGCGAAGAGGTGGATCAGCGCGCCGACATCTTCGCCGGAGGCATCATCTTGTGGGAGATGCTGGCCGGCCGCCGCCTATTCCAGGGAAAGAGCGACTACGAGACCGTCAAGAACGTCCAGCGGGCCGAGGTCACGCCCATCTCGCAGCTCAACGAGGAGGCCACGCCCGAGCTCGAGAGCATTCTGGCGCGGGCGCTCGCGCGCGACCGCGACCGTCGATACCAATCCGCGCGCGCCTTGGCTCAGGATCTCACGCGCTGCCTGTTCCGCATGGGGCGCCCCGTGAGCGCCTTCGACGTCGCCGAGCTGGTGCGCGGGGCCATGCTGGTGCGCAAGAGCGAGCGCCCCGAGACGACCTCCATCATCGACAAGCTCATCCAGGAGACGCTGTTCGAATTCACCTCGCTGACCGAGAACGAACAGAGCGCCAGCCTGCCGCGGCTCTCGCCTGCGCCGTTCGGCCTGGGTGACCTGGAGGGATTCGGAGGGTGGACCGAGGAGGGGACCGATCGGCCGTCGACGCTGCTGGTGCGCAGGACCCTTCCCTCCGGCGTGTTCGAGGAGGGGAACCTGGCCGCCCTGGAGGGACCCGAGGAGCGCTTGCCCCCCCGGGACTCCGAGCGCTCGCTGCCGCCTTCGTCGCGGCCTCACTCGGTGCCCGACCCGGCGGTGGCGGCGACCGAGCCCTCCCCAGCGCCGCCTGCGCCGCCGAGCTCCAGCCCGTGGTTGCCCGATGCCGCCGAGGATCGGCCGTCCGAGCCGTTGCCGCTCGAGTCGCGAGCATCCGCAACCCCGAGCGAGCCGGCTGAACAGCGGGCCCGCAAAGCCCGCGGCGTCCAGTGGGTGCTGGTGGTACTGATCCTGATAGGCCTGGCCGCCGTGGCCTACTTCAGCGGCCTTTGGTGAGGGCTAGCCCTCAGCAGAGCTGCTCTTGCCAGGGCCGCTCTCGCTAGGGCTGCTCTCGCTAGGGCTGCTCTCGCCGGGGCTGCTCTCGCCAGGGCTGCTCTTGCCTCCCCGTCGGGCCTTGGCCGCCAGCCGCGCCGAGAGCAGCCCTAGCGAGAGCAGCCC
>CAYTYV010000022.1:13784-27638 GCA_964441055.1 uncultured Polyangiaceae bacterium | reverse complement strand
GGTACGGCTCGGGGGCCGCGGGCGGGGGCTGGTACGGCTCGGGGGCCGCGGGCGGGGGCTGGTACGGCTCGGGGGCCGCGGGCGGTGAGGGATAGGGCGAGCCTGGAACCGCTGCGTCGGGCGGAGGGGCGGGCGGTCCGCCCGCGATCGGCGGCGGCGGCTCGGGCGCAGGACCGACGGGCGCTGGGGCGGGCGGTTCGCCCGGGATTGGCGGAGGAGGCTCGGGCGCGGGACCTACGGGCGCCGGAGCGGGCGGTTCGCCCGGGATTGGCGGAGGGGGCTCGGGCGCGGGACCTACGGGCGCCGGACCAGCTGCCACCGCCTCGGCCGGTGCCTCGGGGGAGACGGGCTCGGGTGCGGGGGGAGCGCCCGGAGCAGGCGCGGGCGGCACGGGGGCTTCGGCAGGGCTTCCCTCCTCGACTGGGAGGGGCCTATCCGCCGCGTCCGCCGGCCCGGCCGGCTGCTCGGGCGTGGGAGCAGGCGCGGGTGGGGGCGGACCGCCGCCCGGTTGCCCCGGCGCTGCCGGATAGTCCTCGGGGACGGCGGGCGGCGCGGGTTGGGGATAGCCGGGCGCGGGCGCGGCCGGAGGCGCTTGGCCGCCCGGAGCGGGATAGCCTGGCGCTGGGGCGCCCCCCACAGGCGGGGGCGGTGCGGGGTAGCCGGGCGCGGGATAGCCGGGCGCTGCAGGGCCGCCCGGGGCGGGCGCGGGTGGCGGATAGCCACCGACCGGTTGTGGCGGGGGGGGATACGGTCCCCCTGCGCCCCCCGGCGAAGGGGGCACGGGCGACGGCGGGTACGGCGCCGCTCCCGGTACAGGGGGAGGCGGGCCAAAACCGGGCGGCGGAGATCCCCCAGGAGGTGGGGGACCAAAACCCGGGGGGGGACCGGGCGGCGGCGATGGCGCCATGCCGGGTGGCGGCCCCGCTGGGGGAGAGGGCGCTGCCGGAGGCGGACCGCCTGGAGGAACCATGCCCGGCGGTGGCGGACCCCCGGGCTGGTCGAACCCCGGGGGCGGCGCGAAGCCTGGCGCCACCGGATCGGGAACGCCGGGTGCGGGCACGGGCTGCAGCGGAGCCTGGCAGGCCGCACAGGCAACGGCACCATCGGGGTTGGCGGCGCCACATCGCGGGCAATTCATAGTACTTCCTCCACGTACACCTCGGGCGCGCGGTGCTCCCGCTCGAGCATCCCCCACAATACAGCTGCAGACGAACCGATCGCCTGCCGTGGCGTCGCGAAGCGGCGCCTCTCGCTCAGCGAGACCTTCGGGGGACTCCCGACGGGGACTCTAGCAGCAATGACGCGGGGCGTCTCGCAGGCTGTGCACCACCGCTCTCAGCGGTCCTTGATGTCTCGCACGCGCGCGGCCTTGCCCCGCAGCCCCCTCAGATAGAACAGGCGCGAGCGTCGCACCACGCCGCGGGAAGCCACCTCGATCTTGTCGATGCGCGGGCTGTGCAAGGGAAAGATGCGCTCGACCCCCATGCCGAAGCTCAGCTTGCGCACGGTGAAGGTAGAACGGGCGCCCGAGCGGTGCCGCTTGATGACGATGCCCTGAAAGACCTGGATGCGCTGCTTGTCGCCCTCGACCACGCGGTAGTGAACTCGCACGGTGTCTCCGCAGCGAAAGGCGGGGAGGTCACGGCGCAAGTGGGTGGACTCGATCTCGCTGATCACGTTGGCATGGGAGCTGGCAGTGGCCATGGCCCTACTCCAGAAGCTGTGGTTCGGCGTCTCGCGGCGGGCCGAGGCGCACTGGCAGCCCGGCCGGCTGCCTTGGACCCACACGAGGCGGTGGGCACCAGGGGGCGGCATTATGCATCGTCGCGGCAAGCTGTCAACGGCAACCAGGCTCTGTCGATCCGTCCGATCCGCGGGGCGACCCCTCTCAGAGGGCGTCTCACCGCCGTCGCGAGCGGCCCTCTCAGCTCTTCCGCGCCTTTGCCTTTTGGGCGGCTCGCATCTGCTGGGCCATCGTCAGACGCACTTTCAAGGTTCGCCGCAGCTTGGGCAGGTTGAAGAAGGGCGGGCGGTCGCCTTCGCCGAGCTTGCCGACCTCTACGGCGATATCATCGGCAATCTCGCGCGGACGCTCGGGGATCCTCAGAGCCTCGCCCAGCTGGTCGAGCGCCCGTATCTCTTGCGCGTTGAGCTCGCCGTCGAGCCGCGCCATCCAGGATGCCACGGCGTAGACGAAAAGCCGATCGGCCTTGGACATGCCGCTCAGATCGATCTGGCCGATGGTGAGTGGCTTCTGGGTCGCTTGCTCGATCTCCAGGATGTCGCTGAACTCCAGGCCTTCTTCCAGCGCCGTGCGCACGATCGCGTCGGCCTCGTCCTGATCGAGCTTGCCGTCGGCCCAGCCCACCGCCGCCAGCGCCAAGAACACGTCACGTCCGAGTTTGCTTTCCATGGCGCCAGCACCATATCCGCATTTCGCCAGCTCGCCCAGAGCTCGCGAACGAACAACGCATTGTTACGCGAGCCCCCGGGCTTGCCGCCTCCAGGCGCTCGCCCTACACTGCCATCATGCGCTGCGAGGGCTTGGTCACCGTTGCTGCCGTGTCGGCTCTGGCGACCGGATGCTCGGCCACTGTGGTCGATGACGGCGACCCGACCGAGCCCGCCGAGACGAGCGCCCAGGGCAGCGTCACGGTAGAGCGCACGGTCGCGCGGACGGGCGGCGACGAGCCGCCGTCAGTCCGTGCCCACGTCTCGGCGCGTTTCATGCGCCTGGGCGGCGGGCTGGACGCCGAGCTGGCCGAACGGGTGGTGGGCTCGCCGCTGGTGCTTCCCCCCGAGGGCAGCTGTCGCTGGCACGAGCCTCTGGCGACGGGGTTGCTGCCCGAGAGCGCCCGCCAAGGGAGCATCGAGCTGCTCGACGTGGGCGACATCGTGGTCCGCGCAGGACCGAGCACGCTGCCGCTGGCTCCGCGCGCGTTTCCCGACGTGGGCGACATGGTCTCTGGCGTGGTCTACACCTCCCGCGAGCGAAGCGCCGACCTGCCAGTAGGGGCGAGCTACCTCATCGAGACCACGGGCTCGGCGCGGATCGAGGAGTTCCGCCTCAAGGTCGAGGCCCCGCAAGCTCCTGCGGAGGTACGCATCGCCGAGCAGGACCTGGAGGACGACGAGCTGCAGGCCGTTGCCGACGAGCCCTTGGCGCTCGGCTGGCAGGCGGGGGATCGGGCCGCGGGGGACCGCATCTACGTGGACATCACGCCGCTCGGGCCTTCGGCCACGCGCCCGCTTCGCTGTGCGCTGGCCGACACGGGCTCGGCCGAGATCCCGGCCGAGTACCTCGAGGGGCAAAGTGCCGTGGCCGAGGTGGCCATCCACCGCTTCAGGCAGACCGTCGTCAGCCTGTCGGCCATCGACGAGGCGGTGGTGGAATTCGATTTTGCCGTGAGCGTGCCCGTGGCGCTGCTCGACGCGCCGTAGCAACTCGCGCCCACCGCCATGGCCGAGCAAGCGGACGGCTCCGATCCCGAGCGAGGCCGCGTCCAGGCTCTGGTGCAGCAAGGCCGGCTAGCGGAGGCTGGCCGACTGTGCGCCGAGCTCGGCGACTTCGACGCCGCCGCCGAGCTGCTCGAGCAAGCCTGCGAGTTTGCCGCGGCGGCCGAGCAGGCCATGGCGGCTGGGGCGCTGGGCCGAGCGGCACGGCTGGCAGCGCTGGCCGACTCGGAGCCCGCGTTTTCCGCTATTCGACAGCGGCTGCGGTCGGACGGTGCGCGCGAGCGAACGACGCGCATCGCTGCCGAGCTCGCCAGCCGCGGGCACCACGGCCACGCCGCCGAGCTGCTCGAGGACATCGAGGCCCACGCCCAGGCCGCCGAGGCCTTCGAACGAGCCGCGCGCGCGCTGGAGGCGGCGCACTGCTACGAGCTCGCCCGCCTCCCGGCAGAGGCCGCTCGCGTCCTGGAAAGCGCCCTGCGAGCGGCGCCCACGGCCGTCCTGCCGCCCAGCCACGCCGACGAGCTACGGCTGGCGCTGGGCGAGCTGTACGCGCGGCACCAGCGCCACCAGGCCGCCGTGCGCGTGCTGCAGCGGCTCGCGCCCGGCTCTCCCGGGCGGCGCAGTGCCCTCCCCTCCCTGGCTCGGGCGTTCGACCAGCTCGGCCTGGCGCACGCGCTGCGGAAGCTCGAGCCCGAGCTCCGGAGCGCGGGCCTAGAGCTCGTGCAGGTGCTGGCGGATGCCGATGCGAGCAAGGCGGCGCGCAAGCGGGCCGCTGGCCCATCCCCCGAGGGCGGGGCGCTGCTCTACGGGCGCTACCGCGTCGTGCGCGAGGTAGCGCATACCCCCCACGCCCGCGTGCTGGAGGCACGGGATGCATTGTCGGGCGATCGCGTCGCCGTCAAGGTCTTCGCCTCCCGCGCGCGCGGAGCGGGCCGCGACGCCTTGGAGCGCTTCTTGCGCGAGGCGCGGGCGCTCGCCGAGCTGCGCCACCCCAACGTGGTCGGGCTGCGCGAGCTGCTCAAGGCCGGTCCGGCCATGGTGCTGGACTGGGCGGCGGGTGGCTCGCTCCGAGAGCTGCTGGACCGCGAGCCCCTCTCGCCCGCGCGGGCCGTCGAGATCGCCCGAGCGGTGCTGAGCGCCCTCGGTCAAGCGCACCGACTGGGCATCCTGCATCGAGACGTCAAGCCGTCCAACGTGCTATTCGACGGCGCTGGCGCGGCTCGGCTCGGCGACTTCGGCGCCGCCCACCTAGGCGAAGCTGAGGCCACGGTCACGGCCGGACGAATCGGCACGGTCGCCTACATGTCGCCAGAGCAAAGGCGCGGCCTTCGGGCCACCGTGCAGAGCGACCTGTTCTCGGTCGGCGTGCTGCTCTTCGAGATGTTGACCGGCCGCCTGCCCGCCCGCGGCCTGACGCCGAGCGGGCACCATCCAGAGCTGGACGAGCGTCACGACGCCGTGGTGGCGCGCTTGACGCGCGAGGAGCCCACCGAGCGCTACGACAGCGCCCAAGCCGCCATCGGGGCCCTCGGCAGCCTCAGCTGGCCCGCCAAAACGCGCGGCCAGCGCGCCGCAAAAACCGATGCCCTGCCTGCCGAGGCGCCATCGCCGACCGAGGCCGAACGCCTGACCGAGCCGCGCGGGCCCGCCCATCCGCACGAGACCGGAGTCCGTCGCCACGACGGCTGGCTCGGGCGAGACGTCATCATCCTGCCCTGCAACGCCGCGCACCTCGAGCTCGCCTCCGCCGTGGCCCGAGCGGGGCATCCGGCTCTGCCCACCGTGCTGCGCGCCGACCGAGGCCGCCAGCAGATCTGGCTAGCGCCGCCGCCTGGCGCATCCCTGCAACAGGCTCCCGGTCCCCTGACCGAGCCAGAGCACGAGCTGCTCGTCGCCGCCCTCGACCGATTGCACGCCGCGGCTGGCGCCCACGGATGCATCGACGCGAGTCACGTCTACCGCCACGGGGCCGCGGTCTACTTGGCTTTTCCCCGCACCTTGCGAGCCGATGCGAGCGCCGAAGGCGACCGACGCGCCTTGGCCGAGCTCCGCGGACCACCCGTCGCTGCCACGGGCCCCGCATCCAGGCGCTGAACAGGCACGCGCGCCGAGCTCGCCTCGGCTGGACGAATGACCGATGGGTCTGCTGCGGTGGGCGTTTCCGACGTGAGTCCGCTCAGCCCCCGGTAGGCTGACGCGGCCGAGCTAGGCGTAGCGGGATTGATGCTCTCCCGCGCCCGCCACGGCCACTCGGACAGGATCTGCACGGCGGTGCGACGCATCGGCGCGCCGAGCTCGCCGTCGGCTGCCGCTCGCAGCGCACGGGCCAGCTCGCCCGCAGAGGCGAAGCGGCGGGCGACGTTCTTGGCCAGCCCGATCGCCAGCACGTGCGCCACGTCCCGAGGAATGTGCGCATAGTCGCTGGGGTTTGGTGGCTGCCACCCGGTGATCTTGGCCAGCACATCGGTCGCATCGGGAGCCGAGAAGGCCGGCCTGCCGGTCAGGGCGCGGTAGGCAACCGAGGCGAGGGCAAAGACGTCGGAACGGCGATCGATAGGCTCGCCCAGGGCCTGCTCGGGCGACATGTAGCCCGGCGTTCCAATCGTGGCCCTCATCGTCAGAACGGTCTCGGCGTTCTGGATCTTGGACACGCCGAAGTCGAGCACCTTCCAGCGCCGCGTCGCCCCTTCCTCGGCCAGAAAGATGTTCTGCGGCTTGAGATCGCGGTGGATGATACCCGCTTGGTGGGCGGCATCGAGCGCATCGGCGACCTCGTCCACCATCCAGCAGCTCTCTTCGAGGTCGAGCGAGCCGCAGTGGCGTAGTAGCCTCGCCAGGTCGACGCCGTAGAGCAGCTCCATGACGAGAAAGGGGCAACCATCGTTGCTCCAGCCCGAGTCGAGCACCTTGACCACGTGGGGGGAGTCGAGCTCGCGCAGCACCTGGATCTCGCGAAAAAAGCGCCGCACGCTGCTGGCCTGCTCGACCAGCGGGCGCCGCAGCAGCTTGACCGCAACCGCGACCCCGTCGAGCACGTGCTCGGCGCGGTACACTTCGCCCATGCCCCCGCGACCCACCAGCGGGCCGAGCTCAAACCCACCTACGATCTGGCCTGAACGCATCTCGATGTCGCGCTCCGAGACCGCGGAATCCGAATCGGAAGGCTCGGACACGGGCCCGGTCTGCGCTTGCCCGAGCGCCTGCTCGATCCCAGCCGCGGCGAGCTGGCGCGCCGCCGCCTGCCGTCGCGCCAACCACAGCGCCAGGGCGAGAGCGCCTTCGTAGCCGAGCGTGGCTGCCACGAACGCCGCCGTATCCGCCCGCTCGAGCCACGAGCCATCCAGCAGGGGCAGCCCCGCGCGCGAGAGCGCGGCGATGACTAGATAGCCCCCCGCCAACACCCCGTAGACGACCTTGGACGAGCGACCGAGGCCCCAGGCATACACGACCACGCAGCACAGCGCCGAGGCCACGCTCGTAACCCCGAGCTCGGCGAGACCGGCGAGAGCCGCGGCCACGATGGCGCCCACGGCCACTGCGCGCAGGCGTGGGTCGAGCTCATGCGGGGCTCGCGACATGAGCACGACCACGGCGCAGACGAGGGCAGCCGCGGCGTGCGAGCTCAGCGCCACCCAGCGCAGCGCCGAGCCCAAGCCGGAAAGCGCCAGCATCAGGGTCATGCCCGCCGAGATCGCGGCGGCCACCAGCAGCGCGGCTCGCGAGGACGCCAGCTCGGCCTTCCGCAGCTCGTCACCTACCGGCGAAGTCTCGGAGCTGGCTTGCTTCATCGCGAACAGACCGGTCGAGCTCCCGGGTCTGGTGGCGTTCTCGGGCTGTGGCGCGGGGAGCTCTGTGCGTGAGATATCCCAAGGACCGACTCGCTGTCCAATCGCATGCGCCGGACGGTCCCACCGTGTGCGGCTCGGCCCCGGGGAAGTATACGACGTGTATGCTCAACGGCACGCTGGCGCGCAACGACGGGCGGCCTCGGCAAGGCGCCCCGGGGACGCGGCAGTGCGGCTCAGCCGCCTCTCAACGCGCTGTCCACCTCGGAAGCCAGTCGGCTTGCTCGGAGCTCGTCAGACGGCTTGTGCACCCTCCGTCGCGGCGCATGGCGTAGAGCTCGGCGTTGCCCTCGCGGTTCGAGACGAAGGCCAGGTAGCGCCCATCAGGCGACCAGGCTGGCTGCTCGTCGACCCAGGCGCCCTCGGTGCGAGCGGTCTCCGATCCATCCCGGATGCGCACGATGACCACGTTGGCGCGCCCCGGCTGCTGCTCGACCAGCGCCACGTGCCCTCCATCCGGCGACCACGCGATGTCCCGCTCGCTGCGCCCGCCCCGCTCCGCAGCCGCCGTTCGCAGTGGCCGCGGCCGGGAGCCGTCGGCTCCCATGAGGTAGGTCTGGGTGATGCCGCGGCGCGAGCGCAAGAACGCGATCTGCGAGCCATCCGGCGACCAGCGCGGACTCGCATCGTCCTCGGGCGACCAGGTCAGGCGCTGCTCGCGTCGGCTCTGCAGATCCATTGTGTAGATCTGGGCGTGGCCGTCTCGGCTGGACGCGAAAGCGACGAGGCGGCCGCGCGGATCCACGTCCGGCTCGAAGCTGCCGCGTTCGGTCTTGGTCAGCCGCTCGAGCTGCTCGGTGCCGAGCTCGAGTCGATACAGGTCGCGGAAGCCGTGCAAGTCCGCTTCGAACACCACGGAGCGGCCATCCGGCAGCCAGCTCGGGTTGCGCACGCGGAAGCTGGCGGGGCCGATGGCGCGAGCAGGAGCAACCCCGCTTGGCCGAAGCAAGAAGAGCTGCTCGACGTGAGATCCCCCAGGGCGGTCGACGGTGCGAACGAGCAACAGGGTCGCGCGGTCGGCAGGGGGCGCGGCCAGGTAGTCGGCGTGGTCGTTTCGGGTGAGCCGCACGGGCCCGCCGCCGTCCGGATCGATGGCGTACACCTCCAGGTTGCCATCGCGCTCCGAGACGAAGTAGATGCGCCCAGGCAGGTCGGCAGCTCGAAGCGCGCAGCGCTCTGCGGCACGAGCCGAGGCGGCGACCGGGGCCGACGGCGCCCCCGCTTCGGCGCTCTGCTCGGAAGGAGCGCCGCTCGAGCCGCTCGAACGACAGCCGCCGAGCGCCAGCAACCCGGCAAGCCCCAACAAGAGCCTGCCGAGACCAGACCAAGAGCTACGGCACCTCGCGGAAGCGCACGGCATCGGCAACCACGACGTACCCCGCGCCCGTCCAGCGCGAAAGCCCGGCGGCGATCCAGCCCGCAGTAAAGTCGTACCTGCCGAGCTCGACCCACGTTCCGCCGTTGGTGCGCTGGTTGACATACACGGTGTCCAGATGGTCACCGTTGGCGTCGTAGATGATGAACGGCGCATTGGGCGAGCGGTCCGATGCGGCCGGCCACCAGGCCTCGACGATCATGGTCTTGGCCGAGGGCAGGTAGGCTTCGAACCTGGCGACGTCGGACGAGGCTCCGGTCGAGCGCCACCAGTAGCCCGTGTTGTAGTAGCCGGGGACGTTCTTGCTCGCCGTCCAGGCTCCCGAGACCTGGCAACGCGCGCTAGAGCCGTTCAGACCGTTGTTGCTGTCAACGACGATGCTCAGGCCACCCGGCGGCGGATCCTCGGGCGGATCCTCGGGCGGATCGGGCGGGTCCTCGGGCGGCGGGGTGGAGCCGCAGTAGCTGTTGACCAGCCCTAGATAGCTGGACCACGGCCAGTTGGGCCCGGGATCGACGCGGTTGTAGGGCTGCACCTGCCCGTGCGCGACGATGTGGAACTGGTCGCGCGCGATGCCGTTGTCCTCGGTGATGTCGCACACCAGCTTGGCCGAGGCGTTGAGCAGGCCCGACGACCACGAGCTCTGGCTCGCGTAGCCCGCGTGCTCGACGCCGATGGTGAAGCTGTTGCAGCTGGTGCCATTGAGGTTGCACTTGACGCCGCTGTTGCGCGAGCACTTGTACTGCGCCGAGCAGTGCCAGCCCTTGCGGTACTCGCGTACGAGCTGGGAGACCTCGCTGCCCGTGGAGTTGACGACGTAGTGCGCGCTCACCCCCGAGCCGCTGTTCGTGAGCCAGCTCCAGCACCCCGAGTACGAGCCCTCGCAGGTGTGGATGATCACCATCTGGCGCTGGCCCGCGCTGCCGCTCGGACGGCTGCTGTGGTTGGGCGAGGGACGCCATATCGCGGGCGAGTAGTCCGGCCCAGGCGAGCCCGAGCCGTCGAAGGCCACGAACTTGGGCAGCACCTCGGTGGGCTCCATCGTCGCAAGCTCGGAGCTGATGCCCTCGCGAAGGGCTCGGTACACCTCGTTGTGCACGTAGTAGGCCTGGCCCATGGTCTGGCCAATGCCGCTGTACTCGGCCGCGACCCGCGCCCAGTCGCCGAGGTCGGCGCGCTCGATCCCGATCTCGTCGGCCAGGGTGGACAATAGCGCCGCGGCCGCCCGCACGTTGGCCTCGCGATCGAAGCGAGCTTGCTCGACCGACACCCCGGCGCGCAGCGCGCCTTCCTCGAGCTCGGCGCCGCGCAGGGCCATGATCCCGTAGGCCGCCTCCTGCCCCTCGAACTCGCTCTCGCCGACCACCATCTGCCATTCGGTCTCCGCCCAAGCGATCGCCTTGAGCAAGGGCGCGGGAACGTCGAACTCTTCGGCCGCCGCCCCGAAGACCGCGTCCAGCGAGGTGCCCTCGGGCTCGGATTCTCCGTTCGGGTTGGCGGAGGGCCCGCCCGAGCCCAGCGCATCCTCGCCCTCGGTCCCACCTACCGAGCCGACGCCCATACAGCCGGGCACGACCAGCAGCGCAAGCGCGATGCACAACCCATTTCGTCCACGTCGAAGACCCATGAGACCTCCTTGGCGTCGAGCGCGGAGTCGCCCGCTGAGCCCGTCACCAGCCTTCTCAGCAGATCTTGTGCCAGACGTTATTTTGCGGACTTAGAGCGAACCCGGGCTCATCGGCGGCCCAGTGGCCCATATGCCAACCGTTCCAACCGTGCCACGCGTACCCGCCCTCAAACGCGGCACAACCGCCACCCCGCGGCTTCCTACGCGGGGGTTTGGGGGCAGAGGGAGGAGCGCAGCGACGACCGGAGCCCCCATCGTTGAACGATCCAGGCGACGGACAGAGGTCGACCCTTGCGCCCATCGCCTGGCCCTCACCCCCGTCCGGGCCAGGCGATGGGCGCAAGGGTCGACCCGCGTACGACGCTACCGCTCGTCGCGCAGCTGCCGCACGTCGATTCCGGCCTCGCGAAACCAGCGGTACAGCGTGGTGGGGCCCACCCCGAGCTCGGCGGCGAGCGCCCGCGCGTTTCCCCCTGCGGCGGCGAACATCTCCCTCAAGCTCGTGGCTTCGGGGCGCTTGCGCCGCACCCCGCGTCTCTGTCGCTTGCCCGCGGGCCGAGCGGCGGGCTTCGGCGCCGAGGCCGGAGCTAGGGCGAGGCGCTGCTCGATGCCTTCGCTCATCGTCAGAAGCTCCGAGCCGGACGATTCGAGCGCCGCTTGCTCGATCACGCTGCGCAGCTCGCGCACGTTGGCAGGCCAGTGGTAGCGCAAAAGGGCGTGGGCCAGCGATCGGGCGATCGTGGCCTCGGGCCGAGCGGTGAGCTGCTGAGCGAAGTGGATGGCCAGCGGGATGATGTCCTCGCGGCGGTCTCGCAGCGGCGGCACGTCGATGCACCAGCGGTTGAGACGGCCGTACAAGTCCGCGCGGAATCGTCCGGCTTCGACCGCCTCCTCCAAGGCCGTATGGGTGGCGGCCACGAAGCGCGCATCGGTGTGCAGCGCCTGCTCCGAGCCCACCGCGCGGTACTCGCGCTGCTCGAGCAGCCGCAACAGGCTGGCTTGGAGCAGGGGTGATGCGTCGCCGATCTCGTCGAGCAGCAGCGTGCCGCCCCGGGCCGCGGCCACCAGCCCCTCGCGATCATCGCAGGCGCCCGAGTAGGATCCCTTCAGGTGACCGAACAGCTCGGAGTGCAACACGCCGTCGGCCACGGCAGAGCAGTTCAACGCCATGAAACGGCCCGACCGGCCGCTCTGCTCGTGAAGGGCGCGAGAGACGAGCTCCTTTCCCACGCCCGTCTCGCCGCGAACCAGCACGGTGATCTGCTGAGGGGCGGCGATCGCCACGCGGTGCACCACCCGCGACATCGCCGCGCTCACGCCAACCAAGGTCGGGTCGCGCAGCTGACGGTGCAGCCGAGGGCCGAGATGGGCCAGCAGCAAAAGGCGACCGACGGTGATGACGTCCCCTTCGGCGAGCGAGGCCTGCGTGATGCGCTCGCCGTTTTTGTAGGTGCCGTTGCGGCTGCCCAAGTCCTCGACCGTGAGCCGACCGGCTTGGCAGCGAACCACCAAATGGCGCCGCGAGACCAGCGAATCGTCGAAGGTGCCCTCCGGCCAACGCGCGCCGCGTCGACCCACCACCACCTCGTCGTCGTCGCCGAGCGCGAGACGGCGCCCGATGCAGCCAGCGTCGGGGTGCAAGGCCACGCTCAGCACCCAGCCGTCGCCGCCGAGCTCGTGGCGAAGGTCGGAGCCGAAGTCCGTGCGTGTTTCCTCACCGCCCATGGGCACTGCAGTGGGCGGGCTCACTCGTCGCATCCGCAGCTTGGCTCAACCGTCCCGCGCCAGCGCGAGCCTAGCACTGCCGCCGAGATCTTTGTCGGCCGTAGTGCGGGCACTGCTGCCTCTCCCGCCGCTATCCCCTACAATGCCGCCATGAGCGGCCCCCGCGAATCTGGCACCCTACGCGAGCCGCTCGGCGTTGCCCTCGAAGAGCAAGTCGACCGCCTTCAGCTGGTGACCATTCGATGCTGGCAAGGGGTGACCCTGTTGGGCCTGTTCGTCGCCGCGGTGACGGCGGTCACGGTGTCACGACCGCTCGGCCAGTGGTGCGCTCTGGCCGCCCTCGGCTTTTTCACCTTCTTCAGCGCGCAGGGGCTGGCATTGAGGCGCCGCCGCGGCGGCAAGGCCCTGGCCACCGCGGGCACCATCGCCGAAGGGTCGATGCCGTGGGTGTTCCTGCTCGTCATCGCGCTGGTGCAGGGACCGGCCTATGCGCTGGGCTCGTGGGTCCCGCCGCTACTGTTCGCCGCGCTCATCGTGGTCTCGACCGCGCGCCTGCAGCCCTCCGTGCCCCTGGCCCTGGGGCTGAGCGGCGGCGTGGCTTTCCCCCTTCTGTACTTCGCCGTGCTGCGCGAGCAACTGCCTGCGGAGCTATACGACCAGCCTTTGTACCAACCCGCGATGCAGCTCACCCGCGGGGTCTCGCTCGTGCTCGGCGGCGCGATCGCCATGTTGGTCTCGCGCGAGCTGCGCCGCGCCATCGGCAAAGCGGACCGGGTGGCGCGACAGCGCGAGCT
Organism: uncultured Polyangiaceae bacterium; assembly: GCA_964441055.1. Lineage (GTDB taxonomy): Bacteria > Myxococcota_A > Polyangia > Polyangiales > Polyangiaceae > JACQWT01. Next base: position 14,816 of record CAYTYV010000022.1, on the reverse strand, counting down.
CTTCGGCAAGTACCGCATCCTCGGGCCCATCGCTTCCGGAGGCATGGGCGTGGTCTTCAAGGCGCTGTACTGCCCCGAAGGCGGCTTCGAGCGGCCCGTCGCGATAAAGCGCATCCACCCGCACCTGGCGGCCCAGCCGCGGTTCGTCCGCGCGTTCCGCTCCGAGGCCGAGCTGTCCGTTCGGCTCGTCCACCCCAACATCGTTCAGGTGCTCGACTTCGGTCGCATCGGCGGCTCCTATTTCTTGGCGATGGAGTACGTCGACGGCATCACGCTCGCGGCGCTGATGCGCCGCGTGCAGGCGGCGGGCCTGGCGCTCGCACCGTCTGTCGTGGCGCACATCGGCCGCGAGGTACTGGCGGGCCTGGCCTACTCGCACCGCGGTGCCCGCGCCCTCGACGGAACCCTGCTGCGAGTCATCCATCGCGATGTCTGCCCGGCGAACGTGCTGCTCACGCGCAACGGCGAGGCGAAGATCTCGGATTTCGGGGTCGCCAAGGCCCTGCGCCGAGCAGACCGCTCCGAGACCAAGACGCTGGTCGGCCACGCTGGCTATGTCTCGCCCGAGCAAGCGCGAGCCGATCCCATCGACGAGCGCTGCGACCTGTTCGCGGTCGCCGTCATGCTCTGGGAGATGCTCTGCGGGCGCTCGCTGTTCGAGCGCGGTGCGGACGGGCCCACCCTGCTGGCGGTCATCCGCGCTCCGATCCCTGCGCCCAGCCAGATCCGCCGCGAGCTGAGCGTTCGCTGGGACCGCTTGCTCGCTCGGGGGCTCGCCCGCGAGCCCGACGAACGCTACCGGTCGGCCGCCGAGATGGCCGCCGCGCTGACCCAGATCGAGGACGCGCAAGCCGTGCCCTGCCCGCAGTGGGTCGCGGCAACGGTGGCTGAGGCGTGCTCGCTTCCCGATCCGCCCGATCGGACCGACGCGAGCGATCAGGTGGCCCCCCGAGTGCTCCCCCGCAGAGCCGAGCCGTGCGGCAGCCACCACGTACCCCCCAACGCCAAGATCGTGTCGACGCGCCCAGCCCC
>CAYTYV010000022.1:0-13774 GCA_964441055.1 uncultured Polyangiaceae bacterium | reverse complement strand
GGTGGCCACCCGAGTGCTCCCGCGCTGAACCGAGCCGCGCGGCAGCCGCCTCGTACCCCCATCGCCGAGATCGTGTCGACGCGCCCTGCCCGCTGAGCACCCGCGCCCGAGCGAGCTGCCAGAGTCGCATCTGTGCTTCGCACCGCCTCGGCCTGGCCGCGCCTTCGCGTTTGACCCGCCCTGCCAGCCGACGCACGCTGGGCGTAGCAGCACAAGGAGAGCACCGTGTTCAGCACACCACCTGAAGCGAGCGACACCAGCGATCTGTTTGGCTTGAAGGGCAAGGGGGTGCTCATCACGGGCGCCTCGAGCCTCATCTCGGTGTGGACGGCCCGGCTGCTGCTCGAGGTGGGCGCTCGCGTGGTGATGACCGATCGCTTGGACGAGGACGCCATCCGCGCGGCCTTGGGCGCGATGGCCGCCGAGCAGCAGGATGCCGCGCTGGATCTCGGCGGCCGCGTGTCGCTGATCGGCTCGGTCGACGTGCGCAACCGCACGCCCGCCGAGGCGCAGACCAACAAGGCGGGCGCACGCTCGGTCGCCGAGATGGTCAGCGGCGCGGTCGAGCAGCTCGGCCGGGTGGACGTGCTCGTCAATATCGCGGGCGGCCAAGAGCCCGTGCCCGCGGCCGCGCTGTCCTCCGAGGTGTTCCGCAAGACGGTCGACCGCATCCTGATCGGCACCTGGAACGTCATCCACGAGGTGTTCGAGCAGTCCATGCGCGCGCGCGGTGGGCGCATTCTGACGGTGACCGCCGATGCCGACCAAGGCTATCCGGGCATGCCTGCCATGGGGGCGGCGCGCAACGGCCTGAGCTCGCTGCACCGCGCCCTGTCGGTGGAGTGGGCTCCGTTGGGCGTCACCTGCTGCGTCATCGCCCCAGGCGCCACCGACACGCCCGGGCTGCGGCGCTACCCCGAGGCCCAGCGGGTACGCCAGATGGGCATCGAGGCCGCCAACCTCCAGCGCTTGCTGCACCCGCGCGAGGTGGCGTGGCTGTTTCTGGCCATGGCGAGCCCCTGGGCCGCGGCGGTCAACGGCCACACCCTGGTGGCCAACGGCGGCGACTCGAACGTCACGCCCGTCTTTCGCCAGATGCAGAAGCTGTTCGGCGGCGGCTGAGCTCGCGCCGCGGTGCGTCGCTCGCCAAGCCTTGCTTGACGCCCTTTGTCGCGCCTTGAGATACTCATCCTGATGTTCCCATGGTCGACGCGTCCCCGCTTCGCGTTGGCTCCCCTGACGGCGGTGCTGCTGCACCTGGGATGCGCCGAGGTCGTGGGATCGGCGGCGGATGCAGGCGCTCGGGACGCCGCGCAGCCTCCGCCCGATGGGTCGGGCGGCCATGCCGGAGCGCCCGTCGATGGCGGCAGCCTCCCCGACGGCGGAGAGCCTCCGACGGATGGAGGCAGTCCCGAGCCAGACCCTCAGCACTACCGCAGCAGCGGGATGTTCCAAATCTGGAGCGAATGGGAGGCGGGCTACGAGGGTCCCACCACCGACAGCGGTCGCAATCTGGCGTGGACCCAGTCGCCGCACATCCGGAGCTATGGCGAGATCTACCGCGCCACCGGGGACACCCAATGGTTGGATCGCATGGCCATGTGGCTGGACGACGTCATGTCGCGCTGCGCCGAGCACAGCTGCCATGGGGTGGAGCGCACTGGCTGGTTGGACACCGCCTACGATACCTACTACCCGGTCCACCAGGGCCGCATCTTGACGGCGTTTCTGGAATTCGCGCGCATCGTGGCCGAGAACCCGGTGGCGCTCGCGGCATACCAATCGACTGCCGACGAATACGTGGCTCTGGCCGAGCAGGTCGCGGCCTCGTGCGACGACCTGTTCCAGACGACCACCGCGGGCGGCACCACAGTGGGCTACTTCCGCTTTCCCGCGGCGTCCTGCAGCGAGGCTGCCGACTGGCGGGTCGGCCCGCATAACCAATCCCTGGCCATGGGGACCGCGCTGGTATTGCTCCATACGCTGACCGGCGGAGCGCCGCACCTGACCAAGGTCGACCTGCTCGCGGCTGGGCTCCGACACGACCTGGTCCACGTCTCCGGTCACTACCAGTGGCCCTACTGGCCCAGCTACTCGGAGGCGTACGGCGGAGGCAACGTCAAGGCCGAGGACCAAGGCCATGGCAGCATCGACGTCGAGTTCGCCTACTACGCCCACCTGCACGGCATGGGCGGGCTGTCGAGCACCGATCTGAGTCGCTTGGCCCACACGCTGACCGACGTGAGCGACCGCAGCACTCCTTTCGGCACCCGACACTTCGCGCTGCGCGTGGATGGCACGCTCTGCACCAACCCGGACAACGTCAGCAAGGTCGACAACCTGCAGCCGGGCTGGCTGTGGCTGCAGCAGTTCGCGCCAGAGGTCGTCGCCCTTGGTCAAGCCTGGTGCACCAACAACAAGCCCCATGCCCACGCGCTGCTGCAGCGCCTGGGCGGCCCCGTGCTGGCCTGCCCGGGGTGGTGCCCCGCAGCCGATCTTTTGGCCCGATTCGACAACGGCGCCCCGGGCGGCTGGACCAGCTATGCGGGCTGTACGGGCTATGCCAACCCGTCCAGCCCTGAGCACGGCGACGAGGAAAAGCTGCAATCGCGCAGGGGCAACGGCACCATGAGGAGCGCCGAGCAATCGGGCGGCGGCGATCACGGCTGCGACCCAGCGCCCGTCGGTGCGATCGAGATGAATAGATACCTCGACCTCGACCTCTCCCAAGCCGGCTTGGGGCCGCGACTGCACGTCTCCGGCTTTTCCCGTTCGCAAAGCGCGTACTCGGGCGCTTCGAACGTCACCAACCGCTGCGCGAAGCTCATCGACACGACGACGTCGAGCGTCATCGCCTCGCAATGCCAGGCATTCGCCGATACGACGGACAGCGGCTGGGTGCCCTTTGACCTCGACCTCACCGACGATGTGGCCGGTCTTGCCAACGTGCGCATCGTCATCGGCATGTACGATAGCTGGGCAAACGACTGGAGCCAGGAGGTGCGGCTCGACGAGGTTCGCATCTGCACCCAGGAGTTCTGTGGCGACGCCCAGTGCGGCGCGGGCGAGGACGCCACCAACTGTCCGACGGATTGCGCCCCGTGAGCAGCCACCGCAGCGCCTCGGATCCGAAAAAGGCAATACCCATGAGCGAGGCGAGCGCAGCCAGGGCAGGAACGCCGTCACCCAGCACGGAGGACGCTGCGCGGTGCGAGCGCTATCGCGAGCTCGTGCTGAGCGCGCCCTACGAGATCTGCATCGAGCGCGCCCGCTACGTGACCGAGGCTTATCGCCAGACCGAGGGGCTGCACCCGTCGATCCGCGCGGCGCGCGCTTTCGACAACACGGTGCGCAAGATGACCGTGCGGATCCTCGGTTGCGAGCAGATCGCAGGCCGTCAGACCAGCAAGCTCGTGGCGGCCGCTCTTCCCGTCGAGCGCGGCGACGTCAACGCCCTGCTCGAGCTCGAGCTCGACAACCTGCTTCGTCGCGAGCGGCAGCCGTATCACATCGATCCACAGGACCGCAAAGAGCTCGAGCAGGACATTCTGCCCTACTGGCGAACGCGGACCGTGCGGGCGGCGCGCAAAGCGCTATTGCGTCGGGCGGGCCAGCAGGTCTCGTTCGACTGGTCGGCGCGGAGCATGTGGCACAGGTGGCGGGGCCTGAATCTGCGCCCCTTCGTCCGCATGGCCCAGCCGCCGAGCTTCCGCCCCCTGGCCATGCTCGAGGAGCTGCGGGAGATCTCCTACGACTATCCCGCCGCGGTGATGAACTCCTTTGACGTGCAGGGGCACCTGGTGCTCGGCAACTGCAACGTGCTGCACGGCGGCTTTGCGGCCTTGCGACAGCAGGCGCGCGAGCGGCTCGAGCGCTGCCGCGCCTCCCGGGACGCCGACGGAGAGGCCTTCTGCGACGGCGTGCTCATCTGCTGCGACGCCATCCGCCATCTGGCCCACCGCTATGCGGCGCTCGCCCGCGAGCAGGCGCTGAAGGAGCGATCCCCGGAGCGGCGACACGAGCTCGAGCGCATGGCCGCGCGCTGCGAGCAGGTGCCCTATCATCGTCCCCGCGACTTCCGCGAGGCCGTCCAGGCGCTGTGGCTGACCCAGGTCGGCGCTGTTATCGCCTATGGGATGATTGGCATCTTCGCCGTGGGTCGAGCCGACCAGTTCCTTTGGCCCGCCTACCAAAAGGACCGCGAGGCTGGAGCCATCACGCCCGAGCAGGCGCGCGTGCTGCTCGCCGAGCTGTTGGTCAAGCTCAGCAGCAACCTGTTGATCCTGCCGACCGTGGGCAAGAGCACGGGCAGCGAGCTCGGCGCGGACAGCCAGGCGGTGACCGTAGGCGGGGTGGACCGCGAGGGCCGCGACGGCACCAACGAGCTGTCGTTTCTGTTCCTGGACGCCGTCGAGCGCGTCAAGGGGTTGGGCAACACCTTCTCGATCCGCCTTAGCGAGCGCTCGCCGCCGTCGTGGCTGCGCCGCGCGGCTGAAGTCTACCAGGTGACCTCAGGGCCCGCGCTGTTCAACGACGAGACGGTGGTCGAGGCGCTGGTCGGATGCGGCTGTAGCCTCGAGGACGCCCGCGACTACGCCGTCATCGGCTGCGTGGAGCCCACGCCCGAGGGCAATACCTTCGGTTGCACCTCGGGCAATGACATCTCGTTGGTCGGGGCGCTGGAGATGACGCTGCTGTCGGGACGGCTGCGCCTGGTCGGCAAGCGCGTGGGGCCCGACACGGGCGATCCGCGAGCCTTCGCGAGCTTCGAGGAGCTACTCGGCGCCTTCGAGCAACAGATGCGCTTTCTGGTCGAGGCGGTGGTGCGCGCTGTGAACGTCAAGGACCGGGTGTATGCCGAGGGCTTTCACAACCCCTACGTCTCCATGACGCTGGAAGGCTGCATCGAGCGCGCGCGGGACATGACCTGCGGCGGCGCCCGCTACAACTTCGGCTCGGTCTCGGCTCGCGGGCTGGGCACGGCGGTCGACTCGCTGGTCGCGCTCAAGACGGCGGTGTTCGAGCGGCAGCGCTACTCGATGGCCGAGGTGCTGACGGCGCTGGAGCGCAACTTCCGCGGCGACGAGGTGATGAGACAGTACCTGCGCAACCGCACGCCCAAGTTCGGCTGCGACGAGCCCGCCGCCGACGCGGTGGCCGCACGGCTGGTCCGCACATTCTGCGATGAGGTGGCGCGCCATCGCTGCCAGCGCGGCGGCCCGTTCCGCCCCGGGTTCTTCTCCTACGGCATGCACGTGTTGGAGGGCAGCCTGCTCGGCGCCACGCCCGACGGCAGACGGGCGGGCGAGCCCATCTCCAACAGCGTCTCGCCGTCCAACGGCGCGGAGCGCGCCGGGCCGACCGGGGTGCTCAACTCGGTGGCCAGGCTCGACCATGGGCTCATTGCCAACGGCTCGGCCCTGAACATCCGCCTGCTACCGTCCTTGCTCGCCACCGCCGAGCGACGGGACAAGCTCGGCGCGCTCGTGCGGGGCTACTTCGCCTCAGGCGGCATGGAGGTACAGCTCAACGTGGTCGACGATGCCACCCTACGCGAGGCCCAACGCCATCCCGAGCGCTACCGCGATCTGGTCGTGCGCGTCTCGGGCTACGCGGCCTTCTTCACCGATCTCGGCAAGGCCATCCAGGACGAGATCATCAGCCGAACGGCCTTCGGAGCGCTGTAGACGCTGCTATTCTGGCAGCTCCATCATCGCCTCGGTGCGGGTGTCCTCGTCCCGCAGCCGCAGCTCGGCGTGGATGCGATGGGCCGCGTTGATGACGCCGAGATGGCTGAAGGCCTGGGGAAAGTTGCCGAGCTGCGCCTTGCTCGTCGGGTCGTACTCCTCCGCTAGCAGGCCGAGGTGATTGGACGCGCCGACGTGGGTGGCAAACACCTGCTGCGCCTCGTCGAGCCGACCGGCCATGGCGAGCACCTCCGCGAGCCAGAAGCCACAGAGCAGGAATGCCCCTTCGGCGCCTCCGACGCCATCGTCGCAGCGGTAGCGATGCAAGAACGGGCCATCGCCGAGCTCGGACCGAATCCACTCGACCGTGCGGGTGGTCCGCGGATCATCGGCGGACACGAAGTGGTGGATGGGCAAGAGCAGCAGCGCCGCATCGGCGTCCGCGCCGCCGTAGGCGCTAACGAAATGCCGCTGCCGCGAGTCCAGCCCGCGCTTTCCGACCTCCCGCTGGATGAGCGTGGCGGTGTCGAGCCACCGCTGGCGCGCGTCATCGTCGGCGAACAGACAGGCGAGCTGGGCACCGCGCCTAAAGGCCAGCCAGCTCATGACCTTGGAATGCACGTTGTGCTTGCGCACCCCCCGCGGCTCCCAGATGCCGTCGTCGGCGCGACGCCAGCTATCGCCGATCAGGTGGACGAGCTCGCGAATGCGCCGCCAGACCCGAAGGGTGAGCGAGCCGCCGAATCGCTCGTAGACGAAGGCGGCGTCCAGCAATGCGCCCACGGTGTCGAGCTGGAGCTGGTCGCGCGCGCCATTGCCGATGCGCACGGGCCCCGAGCCCGCGTGACCGGAAAGCTCGGGCAGGTGCTGTTCGTGGGGGACGGGTGCACCGTCGATCGCGTACATCACCTTGAGCCCGTCGCGGCTGTGCATGTTGTCCCGCACGAAGTGGAAGAAGTCCCGCGCCTCGCTCCGATAGCCGAGTAGGTTCATCGCGCGGATCGACATGGCCGTGTCGCGCGTCCAGGTGAAGCGGTAGTCCCAGTTGCGCGTGCCGCCGAGCCACTCGGGCAGCGAGGTGGTCGGCGCCGCCACCATTGCCCCCGTCGGACCATAGACCAGCAGCTTGAGGCACAGCGCGGATCGCACCACGTGGTGGCGCCATGGACCGGCGTACTCGATGCGGTGACTCCAGTCCCGCCAGGCCATGCGAGTCACCCGCAGCTGCTCGAAGGGGCGATAGGCCGCGATGGGCTCGGGACGCGGCGCGTTCCAGGAAAGGACCATCCAGCGCCGCTCGCCTGCGCGCATCGAAAAGCGGGCCTGCAAGCCGCCGTCGGGGGCGTCCTGCCAATCCCCCACGCGGCTCAGCACGCAGGCCAAGCGCTCCCGAGCGGCGCCGACCGCCAATACGCCGTGCGCGTGGCGCTCGAGCACGGGCAGATCCCGCCCATAGTCGAAGCGCGGGTCGAAGCACGCAACGAGGGGCAGCTCGCCCTCCAGGCATTCGATCCGTCGATGGATCTCGCCGATGGCCGAACGCGGATCGTTCTGCCATGGCATGTAGTCGGTGAGGCGCACCACCGCCCGACCGGGCACGCGAAACAGAGTCTCCAGCACGTTGGTGTCGGGCTCGTATTGTTGCAGCGCCTCGAACCCCAGCCCGTCGGGACGAATGCAGCTCATGCCGCCTCGCACCGGATCGAGCAGGGCTGCGAAAACGCTCGGGCTGTCGAAGCGCGGCAGGCACAACCAGTCGATGACTCCATCCGGCCGCACGAGCGCGCAGCTACAGCCGTCGCCGATGAGGCCGTGCGCGGCGATGGGCAGCTGGGCGCGATGCGCATCGGGCCCGAATGCGAACGGTTGGGCTAGGCGTTGACTGGCGGTATGCAGATCCACGCAATCACCTCGTAGCTCGTCTGTGGCGAGGCGAGGCGGGCCTCAACCTCGGCCTCAGCCTAGCATGATGTGGCTCTTGCCCGGCTGGTCGAGCACGAGCATGAGCAACAAATACCGCTTGACGAGGTTGGTGATGAGGAAGTGCGCCTTGATGTGGTCGTGGCCGCTGTCGCCCAGTCGCTTGGCCATCTCGGGATGGGACAGCAGCAGGCGGATGCAATAGCTGGCGCCGTCGACGGAGTGCACCAGCATGCCCGTGAGCTCGTGCTTGACCTGCGAGGGGATGCCGCCGACCGCGCCCGCGACAACCGGACGGCGCTTCCACAGCGCTTCGGCCACCGTCAGGGCGAAGCCTTCGCGGATCGACTTCTGCAAGACGACGGTGGAGCCGCGCTGAATGGCGTTGATCTCGATGGGGATCGAAGGCCGCAGGTAGACGATGTGAATGTCCGGCTCCCCGTTGGCCGCCTGCCGCATCTGCTCCACCAGCACGTCGGCCTCGGGGTCGTCGGCCGCCCGATCACCGACCAGCAGCAGGCGACAATCGACAGAGCGGCGGGCCTTGCGAAAGGCCTCGATGACCCCGAGCGGGTCCTTCCACGGGTCGAAGCGCGAGACCTGGGTGATGATGGGCTTGTCGCGCGGAACGCCGAACTTCGCGAAGACCTCGTCGACGAAGCCCTCGTCGATGTCGCGGTTCTTGTCGGCCAGCGGATCGATGGCGGGCAGGAAGCGATACTGCGGAACGGCCAGCTGACGCGCGAAAACGGGGTGGGAGAAGATGGCCGCGTCGTATTGGCTCACGACGGGCTCGAGAAAATCCCACACTTGCGGATTGGGGCGAGACAGATCGATGTGGCAACGCCACACCCAGCGACCGCGCCGCTTGGGGAAATGGCGGATGAGCGCCGCGGGCTGGGGATCGTGAATGACCACGAGATCGTCGTCGAGATCCATCTGCGAGGCGTTCATCTCGACGGTCTGCTCATACGTCGCGAACGCTTGGTCATCGAGGCGCTGGGGATTGCCCTGCAGCGCGTTGTGGAAGGACTTGGTGACGGTGAAGAAGTCCTCGCCGCCTTTGATGACGTCCCAGCGGGTGTGCACGCCGAGATCGTTCAAAAGCGGCACGATGCGCTGCAGCATCTCCGCAACGCCGCCGCCGACCGCCGTGGAATTGACCATGCGCACGGAGCGGTGGCCGACGTGACGGGCGAGAAGGCGGAGCTCTTCGATGACCTCTTCGCCGACGATCGGTGCGTAGTCGTCTAGGGTGATCAAGACGCAGCGCCCTCCTGGCCGTGTTGCTCGGTGGCGAGCTGCGCCTCGAGCTGCGCCACGATCGCCGCCCGAGCGTCGTCCAGCGTGCTGGTGGACAGATCGATGTCGTTCAGCTTCGCCCCCAGCTCGCTATGGCCGAGCTGTTGCTCGAGCCATAGCGAGAAGTCGTTGGTGCGGGGCCCGACCCGCAGGCGAGACTCCACGAAATGGAAGTACAGCGACTGATTGGAGATCCGCCGAACGGCCGCGAGAAACTCCGCTAGGTCGTGGGCCCGATGTTCGGTGGGCATGACGGCGCTGACCACGCTCGAGAGATGGAACGGCCGATGGGCGGCACGGCTGGCGAGCTCGGGTTGGCGCTCGATGTGCGCGCGGAGGCTCGCCATGATGGCTCCGCCTACGTCGCGGAGGGACTCGAAGTGCCTCACATCCAGATTCGACAGCTCCTCGGCCAGCGGCTGGATGCTGAGATCCGAACCGACCCATGCGGCAAAGTCGTTGTAGTAGCCGCGAGCGTAGTGGTGCGATCCGCGGGCCCGAAAGGTGTGATAGAAGATCGCAGCCTCGTCGCACTCCTCGAGCAGCTCGAGCAACTCTGCCAGCGTTTCGGCCTGCTTGCCCGTGAGCACCACGAGCGAAAAAACCGTCTTGAATTGGAAGGGGTTGGACGACTCGACTGTCATGGCGTCAGCGCCCCTAACGGCGGTGCCGCGGGTCTGTCAAGGCCCGATGCATCGGCGAGGCTGGCCGAGCACCGCTTTGGTCAGCCCCGCACAAGACACGCCGACGCCTCGAGGTGGAGCGGAGCGCTCCACCTCGAGAACCGTCGGTTCTGGCTACAGCACCTGATCCGGACAAAGCAAGCAAACAGGTCAGGCGCTCAACGAGCGACTACTTGCACTCATCCGGCCATTTGAAGCCGGGCATGGCCTTGTAGGCTTCGCTGGCCTGCTTCATGCCGTCCATCGCCGACTTGCAGCTCGTCTCAGCCGCGGGAGTCCCCTTCCACTGATCGACCTGCTTGCAGGCGTCCTTTTGCGCCTTGACCGCCGACTCGGGCACGCCCTGGACCTTGCCGAGCGCATCCGCGTAGGCCATGCAGCACTTGGCGTACTGGTCGCACGTGCCACCGCCGCCAGATTTCTTGGCCTCTCCGCTCTTGTCCTCGGTCTTGTCGCCTCCCTCCTTCTTGTCGCAACCGGTGGACGCGGCCGCGAGGAACATCGAGAGCGATACCGCAAGCAGCAACCTTGGCTTCATGTCTTTTCTCTCCTTGTCGTCGCTTCCGTGCGCCGAGCTGGAAGCGCGTTCGGGGGGGGACTCAACCACGCCCAGCCGCCCAAGTCAAATTGCTCACCCCCGCGAGGATGCGGCGCGCTTCCGGCGCAGCCCGTCGAGCCTTCTGAAATCCTCGGGGCGGTCGGCCGAGACGTCCTTTCGCTCGGCGGGATCGGCGGCCAGATCGAACAGCAGCAGCCGCTCGGGCTTGTCCTCGCGGTCGTGCACCAGGAGCTTGAGCGGCCAGTCGATGACGCAGGTGCGCCGCCAGGAACGCGCCCACACGGGCGGATGCGTCCGGCTCCGATCGCCTGCGATGATGGGGCGCAGCGACACCCCCGCCAAGTCGTGAGCCCCGGCGCCAGCGAAGGCGACGATGGTGGGTGCGATGTCCAGCGTGCTCACGGCCCGAGTGCCGTAGCGAGCGGGCTCGAGACCATGGCCGGCCACCACCAGCGGGACCCGCAAGACCTCGTCGTACAGGTCGACGCCGTGGCCGGTCTTGCCGTGCTCGCCAAAGGCCTCGCCGTGCGAGCCGTGGACCACCCACAGCGTCCGCTCGGCCCGCGGGCCGGCCTCGACGTGCTCCCATAGCGCAGCGAGCTGGCGGTCCACGAAGGCGACCTCGCCGTCGTAGCGGTCGAGCAGGTTGCCGCCGAAGTCGATGCCATCGTGGGCCAGGTACTTGGTGTGGGCGTCGAACAGGTGCACCCACAGAAAAAGCGGCGTCTCGCGCTGGGCCAACCTGTCGTGGATCGCCTTGGCCGCCGCGACGGCCGCCGGGCCCGTGACCTTGCGCTCGGGGTGGTGCTCGCGAAAGGGCGACTCGTCGAAGTGGTCGAAGCCCTGGTGGAACCATCGATCCTTGCGCAGCCAGGTGAACGACACCACGGCGGCGGTGGCGTAGCCGGCTCGGCCTAGCCGCTCGGCAAGGGTATCGACCTCTTCGGAAATGGTGGGCCATTGGCCCGCGCTGCGCGGCGTCTCGGTCAGCCCTCGGCCCGAGACCAGCGGCATGAGCGCCCGCTGGGTGCTGCTGCCGGGGGCGTAGGCGTGCTCGAACAACACGCCGCGGCCCGCGAGCTTGCTGAGCGCAGGAGTGGTCTTCCGACGGTAGCCGTAGGTGGAGCAGTGCTTGGCGCCCACGGTATCGAGGGTGACGAGAACGAGGTCGGGTCGCTCCAGCTGCAGCACGCCCGCAGGGGCCCGCTGGGCCGCGGGCGGCGGCGGGTCAGCTGACGCCACGGCGGAGGCCGCCGATGGGGCCGCAGCCAAGCGCGAAACCGCAGGGTCTGCGGCGCTCGCGGCGGGCGAATCGGCGTGGCTTGGCGGCGCTGCCGAGCTCGGCCTAACGGCGGGCGGAGGCGCCTCGGCCGCGACCGCGACGCCAGAGCGTCCACCCGGCAGGGGCCAGGGCCCGAGCGGGCCGGCCCAGACAAGGCCCTTGCGAACGCCGTCAAGCCCATCGCAGTTGGCATCCACGCCGTCGCCAGGCGCGTCCCGAGCGCCAGGATGACGCCCTCGATCGCCCTCGTCGCAGTCGCGCCCGCCGAAGTGCGCCCCGGCTCCGTCGCCGTCGGCATCGGTCCAGGCTTCGAGCGCCCAGAGCACCGTGGCGGGCAAGCCGCCGCCCACCCGCACGGCGCGCCCGGCCGACCGGCTCCACTCGAGGCGTACGAAGGCCGAGGCTACCATGAGCAGCGGCAGCACCAGGGCCAGCACTTGGACGACGCGGGGCCAGCGACCGGCCCGCTCGGTGGCCGACAGCAGGCTCAGCGCCACGAGCGCCAGCAGCGCGTCCCCGACAGCCGCCTGGATCATGGCTGGCAAGCCGAGCGGCTCGCGAGCGCTCAGCAGGGGCGAGGCCACCAGCAGCACGGGCCCCAGCACGCTCACCGAAGCGGCGAGCCCGAGCGCCCAGCGAGGAGCGCCGCGCTCGCGCGAAGAGCTAGCCAGGACCGCCAAGCGAGCCGTCAGCACCGCGGCCAGCACGACGCACGCCAAGCCCACCAGCCCAAAGGTAGCGCCGCCTAGCCCCCCGTGGTGGGTCGTCGCCTCGAGCAGCGCGCCGAGCGCCCACAGCACCGTCATGCTCAGCCCTATCCACAGCCCTACCCATACTCCCAGATGGGGCGGCGGCGCGGCGCCGACCACCCCTCGCCAGCCGCGCGCAGCCGGCCGCCGCAGAAGCGCCAAGGGAAGCAGCAGACAGAACAGCACCGCCAGACCAATCCACAGCCCATCGAGCACAGCGCCCGCCGCCCGCTGGGCTCGCCACGCCGTGGGCAAGGCAGCGATGAAGGCCGCGGCAAACGCGGCCGCGCAAGCCTGTCCCAGCAAAACCCATCGCGACAGCCGGGGTGGCGGGCTCGACGGGGAGGGCTGGGGGGCTGTGGCGGCGACGCTCATCGGCTCTCGGTCTCCTCACGCTCGACCGCGCCGAGGGGGTCGTCGTCCTCGCCGCGCTCGCCACCGCGCGCGCGCGTTCTCGCTGGAGGGCGATCGCTCCCTACCGAGCGGTCGATGTCGAGGATCTTGGCCTCTCCCACGTAGGGCTTGGTCTCGTACTTGGTGAGCTTGCCGATCTTGCGCACCATGGAAGCCATCCGCTCCGACTCGCGCACGATGGCGCCGATGGCCCCGCCGAGCTGGCCGCCCTCGCCCAGTCGTCGGCTCAGCATCTCGCCGTAGCCCATGATCGCCGTCAGCGGCTGGTTGAGCTCGTGCGCCGTGGCGCCCGCCAGCTCGGCCACCACCGCCTTCTTCTCCTGCACGGCGAGCTCCTGGCGGGTCTCGGCCAGCTCGGCCTCCATCTCGAGGCGGGCGCGCAGATCGCGAAACACGCCCACCGAGCCGATAGGACGGTTTCGGTGGATGATCAGCGCGGCCGTCAGCAGCACGGGGATGTGCGAGCCGTTCTTGCCCAACAGCTCGGTGTGGTAGGCCTCCAGAGCACCCGCGCCCCCTTTGTCCTCGGAGCGGATGAGCTTCACGGCCGCCGAGCGGTCCAGCCGGCGATGCCGCGCCCGCCACACGTCGCCCATGCCGCCACGGCCCAGCGGCTCGAGTAGCTCGTAGTTGCCGACCTGCTGCCGCTCGCTCATCGTCCCTCCTCCCGACCAGACCGCGGACCGCCGAGAGCGCGGCCCAGGATAGGCGCGAACCGTCGCTCGTGGACATCACATTCTGCCGCCTGCGCCTGGGGTCGTGCAGGCCCTGGATCCGGACGTGGTTTCTCGTGCATTGTTCGGACCGTCCGGTTCCGGGGTGAGGTCGAGGCGGTAGCGATGAGCGGAATCTCGAAGCACGCGATGGTCTTCTTGGGTGCGGTCGCGCTGGTGGCCTGTAGCGACGCGCCCTCCGACGACGATGGCACTGGCTTTGGCGGCGGGGTCGTCGGCGGCTCCGGCGGGGTGGTGGGCGGCGACGCCACCGCGCCGACCGGGGGTGGCAGCGGTGGTGGCCCTGCGGGAGGCGGCACCGGCGGGGCGGTCGGCGGCGGCACCGGCGGGGCGCCCGGCGGGAGCACCGGCGGTGGCTCGGGCGGCGCGACCGGTGGCGCGACCGGCGGCAGCACGGGCGGCACCGGCGGCTCCGTAGGGGGCGCGGTCGGCGGCGGCACCGGC
>CAYTYV010000021.1:0-28724 GCA_964441055.1 uncultured Polyangiaceae bacterium | reverse complement strand
GGCCTTCGAATCTCCGGAGAACCAGGACTTCCTCCGACGGCGGGTGAGCCAGTTCGGCTTCTGGGGCTTTGCCTTTGGTCTGTTCTTCATCGGTGTTCGCGCGGTGATGGAGGTTCGCGTGGCGCAGCACGCGGACGTCAGCGCAAGCCTGGGAAGCTGGCTCGCCCACGGCTTGGGCGCAGGCTTCCTCGGGCTCACCTGGCTGCTGACGCGCCGCTCGAAGCGAGGGGCCGGATTCGTCCACGCCATCGAGATGGTGGGCATCATCGGCAGCTGCGCGGCCTACGCGGCTATGGGGCTGTTCTTGCCGTCGGCCTGGCGACCGGACTGGGTCGTGCTGATGGCCCTCACCAACGCGATGGTGATCCGCGCCGTGCTCGTTCCGAGCAGCGCCCGACGGACCTTCGCGATCAGCCTGGCGCTCGCCCTACCCGTCCTCGGGGTTGCCTACGTCCACGCCCCGGCCATTGGCGCCGCGTGGGCGGCCGAGTTCGAACAGCTTCACGGCGGCCCCATCGCTCTCGACGAGCACAGGTGGACAACGCTGGCCTGGACGGGTGCCTGGTGGATCGCGGCGGTGGGCGTCTGTACGGTGACCTCACGCGTGATCTACGGCCTGCGCCGCGAGGTCCACGAGGCCATGCAGCTCGGCCAGTACACGCTGGAGGAATAGCTCGGCGAGGGCGGCGTCGGCACGGTCTATCGCGCTCATCACGCCATGCTGCGCCGCCCTACGGCGGTCAAAGTGCTACAGCCCGACAGGTCGCGCGAGGTGGATCTGGCTCGCTTCGAACGCGAGGTGCAGCTTACCGCCCAGCTCACCCACCCGAACACGGTCACGGTCTTCGACTTCGGGCGCACGCCAGATGGCCTGTTCTACTACGCCATGGAGCTGCTGACCGGGGCCACGCTGGCCGAGGTGCTGGCGGCCGATGGCCCGCAGCCGGTCGGCCGCATCGTTCACATCATGTCTCAGGTCGCGGGCGCGCTGGCCGAGGCGCACGGCGTCGGGCTGATCCACCGCGACATCAAGCCCGCCAACATCATCCTGGCCGAGCAGGGTGGCGTGGTCGACGTCGCCAAGGTCGTCGACTTCGGTCTGGTCAAGGAGATCCGCGCGCCGCAGGACTCCGCGTTGACCGCGCACGAGACCATCCTGGGCACACCGCTCTACATGGCCCCCGAGGCGATTCGCGATCCCGACGCCGTGGACGCGCGCGGCGATGTCTATGCCCTGGGAGCGGTGGGCTACGTGCTCTTGACCGGCACCTTGCTGTTCGACGCCGAGTCGGTCATCGAGCTGTGCAGCCATCACCTACACACCGCGCCCGAGCCCCCATCACAGCGACTCGGGCGGCAGGTGCCCGAGGCCTTCGAAGAGCTGCTGCTGCAGTGTCTCGCCAAAGATCCGGACGAGCGGCCCGCCAGCGCCCTGGAGCTACAGCGGGCGCTCGAGCCCATCGGCCGCGAGCACGGCTGGAATGCCGAGCAAGCGCGCAAATGGTGGCAGGAGCACCAACCCGCCATTGATCGGCAGCGGAGCAGCCAGCTGGCCGACACCGCCGTCGAGCAAAAGCGCCGCCTCACCCGCGTCCTTTCGCCGCCGGGTGCGTAGCCGTGTGTACGCTGCCGACTCCGAGGGCAACGTCATCGAGCTGCAAGCGTGGGCATGACGGCAAGGAGGCGACACCTCCTCGAGGGAGGGGGAACCTCGGCCCCGTGAGGTTGTCATAGCCCGGTGGAGGGGTCTCGTGGGACGAAGGTCATTGCGAGCCGCAGCGGCTCTGCGCGTGGTGTTGGTGTTGGCGGCGATTGCCATGGCCGTGGGCTACGCGGCTCAGAAGCCCCGCGTCGAGCAGCCGCACCCCGGAGTGCGCCTGGGCAGGCTCCACATCGGGGCGCCCGCGGTCTTTGGCGATCTCGCCCTGTTTCCCATCACGTCTCGTTTCCAGCAGCGCATCGGGCCCGTCACGAGCTTGGATCAGGCCTTGGAGCGCGGGACCGTCGAGGTGCGCGAGCTCGATGTCTCCCTCCGCGACGGTCAACAGATCGTGGTGACCGACCAGGGAGCGCACGACAACCAAGAGGGCAGCCCGGACCCGGCCGACGATGCCTACCCCGACCGCCGAGCGCGAGTCGGCACCGTGGCCATCGACAACCGCGGGCCCGTCCCCGTGTACATCCTGGCGGGCACGGTCGTCCGAGGAGGAAAGCAAGACCGACAGATCGCCCGGGATGTGCTCGTCGCCGCAGGTCAAACGCTGCCCTTGGACGCCTTCTGCGTCGAGCAGGGCCGCTGGCACAACCAGCGCAAAGGCGTGGCTACCGAGGGTAAGTTCATCGCCGCCAAGCACCTTGCCAACAGCAAGGTCCGGGCCGCTGGTCAATTCGAGGGATCGCAGCGCGAAGTGTGGCGTCAAGCTGCCGAGTTCGGCATGGTGGCACGCGTGGAGTCCGAGTCCGGCACCCTTTTGGACTCCCTCGACGACAAAGCGGTAGCGCGGCAACGCGATGCCATGGTCGCCAAGATGGCGGCCTTTCTCGACTCCATCGAGCCGCCTGACGCGGTCGTGGGCTTTGCTTGGGCAGTGCGAGGCGAGCTCATGGGGGTGCGCTGGTTCGTCAACGAGCAGGTGTTCACCCTGTTTCGAGACCAGTTGCTGGCGGCGAGCGCCTTGGATGCCATCGCTGCTCCGTCGTCGGAGCCCCCGCAGTCGGCCCCCTCGGTGGACCCCCAAAAAGTGCGTGCATTCGTTGCCGAGGTCGCTTGGCTGCCCGCCCAAACCCGCCGCCACCCGAGCGGCATCGCGGTGGTAGAGCGAACGGATTCGCAGCGCGCCTACGCCTCTCGCACGCTGCTCAAGCGGGCCGGAGAGCCCGAGGCCGTCGTCGTGGCAGCGGACTACGTCGCCAAGTTGTAGCGCCCGTGGAGCCAGGCCGAGCGATCGCGACCCCTCGGCCACCGAGCAGCGGCGCCCCCCGCGGCGCTTCCGTCGATTGAGCCGCTCGTCGATCGCTCGGAACGCATCAGAACCTACCGCGAGACGGAGTTGCGGATCGCGCCGTTCACCGCCCGGTCGGACATCATCGCCGCCTACCGCGAGGACTTCTCATGGTAGACTGCGCGCACCATGGCGAAGCGCTATCAGGTACGGAACGGCGAGTGCATCAACAGCATCGCCGATGCGCATGGCTTCTTCCCCGACGACCTCTGGGGCGCTCCCGAAAACGCGGATCTGCGCGACCAGCGCAAGAACCCCAACAGCCTCGCGCCAGGCGACGTCATCGTCATCCCCGACAAGACGCTCAAGAGCTATCAAGTACAGACGGACAAGGTCCACCAGTTCAAGGTCACGGGCGTCCCCGCCAAGCTCGGCGTGCAAGTCCTCGACGACGACGAGCCCGTACGCCACGCCCCCTACGTGCTGACGGTCGACCGCAGCCGCCACGAGGGCACCACCGACGGCGACGGCATGGTGGAGGCGTGGATCCCACCCGCCGCCCGCCGCGCCACACTCGAGGTCGAGGTCGACGAAGGAGACATCCGCGAGTATGAGCTCGAGCTGGGCGCGCTCGCCCCCATCGAGACCATCGTGGGCGTCCAGCAGCGCTTGCGAAACCTCGGATACGAATGCGGCGAGACGGGCCGCCTGGACGACGCCATGCGCGAGGCGCTCGAGGCGTTTCAGGCCGACGCAGAGCTGGAGGTCAACGGGGAGCTCGACGACAAGACCCGCGCGGCCATCGAGAAAAAGCACGACGCCAAGGGGTAGAGGCCATGGCATACGAGTATCCCCTCCCGATCGAGGTCGACCAGTTCACCGATGAGTTGGTATGCGACAGCAAAGAGCGCCAGGACCGACTGAAGAATCGAGAGAAGGAGAAGCGCCAGCCCAGCCAGCGGTCGTCGAAAAACCGCTCCGACATCAACACCGTCGACCGTCGGTACTGCGGAGTCCGCAAAGTATGGCTCGAGATCGGAGACGAGACCTCCTCGAGCTATCGTCCCACTCGCACGGAGAAGGACGGGTACTACTATTGGTCTCGCCAGCACGAAACTATCGCCAGCGACTCGGACAACCGCGTTTGCTTCGTGCCCGGTAACCCCGACAACAGCACTCTTGGCGTTGATGGCGAGAAGTGCAAGATCAAGTACGAGCTGTACAAACCTGAGAACATCGACAAGGCTACCTTGGAGGTCTATCGACGCGGCGATGAACGGCCGCTACTACGCGTTCCGCTGCGCTACGACGACGGCGAAAGGCGGCTCGAGCCGACCGAGCTCACCGGGCCGATTCGGCTCGAGGGCGACGACTTAGTTTGGGACGGCCGTCTCGCTGCGACCGACCCGCGGGTCGGCGGAAAGTGCGTCGACGTGAGCTGCTCGCCATACAAGCTCAAGCTCCGGGTGAAGCCCCTCAGAAGCGTCTGGCGGACCAAGAAAAAAAGGGGCGCCGAGGCCTGGACCTACTTCGACGTCTCCATCGCCTCGCTGGAGCTGCGCTGGGGAGACGCCGCCGTCATTCCCACCGCCCGAGACGACGTCAATGCCGATTGGCGGGCGGATGTCCGGGCATACGAGGTCGCGTTGCTCGGCCACCTCAAGCAAAACGCGGTCACCACGAAGACGGTCCCCAACCCGCTCAAGAAAAACGAGACCATCACAAAGACGCTCATCGACTCGGAAGACCACGAAATCCATCTCGACAGCAACCTCTTCACCACCGACCTCGACAACCAGGGCGCCACGGACGCCTCCTTTCGTGCCTATCGCGCGATGTGGGGAAACGGCCCGCTCCTCCCCATTTATGTTGACATCGAGCTACGGAAGTCGGACGGCAACGCGGTCGCTTCCAGCACGGCGCCATGGGCCCTGGGCGCGGCCGAGTTCTTGTGGGACTGGGACGATGCCGATGACCCCGCCGCCAAGCGCGCGCGATGGGCGAGCGCGACTCCGCAGCGCACGCAAAACTATATAGGCAGTGCGCTCGACTACCTCGTGGACGGCGAAGGCAACGATGGCGTCGCACCCACGGGCTCGAACAACTGCCATGTGGATCACGGCGGCAAACGAGGGCGAGGCGCACCCCCTGTGTTCCCCGACAGCTCGGCGCCCGGGTATGAAAGTGAGCGCACGGAGCTCATCGCCAACGTCCTGCCATTTGTTGTTCAGCAAGCGCGACACCGTAGGTGGGCCGCACTGAGCCGCCCCAGAAAGAGCGGCGTGCTCACTGGGGCCACGGGAGTGTTCTTCCAGCCCTCGCGCATTGCCGGAGATTGCTATCGCGTTTCCGTCTACTTCGCTTCGCGGGACTTCCCCTACGACGAGAGTGGCAGCTCGTTGCGCGCCCTTACCATTCCCAAGTGCTCGACCGGCGTTTTCGAGGTATGGCGGCGCGTCAACGCCTGGATCTACCGCGGCAACAACCGCGTCGTGGACGGAGTCACACACAGCGCTCCCAATGTCACGGCCGCCAATGTTGCGGCGCCCCTCGCGGAGGCGCGCCTGCAGCTGAACGTGAACCCGGTAGCCACGCTCGATGGCGACGTTTGGGGACGGGCCTTTGCACAGGGAATAACAGACTACCTACCGCTCCAGAACAGGGAGTGGTTCGCACTAGCGCTCGAGGATAATCAAGTTGGCCCGGACTGCGTACAACTTCGCGCCTCGAACACGCTCGTCACCCAAGCCGCCACCCTCGCCGAGAGCAACCTTTGGGAGATTCGCTTCGAGGCGGTACCCAACCCGTTCAGCTCATGCAGGCCAGGAGAAGAGCTGCTTCACGAGGGCAGCAGCACGCGGGGCCGCGTACTTTGCCGCGACAACACATCTTCAACGGACAACTACAAGGCCTATGTAGCCGACGCACTGGGCCAGCGCCTTACTGCGGGCCAGAAGGCCATAGTTGTGCGCAACATTGGGCGCGACGTTGAGCTCAAACATAAGGAACTGAACGTTAAGAGCGCGCAACAGAGGACAACGCAGAACGAGCAGGGTGTCGTCCTGCAGGACCTCACGAATGCCATCAACAGCCGAGCGCCCACCGCTTTCGACTATCGAAAAACTGGCAAGGGCGCCGGGGCGTATATCGAGAAGAGGTACGTCGACGCCGCTCACTCGGCAGACAAAGGGATCTTCTTCTTCCTTTTCAAACAGATGGGAACGCATGGCGAAGATCCCCGAGGCGGCGGCACCAATTCTTCTGTTTCCACGGCGACTCGCTCGGTGATCTATCTTGCGGACGACCCGAGCGCCCATAAACAAGACGAAACGTACAAGGATCTTGACCTGGTTGCCACGCACGAGGTTGGCCATGGGCTTTTCTTGCCGCATGCGCCTCACGAGAAAACGGGCTGCAAAGAGAACGTGCACGTTGCCGTTAGCAAAAACGAACACGACAACTGCCTCATGAACTACAGCTCCGGCTCAGCTCATTTATGCGGCATGTGCATGCTGCGGATCATGGGCTGGTCGCTGTTCGGCAACGCCGACGGGAACAATGATCCGCGTTTAGTCCCATTGGCCAATCACGAAGACAAAACGGCCCGTAAGTTCAAGATGCTCTCGCTCGAAGCGCGCGTTGCGCTCACACCGCCCCACACGGAGCGAAAGATGCCGCTGTCCACGAGCGTCAACGAACCTGCACAGGACGCCGCGGTCCGCGGCAGTGACACGACCGACCTCGGCGCCAATGCCCCCGTGGTGCTACTGACCGGCTCTGGAGACGACGCGCTGCGGCTTGAGGCACGGGCGACCAAGCCCGATGACGCCGACTTCGTATGGAAAATCGAGCGGGCGGCGGACGACCACAAGAATGTCGTCAAGGCCTCGCCCGCGGCCTTGCCCTCGATGACCGCGAGCGGGGACGAGGACAACATCCTCGAGGTCCAGACGAACGCAACGGGGACGTTTCACATCAAGGCCAGTGTCGATGTGGCGGGCGACGGCCAGTTCGACGACGAGGCGGAGTTTTTGTGCGTCAATATGGTCTTGGTCAAGGTCGAGCGGATCACGGGCAGTAACAAGGCCTCGAGCAGTCGCTGTGAATGCGCGAAACGTGGTAGCAATATCGCTCTCCTTACCAAAGGAGGTACGCAGGGAGGCCCCCCGTTGCGCCTTCGCACCAAAGCTCGTCTGATCGGCGGCGGCGCAGATGGCCGCCTTGGCGTCGACAAGGTATTCGGCGGGTGGATCAACAACTTCCGTAAGCTCGATACGGCCGCAGAGTATGCCAACACGGGCCGCCAGTACTGGCGCATGGCCCTCCTTCCGCTTCATCGCGATGGGCCAAACGAGGATTTCGAGAGGGTGGCGGTTGGCAACGACCAACCTGCCGTGGATGCGGAGGACGGGCACACGGTGGAGGGATGGCAGGCTTCGCACGCGGTGCTCGGCGGGTCCGACCCGAACCCTGGACACTCGCTTAGCGCGCAGAATGCCATCGTTGACAAGACGGTGGGCGGCGAGTGCGAGATGCGTGGCGAGGCTGCGCCAGAGCAGGAGTGGAACATTACGCCTACGTCAAAAGCCGGTTTTGAAATCAACCGCCTCTGGCTCAACAGTGATTGCACCGCCTATCTGTGCTTCTGGACGGAGAGCGCTCCCAAGCTAATCGGCGTGCTCGAGGAGCAGCCCTGGACCGTTCGCGGAGACTACGACGTGAACCCGGACGGGCCCATTCGCAGCCGGACCAAGCTCAAGGTGGCGACGCAGAGCAAGACCAAACACTCCACCTTGGTCAAGGCGTCCCAAACGAAGCTAGAATGGTGTCCGCCGTGTGGCAGGGCCCTCTTTCGGCGGCGCCACGTTCCCGACACCGAGGACCTTGAAACCTCGGTCGGTTTCAAGTGGAGCGATCCCACGTCGAGAAAGTAGCTCGCGGTCGCCGCCCGCATACGCCAAGGGCTACATCTTCTCCCAAGCCCCCGCATCGAGGCGCGGGAACTCCACCGTGCACTCGCCCGGCTGCGCGAGGCCCGAGACGGTCACCATGCCGCTTTCGTCCGTGCGCTCCTTGACGAGGCGACCGTCGGGCAGCGTGATGTGGCAGGGCTCGGCAGCCAGCGGCAGGTCGTCGGCGCCAAGCAGCTGCAGTGCCACCCAATGCAGACGGTCCTTGGGCTCCTGGGGTGCGAGCTCGGGGTCTTTGGCCTGCCAGGACCGGGCGTCGCGCTCGGGAAGCTGCAGCTCGCACAGGCCCGCCTCTTCGATGTTGTCGACGTGCACGCGTCCAAGGGTGTTGGTCTCGGTCTCCACGACCCGATTGTCGGGCAAGACCAGGCGCACCTGCTCGCCCGCGGCGGGCTTTCCGTCCTCGCCGACGATCTCGATGGTCACCCAGTGGGTTTCGGGCGGCGGCCGGAAGGGCCGTAGCTCGCCTTCTGGCTCGAGCAGCTCGGGCGGCAGGCCCGCGGTGGTCACCTTTACCCTTGCGCGACCGATCCGGATCCGGACCCGCCCGGTACGCCACAGCTGTTCGAGCCAAGCGAGCACCTCGCGCTTGGTCCGCGGTGCGCGCGCCGCCGCCCCAACGCCCACCCAGCCCTCGAGGCATCGCTGCAAGCGCGCCAGCGCCAGGACGTCGGAGCCAAGCTGCCGGTCGATATCCACCAGGATCGAGCGATCCGCCCATGGGTCCAGCAAAGAGCCCGCGCTCGGCTCGCCCGCTCGCGCCACGTGGAGCACGGTGCCCGTCGTAGCCAGATAGAGCTCGATGGAGTTCATCGTTCGAAAGGGGCGGGCGCGCGGTGGCCCGACGCGGTCGTCGAGGGCGGCGCCGTGTAGCTGGCCGCAACCCACGAAGTTTAGCCCGGTAGGGAACGGGCCCACAAGCTCGACGGCCGCCGCCCTACCCCCTCACCGCCGATTGAGCCGCTTGTAGATCGCCCGGTTGGCCCGGTAGATCGCCACGAACTCGCGGAACATCCGATCGTAGGTCGGCCGATGAGCTGGGTTGGGGCGATAGCGATGCTCGATCTCGACGAGCTCGGGCACGTCCTCGAAGCGCGCGTGGCCTAGTCCCACCGCCGCGATGAAGGCCGCTCCGCGGGCATTGGCCTGCAGGGGATCGCGCACCTGCTCGATGGTGCGGCCCAGCACGTCCGCGAAGATCTGGCACCACAGCTTCGAGCGCGCCCCGCCGCCGATCATGCGCAGCGGATCGAGCTTCCGGCCAGCAAAGCGCTCGACGTAGCCCAGGCTCCAGCGGGTGTTGTAGGCCACGCCTTCGAGCACGGCGCGCGCGAGGTGGTCGGCGGTGGTGGTCTTGGAGACGTTGAACAGCCCGCCCCTAAGGTGCTCGTCGTCTACGGGCGTGCGCTCGCCGTTGAGCCAGGGCGTGACCAAGAGGCCGTGGCTGCCCGCGGGGACCTCGGCGGCCATCTGGTCGATGACCTGATAGGGGTTTTCCGGTCGCTCGCCGCGGAGCAGCCAGCCGCCGTGATAGGCGATGTTGTCCACTACGAAGGATAGAAGGCCGCCCGCGATGTCCTGCTCGTTGACGGCCTGATAGCGCCCGGGAATGGCCGCGGGCAGCGAGGCAATGGAGTGCAGCACGTCGGTCTTCTTGAACGGCACGATGCACTGCAGCCACGACGAGGTGCCGATGTAGAGGTGGCCCTGGAAGTCGCGCACCGCGCCCGAGCCGATAAGCGCTGATTGGTGGTCGGCCGAGCCCATCACCACCTTGACGCCTGGCCGTAGGCCGATCACCGCGGCGACCTCGGGCCGCACGGTGCCCAGCATCTCGGTGGAGGCCCGCAAAGGCGGCAGCTTGGCGCGGTCGAGGCCCACTCGCCGAATGAGGTCCTCGTCGTAGCGAATGCGATCGATGTTGCGGGTGTCGGTCACCCAAAAGAGCATGATCGAGTCGAAGGAGGCCGCCACCTCGCCGCAGAGCCTGAGGTTCAGGTAGTCCTTGCTGGGAAGCAGAAACGCGGTCTGGCGATAGAGCGCGGGCCGCTCGTGGCGCAGCCACAGCGCGTGGGCCACGTCGTCCTTGCCCGAAAGCGTGGGCCCGCCGCCCGTCTTGGGCAGCCAGCGAAGGAGCTTGCCCAGTCCGTAACCCGCAATGCTGGGCACGCCCTTCATCGCGCGGCGGACGTAGGGCGCGCCGCGCGAGTCCATCCAGGTGAGCGCGGGGCAGAGGTGCCGCCCGTCGCGGCCGACCGCTACCGTGGAGGAAAAGGTGCTGGAGACGCACACCGCCTCGATGCGCTCGCGCTCGACCGCACCGCGGGCCACCAGCGTCCTGGAGGTGCGGACAAGCGCGCTCCACCACTGTTCCGGATCTTGCTCGGCGCCCCCGCCTGGCAGGTAGTCGATCGCGGTGGGGGCGAACTCGAAGTCGAGCACCCGTCCCCGCACGTCGACCAGGGCGGCCTTGATGCCCGAGGTGCCGTGGTCGATGGCCAGGATGACGGGCGGCTCGGACACGTGCTAGATGTCCAGCTTGGTGACCGTGCCGTCGGCCGCCACGGACTCGACGATGACGCCGCCAAAGCCCGTGCCGCCCTCCTTTTTCGCGTCGAGCTTCATCACCTGCGGGATGATGGCGATGAAATCGTTGGGATCGACGCAGGCCTCGGGCGGCAGCACGCCGCGCGCCGTGACCTTGCCCTGCCCGACCAACAATGCCCCGACCGCGGCGGGGATGCCCGTGCCCTCGCCCAAGGCCTGGCTCTGGGAGGCCATGTGAAAGCGGTACTCCCGCGGCTCGCCGCGCTTTTGGCCCTTGACCACCACCGAGCAGCAGCCCCGCTGCTCGCCAAAGGCGGTCTCCTTTAGAATGCGTTCACGCTCGCGCAGGATGTAGGCGATGGCGAAGTCGTAGGGCGCGATGGCCTGCTCGCCCACCTCGAGCGGCTCGCGGCTGGCGAGCCCCATTCGGCATAGCTCACGGGTCAGCTCGTAGTATTCGTGGGGCAGCACCGAGCCCTTGTTGGTCACCTGGCGCACCTTCAAGTAGCGAGGCAGGGTCACCTGCTCGGGGTGTGGATAGGGATAGAGCGGGATGTCATCGCCCAGCACGGGAAAGCTGAAGGTCTGCCGCAGCGCCACGCCGTCGGGCTCGAAGTAACCGACGTGCACGAGCTTGCCGCCCAAGAACATGGGAATGGGAATGGACATGCAGTGGAAGCGATGGCCGATGACGCCCGCTCCCTCGAGGGGCTCGCCGCCGTGGGCGTGGAAGATATCGATGGAGTCGGTCTGCTCCAGCAGCTGGGTGGCGGCGAACTTGGCCAGCAGATTGGTGGCGCCAGGCGAGGCGCCCATGCCGATGAGGGCAATCCGATCGCGCTCCTTGGCGCGCGCGTCCCACTCGAGGATCTCGAGGGTCACGTCCACGTCGTCGCACACGTCCACGTAGTGGATGCCCGCGTCGAGCACCGTGGCGAGGACGGTCTTGACGGTCTTGTAAAAGGGCCCCACGCAGTTGAGCACCACGTCGGCGCCCGCGATGGCGGCGCGGATGCTCTCGGGCTGCTCGGCGTCCATCCCCAGCGCCGAGACCTTGCCGCCGCCCAGCTCCGCGGTCAGCCGCTCGGCGCGGTCGAGGTCTCGATCGGCCACCACCACCTCGGTAAACGCCTCTTGCGCGGCCAGCGTGCGCACCGCCACCGAGCCCACCGCACCTGCACCTCCCAACACGACGACCTTTGCCATGGCTGCTGCTCCTCTCTGGGTCGCGGCGAGTATGGCACACTACGAGCTGCGAGCCGCAAGCGTTCTGGACGCCTCGGCGCAGCCGGGCTAGTCAGCCTCGAGCCACGCTGGAGGAGGCCCCATGCGCAAGTTCACGGTGACGCACGAGATCGACTGCACGCCCGAAGCGTTCTGGAAGGTGTTTCTGGACCCCGATTTCAACAAGGCGCTCTTTCTCAAGGGCCTCGAGTTTCCCGGCTACGAGATGCTCGACCTCCAGGAGAGCGAGGGCGAGGTGCTTCGCAAGGTCCGCATCCAGCCGAACGTGAACGCGCCCGGGCCCGTGAAGAAGCTGCTCGGCGACCGATTCGAATACGTCGAGGATGGCCGCTTGGACCGCAAGAGCCAGAAGTGGACCTGGACGACCACACCCAGTGCGGCCAAGGGCAAGCTCCGGAGCGAAGGCACGCTCACGTTGGAGGCGATCGGCGAGGACCGCTGCAGGCGCATGGCCGAGATCATGGTGGAGGCCAAGGTCTTCGGCATCGGCAGCCTCATCGAGGGCAACTTCGAAAAGGAGCTGAAAAACGGCTGGGAAAAGAGCGCCGCTTTCATGAACCGCTGGCTGGCGGATCATCCGCCCGAGTGAGGGGCGCGGGCGCGCGCCCTCAGCGCTCGGCTCATGGCTTGCTGGGCCTCGCGGTCGGCCTCGCGCTCCCGCACCGCCTGGCGCTTGTCCGCCTTGCGCTTGCCCCTGGCGATCGCGATCTCCACCTTGGCGCGGCCGCCGCGGAAGTACAGCCGGGTGGCTACTGCGGTCATGCCCTCGCGCTCGATCGCCCGCTGGAGCCGGGCGATCTCGACCCGATGCAGCAGCAGCTTGCGCGCCCGCTTGGGCTTGTGGCCGACCGTGGCGCCGTCGAGCTCGGGGATGTTCATGCCATGCAGGAAGGCCTCGCCGCGTTCGATCGAGCACCAGGTGTCGGTTAGGTCGGCCGAGCGGTTGCGCAACACCTTGACCTCGCTACCGGCGAGCACCAGCCCGGCCTCGAGGCGATCGCCCAGCTCGTAATCGAAGCGAGCGCGGCGGTTTCGCACCACCAGCCCGTCGCCGTGTCGGCCGCCCTCGGGCAAGGGCTCCTTTTTTGCCTTGCGCTTGGCCACGCTCCTGGGTGTAGCACGGGCCGATGGCTCTAGGCGCGCGATCAGCCGGCCGCGCGCTCGGGGTCGGCGGGCCTGTCGGGCGACGGTGAGCTAGCGGACGACGGCCCGTGCGGGGGCGGCAGCAGCCCCGCGAGCGAGGAGCGATCGACCACGGGCGTCTCGGAGGCCAGCACGGCCTGCACCAGCACGGCCTCGAGCTCGGCGTCGTTGCCGGGCCAGGGGTACTCGTTGAGCAGCGCCTGGCCCTGCAGCGACAGGCCGTAGGGCCGCCCGCGAAGCCGCATGCCCAGTCGATACAGATGGTGCATGGCGAGGGCCCGCAGATCCTCGGCGCGCTCGGCGAGCGGCGGCAGGCCGAGCGCGCGATCGCCCAGCCGCTCGACCAGGCTCTGCTCGAGATCGCCAGCCGCCCCGAGCTCGGTTGCGGCCGAGACGAGCGCCACCACCAGGCCGGTCTGCTCCTCGCGCAGCCCGTGGCCTAGGTAGCGCTGGATACCCTGGGGAAGCGCGTGGGCGTTCAGGACGAGCAGCGTGCCGCAGCGGGCGAGCGCCAGCGGAGAGCGGGCCGGATCCTGCCACCGCTCGAGCGACGCTTGCTCCGCCTCGCCCGTCGCGACCTCGGCGGCGGCGTCCACCACGTGCAGCACGCCGTCGGCCCGCGCCGAGGCCAGGTGAAAGGCCGCAGCCCAGCTCACGGCATCGATGCCCCTAGGCGCCAGCAGCGCCACGGGCCGACCCGAGCGCGCCAGCCGCTCTAGCTCGGCAAGGGCCGTCTGGGCAGCCGGGCTGTAGCAGGCGACCCGCACGGGGCGGGCTTTTGCCTCGGCCAGGGCGCGCCGCCGCCCCGACTCGCGATCGGCAGTGGCCTGAAGCGAGTCCACCCCGGCTCGAGCGGCGGCGACCTCCTGCTCGGCGGCGAGCTCGCGGGCGCGCGAGCGGGCGAGTTGCGCATCGGCACCGATGGCCGCGCCCAGGTGATCGGCCAGCCGTCGCATGGCCTCGGCCTCCTCGGAGGCGAGCGGCGAGCGGCGGCGGGCGGAGGGCCACTGGAGCAGGCCCACGCACACCTCCTCGTCCAGCACCAGCGCGACCGCGCCCGCACCGCGGACGTCCATCCACTCCACCAGCGGACGCACCTCGGGACGCGTTACCTCGACGTAGCGCAGCGCCTCGACCGACAGCACCCGCTCGGGCTCCTGCTCGGCCAAAGCGACGAGCCGCTCCGGCAGCTCGGCGGGCTCAGTATGCAGGTAGCCGGCCCGATCGACGTACACCGCGTCCTCGGAGGCAAGCCGCAAGAGCTTGGCCGGAGCGGCGCTGCGGGGCATGCCGTCGCGAATGGCCACCAGCACGCCCGCCAGCACCTGCCGAGGCTCGGGCGCCTTGGCGGCGCGAAGGGCGCGGCGCAGCGCCTGCAGCCACCTCCCTCGCTCGGGGGCGAGCTGCTCGGCCACGGGGCGAGCCAGAAGCCCGGTCAAGGAGGCCGCGATGGTCACCGCGAACAGCACCAGGCCGGCTCGGGTCGGCACCTTGTACACCACCACCACGGCCACGGCCGCCAGCGGCGCGCACAGCACGGTCAGGGCCACGGCCGTGCGCAGCGCCCGCGAGACCCGTGCGGGTTGCTGCGAGATGGCCGCGGCAGTCACGCACACCGCCCCGGTCAGCGCGCTGAGCGGCACGATGGTCTCGGGACGGGCGACCGACATCAGCGCCGCCGAGAGCCCGATGGCCAGGCACAGCACGGATAGCCACAGCGAAGCGGCGGCGCGCTCGGCCACCCCAAGCTCGAAGCGCCGCGCCGCGTACAGCACCAGCGAGGCGACAAAGGCGATACCCAAGCTGCCGAGTGCCGCCGCCACCAGCGCCAGATCGATGGCAGCCTGCTCCAACGCAGCCGTGCGGGCGGGCGCTACCGTGCGCGCTACCGCGAGGCCCAGGGCCACCGTCCACGGCACCGCCGCCAGCGCGGCAGCATCGAGCTGTCGGCCGCGAGTCGGGCGCGCCGCAATGCCGCCCAGCGAAGCCACGCGCCCGAGCGCGACCAGGCTCGCCACCGAGGCCATCGCCAAGCCCAGCATGGGGGCGGCCATGAACGAGGGAGCCTCCGGCCCCAGCTCCGCCACCAGGGCCACGGCCGTGGCGGTCGCCACCACGCGCGCGGCCGAGCGGGCCAGTGGATCGATGCGATCGGGACCGCGTACGGGTGGCGCGGCCAGCCGCCAACCCAGCGAGAGCACGGCCAGGCCCAGCACCACGGCCGCCCACGACGACGAGGCGCCAGGAGCGGCGCGCAGGGCTGCGACGCCCACGTACAGCACCGCCGCCACCGCGACCCACCAGGACCGTCGGCGCCAAGGCATTTCTTCGAGAAGCGTACTACAGGGCGGGGAAAAAGCCGTACTTTGGGGCGCGGAAAAAGCCGTACTTGCTACCGCGCCGCCTCACAGTCTGGGCAGACCCGCTCGACCATCCTTCGGGCCCGCTCCACGCGCTTTTCGACCGCGCGACAGCGGGGGGCCTCGGGACCGGCCAGCTCGCAGAGCCGCTCGGCCGAGCGCTGCATCGATTCGAGCGCCCTACAGGCCACCTGGCAGCGATCGGCCTCGCCCCATTTGCGCACGGAGCGCTGCTCGGCCGCGGGCGCCTGCCCGGCAGACGGGGGCGGCGGGGCGGCATAGGGCCCGTCTGGTGCATCGGCGGAGGAGGCGCCGAACGAGCCCAGGGTGGCGCCGAGCTCGCGCTCGGCCCAGTCGAATGCGCGCAAGGCCTCGTCCACGCTATCGAGCTCGTCGGCCTTGGGGTAGGCCGGGCTCGCCGGGTAGTCGGCAGCGGGCTCTGCTGCGGGAGCGCCAGCCGGCTGGGCGGCCGCGCCACAGCCACCAACCAGCGCCGCCAGCACGCCGCACAGCGCGAGCCTCGAGGTAGACCGCAGATGATGCGAGCGCGAATGCCAAAGTCGGTGCGGCCGCGAGCGCGGCAGCTCCACATCTGAAGCGCGTTCAAGCATGGTCGAATCGCAGGGGCTCCATACGCTGTAATGGCGGGATGGCTCGATTCCTTACACTGCGGAAGGCCGCCAGCACGCCTATGGCGCTGTCATTGTCAGGTAAGACGTGGATTGCGGCAATTTGTTCGGTGCTTGTATGGCGCGCAGCGGCGCCTCTTTTCTTCGACACACGGGGCCGCCAAAAGGGCTCAGATCTACATCGCGACCCCGAGCTGCTGGAACAGGAAGGTGACCATGTCGAGGCGCTCGTCGATGCGCTTGCTCACGGGCTTGCCCGCGCCGTGTCCCGCCTTGGTCTCCACGCGCAGCAGGATCGGCCGCTCGGAGCTGGTCGCCTGCTGGAGCAGCGGAGCCATCTTGCGGGCGTGCATGGGGTCGACGCGGGAGTCGCCCACGGCCGTGAGCAGCAGGGTCGCCGGGTAGGCCACGCCCTGCTCGACGTGGTGGTAGGGCGAGTAGGCGTAGAGCCAGCGGAAGTGCTCGGGGTTTTCCGGATCGCCGTACTCGGGCACCCACAGCTTGGCGATGAGGAAATGGTGGTAGCGCACCATGTCGAGCAGGGGCACGGCGGCCACGGCCGCGCGAAACAGCTCGGGGCGCTGGGTGATGGCCGCCCCGACCAGCAGCCCGCCGTTGGAGCCGCCCAGGATGCCGAGCCGCTCGGGGCTGGTCACGCCCTCGCGAATGAGCGTCTCGGCCGCGGCGATGAAGTCGTCGAACACGTTCTGCTTGAAGCGCAGCATGCCCGCGCGATGCCACTTCTCGCCGTACTCGCTGCCGCCGCGCAGGTTGACCGAGACGTACACCCCGCCGCGGCGCAGCAGCGCGAAGACCTCCTCGGCAAAGGTGGGCATGCGACTGATGTTGAAACCACCGTAGCCGGCCAGCAGGGTGGGCGCGGGCCCTTCCTGCGTCATGCCCTTGCGGCGAACGACGAACATGGGCACGCGGGTGCCGTCGGGCGAGGTGCTCCAGCGCTGCTCGACCGAGTAGAGGCTGGGCTCCACCGGGGATGAGGCCTCGGCCCAGAGCGAGGTCTCGCCCGTCGCCGCGTCCACCCGATAGACCTGCGAGGGCACGGTGAACGAGCGAAAGGACACGAAGCCCTCGGTGCCGTCGTGCTCGCCCGCAACCGTGCTGGCCGTGCCGAGGCCGGGCAAGGCGATCTCGCCTTGCGGCGTGCCATCGGCGCCGTAGCGACGGATGAGCGAGCGCGCGTGGTGGATGTAGGTGGCGAAGATCTGATCGCCGATCTGGCACACGCCTTCCAGCGCATCGCTCTGCTCGGGCACGACGCGGGTCCAATCCCGTCGCTCGGGCCAGGCTGGATCGACGCGGTAGACCTCGTAGTTGGGCGCGCCGTCGTTGGTTTGCACCAGCAGGAAGTCGTCGAAGGGCTCGACCAGGTAGATGGCGTCGTGCTGCGGCACCGCCAGCGGAAGCCACCCGGCCGTGGCGCCGTCCTTGAGGTCCATCAGATGGGCCTCGGTGCGGCTCCAGCCCTGGTGCACCATGGCCACCAGCCAGCGGCCCCCTGGCGCGATGGCCACGTAGGGCGAGTCGGTCATCTTCCGGCCCTGGCCGAAGACCATGGGATCGTCCTCGGGCGAGCGACCCATGCGGTGCAGGTAGATCCGCCGATGGTAGTGCTCCTCGCCGTCGGGCACCGTGCCCTTTTCCGGGTAGCGCGAGTAGTAGAAGCCGCTCGAGTCGGACAGCCAGGCCACCGAGGCGTGGCGCGTGCGGGTGATGACCTCGGTCTCGGGCAGGGTCTTGCCGTTGTCCACGTCGAGCACGTACAGCGTGCTCTGCTCATCGCCTCCGCGCGAGATGCCGTAGGCCACGTAGCGGCCTTCCCACGACGGGAACCACCAATCGAGCGCGGCGGTCTTGTCCGCGCTCAAAGCATTGGGGTCGACCAGGGTGCGGTCGGGGCCGTCGAGGCTATCGCGCACGACCAGGATGGGCTGGTCGTCCTGGGGCCGACGACGGGCGTGGAAGTAGCGCGTGTGCCGACCGTCCCGTTCGCGTCGGCTGGCGAGCACGGGCCTGCCTTCCCAGCCTATCCGTTTGAGCTCGGCGATCTCCTGACGAAGCTGCGCGCGCCCCGGGTAGGCATCCAGAATGGACCGCGTGTAGGCGTTCTGCAGCGCGGTCCACTGCTTGACCTCTTCGCTGTCGCTGTCCTCCAGCCAGCGGTAGGGGTCGGCCACGCGCAAGCCGTGGATCATCTCCACCAGCTGTTCGGCTCGGGTGGGCGGCGGCGGCGGGGTCGTGCGGGTGGCCGTGGTGGGCGGCGGCGGGACCACCGCGGGCAAGGCCGTGGCCGCGGGGCCGGGCCCCCAGCGCGGCGCAGGGGAGCAAGCTGCCAAGCACGCGGCCAAAGCGGCCGTCGCAGTCCCCGCGATCGCGTACCACCGTCCTGGCTGTCGATCTCGCTCGTGCGGGCTCATGGCGCCATCATGGCCGACTTTGCCCGCGTCGGCCACCCGCTCCGCGCCCGATCCGTGCCAGCGCGTGCGTGCAGGCATCCTCCTGCGCTATGCTCCCGCCCATGGCATCGCTGCGCTGCGCAAAGCTGGGCGCGCTACTGTGGGGCGCCCTCCTGCTCGCTCTCCTGCTCGGCTGCGAGCGCGAGAGCCCCCCTCCCCAGCATCCCGGCCCCTACCCGCCAGGACCGTACCCGCCTGGCTCCTACCCGCCTGGGCAGCCGCCGCCGGGCTCCTACCGGCCTGGGCAGCCCCCGCCTGGACCGCCGACCTCGCCCGCGCCGCCCTCCGCTCCCTTGCCGCCCGTGCACGCCGATCCGCTCAACGATCTCGACATCGGCTTTCTGCGCCGCCGCGCTGGCGCGGTCCTGTCCGAGCTGGTGGCCGCCTTGCCCGCGGCCTATCAGGGCAAGGTGCAAGGCATCCCGCTGGTGGTCGACGATCGTCCCGGAGAGGTCAACGCCTTTGCCGCCTGCACCGAGGGCAAGGCCCTGATGGCCGTGACCGACGGCCTGCTCGAGATCGAGGCGCAGATGGCCAAGGCCAAGGCCACCGACGAGCTCTTTCGCACGCGCAAGCTCGAGGCCTACATCCAGCTCATCGCCACCGAGCAGAACCCGGGCCAGCCCGTGGTGCGGCCCGCTGCGGGCTTCTGGGATCCGGTCCAGCACACCAATGGCAACAAGGTCCAGCGCCAGCACCAGATCTTCGACGAGGAGCTCGCCTACACCCTGGGGCACGAGCTCGCGCACCACTATCTGGACCACACTGGCTGTGCAGGCCCGCAGGCCGAAGGCGTCACCCCCGCCGACGTGGCGCGCGTGCTCTCGGCCAACGTGCCCGTGTTCAACCAGCCCAACGAGATCGGCGCCGACACCAACGGCACCTACAACCTGCTCGGTGCGGGCGCGCGGCGGCAGGACTACCACTGGACCGAGGGCGGCGCCCTGCTGGTGCTGTACTTCTTCGATGGCATCCGCCGCGGCCCGCGAGTCGAGCGCATCCTGTTCGGCTTCGAGTCCAGCCACCCCGATCCGGTCTTCCGCATTCCCATCGTGCAGCAGGCCGCCAACACCTGGCGCGCCAGCGGCGGCCGCCTCAGCCCCAGCCCCTTGCCGATCCCGCTGCCGATCCCCGGCTTCGGGGGGTAGCGACTGCAGCTACTCCTCGCAGTAGTCCTCGGCGGACTCACCTCCGTTGCAGCCTGACAGATCCGGGAAGGAGCAGGCGCCCGTGCAGTAGTCGACCACCTCGCCCGTCTGGAAGAAGTGGTCGAGCTGCTGGCGGGCCTCCTCCAGCTTGCGCACCTCGCCGTGCGGGTCCTCGCACAGATCCATGGGGACGTTGCACTTGGGATCTTCGGGCAAGCCGAAGTCGTACTCCACGTACACCGCGTCGGCGCTCGACGGCGAGTTCGCCGAGCTCAGTCCCCAGACCTCGCGCAGGCCCGTGTCCAGATGCACGGCTCCCATGGTGCGCGCCATCAGGTGCGCGCCTAGCGTGGTCACCTGGTGGTCACCGAGGGCCGCGCGCATCAGCACCTGCTTGGTCTGGGTGCCCGGCAGGGGATTGCTGGTGATGTACGGGGTGTAGCCGTTCGGCTCGACCCGGTCCCAAGTCATCTGGATGAGCGACAGCACGAGCTGCTGGTCATAGGCATTGGGCTGCGTCACCGACATGACCACGAAGAAGGGATCGAAGTCCACGCTGCGATTGAGCAGCACGAAGTAAGGCTGTCCCATGACGCCCAGGGCGCCGCGCTCGACATCGGTGCTGAGCGCCATGTACACCCCGCCGAAGATGCCGCCCTGGCTGATGCCGTGATAGTAGCGGCTGTCGCCATCGAGCAGCTCGCCATAAGTATCGTCCTCGGCCATGCCCTTCCACATCATGCGCATGACGAGCAGGTTGTTGAGCACGCCCTGGTGCATGCGATTGAACATGTAGCTCAGCTCTTCGTAGCGCGCCGCGCCGAGGGCCTCCTGGATGGGGGGCTCGTCATCCTCGGACATGCCGATCAGATCCACGCCGAAGATGGCGTAGTTGTATTCGTTGATCCAGCTGCGGAAGTGCCCGGACTCGATCTGCTCCTTTTCGCCCAACAGACCGTGGCCGTACTGCATGAGCTTGGCCGGGTTTTCCGCCGAGGCGCTCTGGGGGATGATGAGCTCCCATTCCACCTCGTAGGTGGGCTGGTCCGGGTTGGGCTCGGGCATGCCGTCGTCGCCGAAGAGAAGCTGCGGCATGGGGCCTGGGTCGTCCAGATAAAGCGGCACGGTCATGGTGCCGAAGATGCGATAGGCGATGTTGTCCGTTTCCCAGTCGGTGTCGACCTGCTCGATGGTGTAGGCCGGGCCGTCGGCGCCGACGAGCTCGAGGGCCTCGTCGCGCATGTGCAGCATCCAGCCAGTGTTGTTCTCGCGGCTGGCGGTGGTGAAGTCCCAAGCGAGCTGGAGATCGCCCTTGGCCACGGCTTGGTCGGCCGATTGCAAGCGCCCGAAGATGTCTTGGTAGAGCTCGCGGCGAAGCTCCACCGAGGGCTCACTCTCGAGCGCGGTGCCGTCGCGCAGCGCGACGAAGGCTGGCGACGGCGCAACGACGCTGCCGCCCGCGTTCTTGACGTTGCGGATGGCCACGATGTAGCGGGTGGCGTCATCTAGCCTCACCGCAGGCTGGAGCATCAGCGTGCGCATGGGCTGATCGTCGTTGCTCATGTCGATGCCCGCCCAGTGCGGCACCCACTGGCCAGTCTGGGCGTTGATGATCACCGTGGGCGAGCCGGGCTCCAGCGAGCGGCCGATGTCGTCGACCGTGGCCAGACCGTCCAGAGTGGCGCCCTCGAGGTAGGTCAGCATGGCCGCCCCAGGCGAGAAGCCGTCGCTGTGGTTGAAGGGGGTGGGATCGATGGGCGCAGCCCCCTCCTTGGTCGGGATGTTGGTCGAGGTCATGGCCACGCGGCGGCCGGTCACCGCGCTCGGGTCCTCTGCCGTGAAGGCCCTGTTGGGAAAGGGATAGGCGCAGATCTCGGGCACCAGCGGATCGCACTCGAGCGGCGACCAGACGAGCGGCAGCTCTTCGTCGTCGTCCGTGCAGCCGACGGCGAGCGGAGCGGCGAGCAGCAGGGCGGCGGTGAGGGTTCGGGCGATCGGAAACAGAGAGAGACGACGCATGGTCCAGAGGTGTAGCTCCATCGTCCCCCGATGCAAAGCCGTCGCCGCGGTCGCCAACGACCGCGCGCGGCGTTCTCAACGGCGTTCTCAGCGCGCTCCTAGCGCGCTCCCACTCCTAACCCAACCGCAAAAGCCGCGCCAACACCCGCTTTGCCCCGGCTCCACCTGGCGAGTACAGCGCCCGTAGCCCGCGGCGAAGCCAGCGGTACTTCGCGGGGGTGTACGGATAGCCGAGCGGATGCTGCTTGGGCAGCGTGACCCGATCCAGGCCCAGGTGGCGCGTCTGGGTCATAGCCAGCAGTCCCTCAACGCCCATGGCGCGGCCGAAGCCGCTGTGCTTGATGCCGCCAAAGGGCGCCTCCACGATGCCGCCGTTCGCCAGCACCTCGTTGACCATTACGCTACCCGCCTCGATGCGCTCGGCAAGGCGGCGACCGCGCGCCGGATCCTCGGTGTACACGTAGGCATTGAGCCCCATCGGCGAGTCGTTGGCCAGGCTCAAGGCCTCGTCCGCGGAGCTGACCCGCATGAAGGGCACGATGGGGCCGAAGATCTCCTCGGTCATCACTTTGCATTCGTGGGTGCAGCCCGCGAGCACGGTGGGCTCGTACGCCGACTCGTAGCCCTCGACTCGCTTGCCCCCGCAGCGAAGCTCGGCGCCGTGGGCGAGCGCATCGGCCACCAGCTGCTCGACGACCTCAAGCTGACGCGGGAAGGTGATGCCGCCCAGGTCGACCTCCTCCTCGACCGGATCGCCGAGGCGAAGCCTCCCGGTGAGCTCGACCACCCGATCGACGAGCTCGTCGTAGATATCGCGGTGGGCATAGACCCGTTCGACCGAGATGCAGATCTGCCCGGCATTGGCGAAGCCGCCCACGACGACGGCCTGGGCCGTGCGCTCGACGTCGGCATCCGAGCAGGCGATGAGCGGGGCCTTGCCGCCGAGCTCCATGATGCACGGGATGAGCCGCTCACCGCAGGCGGTGGCCACGCGGCGGCCGGTCGAGACGGCGCCCGTAAAGGCCACGAAGTCGACCCCGCCGTCCACCAGCGCGGCGCCCGTAGGCCCATAGCCCGTGACCACGCCGAATAGATCCTCGGGCAAATCCATCGAGTCCCAGATCTCCTTGGCCTTGAGCATCACCAGTGGCGTCCACTCGCTCGGCTTGACGACGACGGCATTGCCCGCAAAGAGCGCGGCCACGGCATCGCGCATGGGAAGCTGCAGCGGGAAGTTCCACGGCCCGATGACCCCCACGACGCCGTGGGGCAGGTGCCGCACGATGCTGCGCCTGTACTTGAAAAGGCGCAGGGCTCGCTCCTCGTCGGCCAGCACCCGTGGCGCGACCTTGGCGTAGTGCGTGATGAGCTCGGCCATGATCAGCACTTCGTGAAGCAGGCCTTCGTGGCGCGGCTTGCCGTTCTCGCGCGCCAGCAGATCGACCACCTCCTCGGAGCGGTCGACCAAGCCGTCGCGGAAGCGCAACAGCTGGTGGGCGCGGTCGCGAGGACTAAGGCGCCCCCAATCGGTTTGGGCGCGGCGGGCGCGGGCGACCATGGCGCGCACTTCGGCTGGCGCCATGACGGGCACCTCGCCGAGCAGCTCACCCGTCAGCGGCGAGCGGCTCTGGATGAGGCCCTCGGGCCGGCTGGCCGCGCGGGTGGCGGCGGCGGGCTCGGTCCCTGCTGCTGCGCTGTCGATCCTCGGTGCGGCCATGGCGGCTTCATCGCGCGAAAGCGCGCGGGTCGGCGGCTTTTCTGGGGCGAAGCTGATGGTAGCATGGGGCGGCTCAGCGGGTTGTCAAGACGGCGACGCCCTCGTCGGCTCGCCGCGGCCGACACGAGCCATTGGTATGCGAGCTCGGGCCGAATTCGCACGCCACCCGAGCCGTGGCCAGTCTACGCACGGCGGGCGGCGGGACGAACGCGGAGCCTTCCGAGCCCGCTGGGGCCGTGATAGCATTCGAAGCACTGCCTTTCGCGTTCCCATGCCCCCCGCTCAATCCCCCGTTCAGGTAGGCGATGTGATCGCCGACAAGTACCGCGTCGAGCGGGTGATCGCCGAGGGTGGGATGGGGGCCGTGATCGCGGCCAGGCACGCCGATCTGGGCGAGCTTCGCGCCATCAAGATCGTGCTCTCGGCGGCCTGCCGCGACCGACGGGTGGTCAAGCGCTTCATGCAGGAAGCGCGCGCCACGGTGCGCCTCAAGAGCGAGCACGCCGTCCAGATCCACGACGTGGGCAGCTTGCCGAGCGGCGAGCCTTACATGGTGATGGAATACCTCGAGGGCGAGGATCTGGCCCGCGTGCTCAAAAACGGCGGACCGCTGCCGGTTGCGCAGGCGGCGGATTTCGTGCTGCAGGCGCTTGAGGCGGTGGCCGAGGCCCACGTGGCGGGCATCGTGCATCGCGACCTCAAGCCGGCCAACCTGTTCCTGACCGAGAGCGCCGACGGGCTGCCGTCCGTCAAGGTGCTCGACTTCGGCATCTCCAAGCTGACGGGCACGCTGGCCGTGACGGCGGACTTCGAGGTGACGACCTCCGAGGTCTTTCTGGGCTCGCCCCACTACATGCCGCCCGAGCAGATGCGCAAGGCCCATAGCATCGACGAGCGGGCGGACATCTGGGCGGTGGGCGTGGTGCTGTACCGCCTGCTCACGGGCAAGCTGCCCTTTTCCGGTCGCGCGGTGGCCGACATCTGCGCGGAAGTCATCAACGGCTCGCCTCGGCCGCCAACCGAGCTTCGACGCGACATCCCGGCCGGGCTCGAGGCGGTCATCCTACGCTGTCTCGAAAAGGACCGGGAACAGCGCTACCCGAACGTTGCCGACCTGGCGACCGCCCTGGTGCCCTTTGGCACCGAAGGCTCGGCGCAGTCGGCCGAGCGCATCGGGCGGATGATGAGCGTGGTGCCGTCGGACGCCGCAGGGCAGCAGGCCATCGAGCCCGTGGCCACGGCTCCGCTCGGCCCTCTGGCTACCGAGCCGAGCCCTGCCGAGGCGCCCGCTGGCCCGTCCGAGGGCTCGGTCGGTACGGTGTCGGCTTGGGGTCAGCCTGGCCCGGCCACGCCCAAGCCCAAAAGGGCTTTGCGGCTGACCATGCTGGCGGCGGTCCTGGGGCTGGGCGCGATAGCGCTGGTCGGGGTCGCCGCCGTGGTGTGGCGCGCATCCAAACCGCCGGAGCCCGCGAGCGCGTCTTCGCCGCCTGTCGCGGCATCGACCGATGAGGCGAGCGCAGCTGAGCCCGAGCCAACGGCGACGCCCGCCGAGCCGAGCGCCGCCGAGGCCTCGCCAGATGCGGGCGCGCCTCCGAAGCCCAGCGCGTCGACCGCGCCCACGGCCTCGGCCACGTCCCAGGCCCGTGCGACGTGGCAGACCGGTCCCCAGAAACCCTGGCCCAAGCCCGCCAAGCCCCAGAGCGACCCCTTCGGTAAGAGCCGCCATTGAGACCACAGGACGTGGTATCCTGCGTCGATCTCAAGAGGAGGCGCACGCTGGGGGATAGCACTGCAACGGGGCAACGGAGGGAGGACGATGACGACGCTCATCCGTAGAGCCGCTCTCGCCGTGGCGCTGGGCGCAACGCTCGGCCTGGGCAGCCCGGCCGCGGCGCAAACGGTCGGACAGAAGGCCACCGCACAGCAGGCCTTCGACAACGCGGTCGTGATGATGGAAGCCGGCGAAAACGAGCGGGCTTGTCCACTTCTCGAGGAGAGCCTGGCGCTCGACCCCGCCATGGGCACCAAGTACCAGCTCGCGCAGTGCTACGAAAAGATCGGAAGGCTCGTGAGCGCCTGGGCGAGCTACATCGAGGTCGCCGATGCCGCGCAGGCTGCCAACATGCAGGACCGCGAAGCATGGGCTCGCGAGCGTGCCGAGGCGCTCAAGCCGCGGCTCTCGACGCTGACCATCACCGTTCCCGAGCAGGTGGCAACGCTGCCTGGCTTCGAGGTCACGCGCAACGGCGCGCCCGTGGGTCGTGGCCTGTGGGGCTTGCCCCTGCCGGTCGACGGCGGATCGCAGCGCGTCTCGGCGACCGCTACCGGTAAGAGTCCGTGGTCGGTCGAGCTCGACGTGCCCCCGGAAGGCGGGAAGCTCACGGTGGAGATCCCGCCGCTCGTCGAGGTCTCGGTGGCGCCGCCCATCGCGGCCCGCTACGAGCCGCGCGCAGCAGCCGAGCCGACGGGACCCTCCCCCCTTGTGTACGTCGGCTTCGGCGTGGCCGGGGCCGGGCTAGTGCTCGGCACCGTCACGGGCATCGTTTCGCTGTCGAGAACATCCTCGCTTCAGGACGAGTGCCCGAACGACCTGTGCCGACCCGAGAAGCAGGACGACATCGACGCGGCACGGCGCATCGGCCACGTCTCCACCGCCAGCTTCGTGGTGGCCGGCCTGGGCGCTGCGGTGGGCCTGCTCGCCTGGCTGGACGATGACGACGAGGCGGCCGCCCCGAGCGCAACCGAGCCGGCCGCGAGCGCTTTGTCCGTCCAGCCCGTCTTGGGCGTGGGCCTTGCAGGTCTGAAAGGGACCTTCTGATGGCATCCACACTGTCGCGAGTTGCCCTTGCCGTCGCGCTCACCCTTCCTTTCGGCTGCACGGTCGTCTCGGGCGTGTCCGAGCTCGAGATCGAGTCCAACGGGGGAGACGGTACTACGGCGAGCTGCGAGACCTGCACCGACAGCAGCGAGTGCCTCTCCGCCAACTGCCGCGTTATCGAGTGCGTCAGTGGGAGCAGGCCGACGATCTGCCTGCCCGACGGCGCGACCGAGCAGACCGCTCCAGAGACCGTGGGCTGCGACTGGGCTGCGGTCTGCCCATAGCGGCCTACATGCAGCACCTCGTCATCCGTTCCCCTACACCGTCCCACCTAAAACGCCTGCGCAGGCGTTTTGCCGCCAAATGAGCGCCGCAGCCCGCTGCGGCAGATGCTACGCTTAACGTATTGAGCATGGGGCCGCGTGAGAGCAACGGAAGGCCCGCATGAATCGCGTCGCGGTCGGGGACAGCCGGGGGCGGGTATGGCGCTGGTGGCGCAAGGGAGCACTGGCGGCGCTGGTCCTGATAGCGGGCTGTAGCGAAGACGGGCCAAGCGAGCGGCTGCTCAGCGCTGCCCGAGGCCATCGCCCGGCTCCGGCGGCCGCGGGAGCCGCAGCCCATATCGCGGCGGTGCAGCAGGCCGCTGGACCGGAGTACGCGCTGGTGCACGGCCGGGCCCGCACGTCGGCGCGCGGCCGCAACCCCACCCAGGGGCTCGCCTTCGAGCTATCGACCGCGGGCATCGTGGTCACCGACGCCTCCGCCAGCGCCTGGACGCTGGAGCTCGACTGGACCGCGCTGGGACGCGGCGACGTGCTCGAGCCCGTGCCCAAGGCCGCCGCGGTCGAGCTAGGCGGCAATCGGGCGAGCCTCGAGCGGCCGGGCGGCGACGAGGAGTGGTACCTCAACGGCCCGCTCGGCATCGAGCAGGGATTTGCGCTGACCGTACGGCCCGCAGGCCCTGAAGGCGAGCCGCTGGTCATCGAGATCGACGTGGGCGGCACGCTGCTGCCTGCGCTAGAGCCCGGCGGTGGCGAGGTTGCGCTGCGCAAGCCGAGCGGCGCTGCAGCGCTTCGTTACGGCTGGCTGTTCGCGTACGACGCCGAGGGGCGCGCGCTCGACGGCCAGATCCAGGTCGCGGGCGCAGCTATCCGACTGCTGATCGACGATACCGAGGCGAGCTACCCGCTGGAAGTAGACCCGCTCATCTGGGCCGACCAGGACGAGCTGTTCGCCAGCGACGGAGCGGCTGGTGACGCGTTCGGCTTCGCCGTGGCGCGCTGCGGCGATACCGCGCTGGTCGGCGCCTACGCCGATGACGACAACGCTGGCGCGGCTTACGTGTTCGTCCGCAGCGGCAGCAGCTGGACCCAAGAGCAGAAGCTCATCGCCTCGGACGGGGTAGCGGGCGACGACTTCGGCTACGCGGTCGCGCTCTCGAACGAGACCGCGCTGATCGGCGCTCAAGGAGTCCAAGACAACGATACCGAATCGGGCGCGGCCTACGTGTTCGTCCGTAGCGGCAGCGCGTGGAACGAAGCGCAGAAGCTCACTGCCAGCGACGCCGACCGGCTGCACCAGTTCGGCCGCGCGGTGTCGATCGACGGCGACACCGCGCTGGTCGGCGCCCATGGGACGGACTACGGCGTGGGCGCGGCCTACGTGTTCGCCCGCAGCGGCGGCGCGTGGAACGAAACGCAGAAGCTCACCGCCTCCGACGCGGCGTCCAACGACCGCTTTGGAGGCGCGGTGGCGCTGCGCTGCGATGCGGCCCTGGTGGGCGCCATGTACGAGGACGACGCGGCGTCGAACGCAGGGTCGGCCTATCTGTTCGTCCGCAGCGGGGGCGCGTGGAACGAAGCGCAGAAGCTCACCGCTTCGGACGGAGCCGACCACGACCACTTCGGCGTTGCAGTGGCAATGGGCACGGACCGGGCGCTGGTGGGCGCAGCGGCCGGCGACGGCTTGGTCGCGGACTCGGGCTCGGCCTACGTGTTCGTTCGCAGCGGCGCCGCGTGGGTCCCCGAACAAGAGCTCACCGCCTCGGACGGGCAGGCGGAGGACTACTTCGGCGAGTCCGTAGCGCTGACGAGCGACGTGGCCTTGGTGGGCGCCCACTCGGCCGACCACGGCAGCGGCGCGGGCGCGGGCGCGGCCTACCTGTTCGCCTGCGACGACGATGTCTGGAGCGAGCAGCACAAGCTCACCGCCTCCGATGGTGCGGCAAACGACCACTTCGGAAGCGCGGTGGCGCTCGACCGCCTCGAAGCCGTGGTGGGCGCAGAGGACGGCGAGGGCGTAGTCGCGGGCTCGGGCTCAGCCTACCCCTTCACGTTCTGGAAAACCGATGGCGACCAGTGCGCGCTCAGCAGCGAGTGCGTCTCCGGATACTGCGTCGACAACGTCTGCTGCAACGCGGCTTGCGGCGGCACCAACCCCGACGACTGCCAGGCGTGTAGCATCTCGGAAGGCGCCTCGAGCCAAGGGGTCTGCGAAACGCTCTCGGACACGAGCTGCAGCGATGGCCTGTTCTGTAACGGTACGGAGACCTGCTCGGCGGGCGTCTGCGGCAGCTCTACAGGCAACCCCTGTCCCGGCCCCGACGGCGACGATGACTGCGCCGAGTCCTGTGACGAAGAAGGAGACCACTGCCTGGCGAGCGACATCGATGGCGCCAGCTGCAGCGAAGGCCTGTTCTGCACGGGTACCGAG
>CAYTYV010000020.1:0-28826 GCA_964441055.1 uncultured Polyangiaceae bacterium | reverse complement strand
TTCCCAAAAAGCAGTACGCCATCGAGCTCTGGGACGCGAGCGGCGCCGACCAGGAAGCCGATCTGCTCGCCATGGGCAACGACAGCGACTGGGTGTTCAATGGCGCCTATATCGACCGCGCCTTTGTCCGCAACCACCTCGCCTTCGCGCTATTCGAATCCTTCGGCGGCAAGGAGCGCTACGCGCCGCAATCGGCCTATTGCACGCTCAGCCTCGACGAGCAGTGGCTGGGCATCTACTTTCTGACCGAGCGCATCAAGCGCGAGGGGTGCCGGGTCGACATCGCCAAAGTTGCCACTGGCGAGAGCTTCATCGTCAAGCAGGACCCGACCGGCGGCATCTTACCGAATGGCGTGGGAAACGGCAGCTGGACGCTGGTCTATCCGCGACAGGAGTTCGCCACGCCCGCGGCCATCGACGAGGTCCGGAGCTATCTCGAAGCCTGGCAAGAGGCCTTGCTCGATCCAGCTGAGGACGTATTCGAGTGGCTGGATCTCGACAGCGCCGTCGACTTCGTGCTGCTGCAGGAGCTGATGAAGAACAACGACGCCTACTATCTCAGCGTCCACCTGTGGAAGGACGTCGGCGGCAAGCTGTACTACGCGCCCTGG
Organism: uncultured Polyangiaceae bacterium; assembly: GCA_964441055.1. Lineage (GTDB taxonomy): Bacteria > Myxococcota_A > Polyangia > Polyangiales > Polyangiaceae > JACQWT01. Next base: position 28,215 of record CAYTYV010000020.1, on the reverse strand, counting down.
GACATGGACCTGACCTTGGGCCAGCCGCTGTACAACAACAACGCCGCGCCAGAACAATGGGTTCTGCATCGGCCGGCCATGATCGCCAAGCTGGCCGAGGACCCGCGCTTCCGACAGCGGCTGGTCGAGCGATGGGACGAGCTGAGAGAAAGGCAGCTCGGCGAGGCGGCGCTCCTCAGGCGTTTGGATCGGTACCGAAGCATCATGGGCGATACGGTCTACGACAACTACGAGGTCTGGCCTTTCGAGGAGATCCAGTTCGGTCAGGAGGACGGGCTACCCGTCATGGCGGACTTCGATGCCGAGTGGACGTACGTGACCTCGTGGATCGGCTGGCGCTTGGCGTGGATCGACGAGCACATCGCGGACTACTGAACGATCATGGCAGCGCTCGCTGATTTAGAACAGCGGGTCCTCGACCTCGTCGAGCTTCTGCTCGAGCTCGCGGCGCCGCTCGCGCAGATACTGCTGCACGCGCGCCACCAGGGTGTCGACGTAGGAGCCGAGCGGCGGACACTCGATGCCCGTACCGTCCAGCACCTCGTCGGCGTTGCGGGTGTCGTAGGTCGCGGGCGAGGTGAGCTGCTGGACGAACTCCAGGGGCTTTTGCAGCAGCCGCTCTACCCCGGGGGTGCTGAGCAGCGCGCGGGCGACCTGCGTCGGGATGTAGCTCCGCACCGTGCGCCGCCCGCCAGCTTGGGCGATGAGGTCGAAGATATCGGCGGCCGTGAGCGGCTCGGCGGTGGCCAGGTGGAAGGTCCGACCGGGCGCGCGCGGATCTCGACCGATGGCGCGCGCCGCCTCGACCACGAAGTCGACGGGCACGATGTTCAAGGGGCTGTCCGCTGGCTCGGGCAGCGGCACCGCCATGTCGCCCGGCAGTCCGAGGATCAGCATCACCAACAAGTACAGCCCGTCGAAGTGGTCGGCCTCGCCCGTGCCCGAGTCGCCCACCATCATGGTGGGTCGCACCACGGCCACGGGCAGCTCGCCCATGGCCCGCCGCATGACCTTCTCGGCCTTCATGCGCGTCTCCTGCACCACGGAGTGGAAGTCCTGGCCGCGATCGAGCTCGTCCTCGAACACCGTGCCCGTGCGGTCGCCCGAGACGTGGGCCGTGGAGTGGTGGACTAGACAGCGCAGATGCGGGGCGTGGCGGCCGAGCTCCACCGCCTCGATGGCTCCGCGAATGTTGGCGTACTCGGCCGTCTGGCGATCGACGCCCACGTAGTTGACGTGGGCCACGTGATGGATGCGATGGACCCGGGCGCCGAGCTCGTTGAACTCCCGCCCCGACAGGCCGAGGTCCATGGCGGCGGCGTCTCCCTCGAGCAGCTCCACGCGCTGCCGCTGGGGCTCGGGAAGGCTGGCCAGCACCGTTTGGGCGCGCTCGCGCAGCCGGTCGAGCACCACCACGAACACCGTGGACTCGGGCTCGGCCAACAGGATGTGGCGGACCAGCTTGCGGGCCTGCAGGGCGGGAAAGCCCGTGACCAAGACGACGTCGTTGCTATCGGGTGCGGGCATGGCAGCTCGGGTTGGCTCAGGGCATCGCCTCTGGCGGCTCGACCGATCGTAGCGCAGGAGCGAGCTCGGCCGCGAGCCGACGTGCGGCCTCGGGGGTTCCCGCTCCCTCCAAGACGTAGGGCAGCACCGTCAGCGGCAAGCCCAGCTCTGCGTGGAGCCGCTCGATGCTGCGCTCTTGGCGCTGCTCGCGGAGGGCGCGGCGGACGGCCGAGGAAAGCGCCCACTCACCCGGCCCGAGGCCGGGCTCGGTCCTGCCCGCGAGCTCGAGCATCGCCGAAGAGCCGAGTAGCCGCTGCCGCTCGGCCTCGTCGAAGCGGGCGGGCCAGACGCCGTTGACCACGATGCCCGCCACCGGTAGCTCGAGCTCGGCGCGCAGGGCGCCAACCAGCTCGATGGTCTCGGTCACGGGCATCTCCTCGGGCCAGCTCACCACCACCACGCCGCTGAGGGCCGGGTCGCGAAACGTCTGCCAGGCGCGCTCGGCGTCGCGGCGCAGCACCCCGGGCGGCACGGCCCCGAGGATCGCGGTGGGCACGCGCAGCATGTCGAGCCCGTGACCGGTCGAGGGGGCATCGAACAGCACCGTGTCGAAACGCGGGCTGCCGTCCTTCTGCTGCTCGGTGGCGTGGTACCAGGCCTTGCCCAGCATCGACCACTCGTAGAGGCCGGGCACGGCCCTGAAGAAGGCCTGCGTGTAGGCGTTGTCGAACACCAGCCGATGGATGGCGCGCACCTTGATGATCATCGCGCCGTACTCCTCGATGGCGCGGGACGGCTCGATCTTGGTGGCCCAGATCCCCTCGCCTACCGGCTCGATGTCGTGGCCGATGGGCCGGGTGCCCAGGATAGCCGACAGCCGCTCGTGAGCGCCGCACAAGGCCACCAGCACCCGCTTGCCACGGCGGCCGAGCGCCAGCGCCAGCGCGGCCGTCACCGTGGTTTTGCCCACCCCCCCCTTGCCCGTCAGGAACAGGAAGCGACGCTCATCCATCCGGCAGGGTTCTGTCGTTGCGGAGGCCATCGGTCGAGCTGCAGGCATGCTAGCAGGCGGCGGAGGGGCCGTGAAATGGGCGAGAGCCGCTAGGAGGGGCTCGCTACCGAAATAGCCACGCTAGGCCGAGCGCGCTGGCCGCGATGAGGCCGAGCGCCAGCAGGACCACCAGGATTTCCACGGCGCGGTAGCCCCGTGCCTCGTCGGGCTGCTCGGAGTCGGGCTCGTCGGGCTCGTCGTCGATCCATTCGGGCGCGGAGGGCTGGGGCTCGGCAGCGGGTGGCGGCTCAGCCGGCTCGGCAGCGGCAGCGACGTCGGGGTCCGGCTCCGGGCTGGGCTGCTCGGCGGGGGGCTGCTCGGCGGGCGGTCGCTCGGCGTACTCGCTCGAGCGCATCCGCTCGTCTGGGCTGCGCCGCAGCTCGGCAAGCATCGCGGGCATGGGATCGACCAGGCGAAGACGGCAGGCCCCGAGGCTCGCGATCTGGTCGTGCCGCCAGGGCGCGCCGTCGATCGTCAAAAGCTCGTCGTCCAAACGAGAGCCGTGGCCCGAGCCCAGGTCGCGCACCTGGCAGCCCGAGCCCGTGCGGACGACGCTGATGTGGCGACGGGCCAGCTCGGGATCGTCCAGGGTCAGGTCCAGATCGCTGCCGCGGCCTACCAGGTACTCCCGGTCGGGCTCGCCGAGCACCAGCGGATCGACTCCAGCAGGGCCCTCGACGATCTCGATGCAGGGATGCACCTGCTCGCCGCGCGCGCCGAGCCGCACCGCCACGAAGTCGCGCGCCACCCGCTCGGCCTCGTCGGGCGAGCTGGGAAGGTCCATCGTGTGGCGGCACTCGAGCCAGACGCGACCGATGCGCACCCAGGCGCCGTCCCGAAGCACGTGCGGAGTCTGGGGCGGCAGCTTGACGCCGCCCACGATGGTGCCGTTGGTGCTGCCTTCGTCCACGACCAGGTGCTCGCGACCGCGCTGCCGAATCGAGGCGTGGCGAGCGCTGACCGTGGGATCGGGCAGCTGTACCTCGCAGCCCTTGCCCCGCCCGACGACGATACGTGGCGCATCCACGATCAGGCTCAGGGCCGAGCCGGTGGGGGCTTCGGGCAGTCGGATGAGCACCAACAGTGCCATGGGCGTCACGCATTCTGGCGGCTGTGGCCCGAAGGTCAACCGCCGAGGCATGAACTCGGTCGGCTTCCTCCCTCAGGCGCCGCGGCTGGATGCGGGACAACAGAGGCGGTAGAGGTGGGCTATGCCCTTCAAACGCGCAACCTCGGGGCGCCCCGGCCGCTGGATGCGGGCCATGGTGGCGCTGGGCGCCGCGTTGCTCTGGCCGGCTCCGCCGCTCCGGGCCGAGCTGCCCAAGCCGCGGGCCTCGGACGGAGTCACCATCCCCGCCCAGACGGTATCGAGCACGGACGACGCTTCGGCCATCGCCCTCAATCCGGCCAACGTCGCGCTGGGGCCGGCCCCGGAGGCCCGCTTCACCTGGGTGCACACGGGCGAGGGCTCGCCGCTCGTCGGACGGGGCTACGCGCTGGATCTGGCCCTGCCCGTGTGGATGCTCGGCACGGGCTTGCGGGTCGATTGGCTCAGGCCGCCCGAATCGGCGCCCGCGCCCTACGCCGACCCGACCGGCGCTCATCCCTACCAGTGGGTGCGCTGGCCGCTGGCGCTGCGGCTGGGACAGTGGGCAGCGCTGGGGACCACCCTATCGTGGTCGAACGCCCGCTCGCCCCAGCTCGACGGGCTGTTTGCGGTCGCCGCTGGACTGACCATCCGGCCCAGCCGCTACCTATCGACCGCGGTGGTGGTGCGCGATCTGAACGAGCCCGACAACAGCGCAGGTGGACGCATCGAGCCGAGCGTGGACTTCGGCGCGGCCCTGCGTCCCGTGGACGGCCGCAGCGCGCTGGAGATCGCCGTGGAGGGCTCCTATCGCGGCGACGACGAGCCCTGGGTGCCCAAGCTCAGCCTGGCGGCTGACGTGCCCTACCTCGGTCGCTTTCGCGGCGGAGCCGAGCTGCTCGATCCCAATGGGCCCCAGGCCGTGCTGAGCGCGGGCCTCGAGCTGAACGTCGGTCCCTTCCAGGCGGGCGCGGGGCCCGTGTTCGGCAACGCGCTGACGACCGGTGGCACCGGCTTTTACGCCACGGCGGCCATGCGGGCCTTCCGCGGCCGACCAGGCCTTCCGCTGCCCGCGCGGGTGGCGCGGCTACGCATCGAGTCCACGCCCGACGTGCGCGAGCACACGGCGCTGCTCGGCCAGCTATGGCGTCTGGCCACCGATCGCGAGATCGAGGGAGTCCTGCTCGAGCTGCGCGCCAAGCCGGCCGACAGCCTGGCCCACGCCGAGGAGCTCGCCGACGCCATCGGCCTGTTGCGGGCCCGGGGAAAGAAGGTGCTGTGCCACCTGGAGGACGCGGGCGGGCGCTCGCTCTACGCCTGCGCCGCCGCCGACCGGATCGGCATCAACCCGGCTGGCGGGCTGCGCTTCGCCGGGCTGTCCACCCGCTACTTCTACTTCGGCGGGCTGCTCGATGCCCTCGGCGTACGCGCCGACTTCGTGCGCATCGGCGAGCACAAGCTCGCGCCAGAGCAGTTCGCTCACGCCGACGAGACCGAGGTGGGGCGCCAAGACCACAAGCGGCTGCTCGGCTCCTTCGAGGACGTGTTCCTGCGCGGGCTCGGCCGCGGACGGCAGATGGATCGCGCCACCGCGGCCCAGCGCGTCGCCCAGGGCCCGTTCATCGCCACCGAGGCCCGCCAGGCTGGGCTGGTCGACGAGCTGGTCTACGAGGACGAGATCGACCGCTTCGTCGAGCTGGCCTTTGGTCGCAAGGTGACCATACAGCAGCTCGCCGAGCCCGAGGAGGCTCCCACCCGCTGGCGAACGCCGCCGCGCATCGCGGTGGTCTATCTGCACGGCGACATGATCGACGGCGAGAGCATGACCATCCCGCTGCTCGGCATCCGGCTGGCCGGCTCGTACACGGTCGCCAAGGCGCTCAGAGAGGCCCGAGAGGACCCCACCGTGGCCGCGGTCGTGTTCCGCATCGAGACCGGGGGCGGCTCCTCGCTGGCCGCCGACATCATCTTGCGAGAAGCCTCGCTCACCGCCAAGACCAAGCCCCTCATCGTATCGATGGGCAGCCGCGCGGCCAGCGGCGGTTATTGGGAGGAGGTGGCGTCCAGCGAGATCTACTCCAACCGCGCCACGGTCACGGGCTCGATCGGGATCTTCTACGGCAAGGTGGACGTGGCCGGCCTGCTCGACAAGATCGGCGTCCGCACTCGCGGCCATCGCACGGCCCCGCGCGCCGATGCCGAGTCGCTGTTTCGGCCGTTTTCCGACGAGGAGCGCCAGGAGCTGGGGGTCAAGGTCAAGCAGTTCTACGACCTGTTCGTGGGCAGGGTGGCCGAGGGGCGCCGCATGAGCCCGGCGGCGGTACACGCCGTGGGTGCTGGGCGGGCGTGGACGGGCCAGGAGGCCCGCGAGCGCGGGCTGGTCGATCGGCTGGGCGGGCTGCGGCAGGCGATCGAGCGGGCGCGCGAGCTGGGCAGGCTGCCCGCCGACGCGCCCATCGTCGAGCTGCCAGTCGAGCGGGCGTCGCTGCTCGAATGGGTGCTCGAGCTGGCGGGTGTGCCTGGGGCGGCCGACGGCGCGCCTGTCTCCGGCTGGGTTCCGCCGCCGCTCGTCGAGATGGCCAAGGCGCTCGTGCCCTTCATGGTGTTCGAGCCGAGCCGGCCGCTGGCGCTCATGGAGCTTGTCGCGAGCGAGCCATGAGCCACGAGCCGTCGCCTGCGTCCGAAAGGCCCGTGCTCGAGGCCGAGGGCGCGCGCGTGGCCGTGGATGGCGCGACCGCCATCGAGGAGCTCAGCCTGCAGAGCCGCGGCCAGCGCGTGCTGCTGCTCGGCGATGCCGCCGCCTTGCTCGCCGTGCTGACGGGCGCACCGCTGGGACGGGCTGCGGGCGAGCCGAGCGAACCGACGGGACGGGCCCGGCTCGTGCGGGGCGAGCTTCGTCTGCGGGGACGAGATGTGGGCAAGGGCAAGCACCACGCCGCGGTGGGAAGCGCACCGCTCGAGCCGCCGCTTCCCGGCTCCTGGAGGCTGGCCGAGTACCTGGAGTGGTCGGCCCGGCTCGCTGGCTTTTCCCGTCGCAAAGCACGCTTCTGCGGCGCGGCATCGCTGGACCGCCTTGACCTTGGCGGACGCGCGCGGCAGCCGCTACGAAAGCTCGAACGAGCCGAGCGGCGCGCGGCCGTGCTGGCCCAAGCGCTGGTAACCGAGCCCGAGGTGCTGCTCTGCGAGGACCCCCTGGCCGGCCTAGGCCGCGACGAGGCGAGCTTCGTCCTCGATCTTCTCGCGCGGGCAACCGAGGGCCGGGCAGCCGTGGTGTGGACGCCCCGACTGGCGGCGAGCGAGCCCGGCGAACGGCTGGCCCGAACGGCCACCGACGTCTGCGTGCTGCGCGCTGGTCGGCTGCTGCTGCACGCCGGGCCGTCCGCGCTCTTCGACGCGGACCGCCTCTACGAGATCACCGTGCGCAGCAGGGCCGCCGAGCTCCGTGCTTTGCTCGCGGCCGAGGGCGTGGAGCTTCAGGGCGGGCCCGTGCACTTCTCGGCCAGCTTGCCCGCCGACTGGAGCGCGACGAACATCCTGGCCGCCGCCGCTCGAGCTCGCGCGGCCGTGGTCAGCTGCCTGCCCTTGCTCGCCTGACCGCCGCCCCCGATGCGGCTCGGGCCGTGATATGGATCGCTCGATGACCGACAAACACACTGGACCCCTCGATCCCCCGTGCACTACCGAGCACGAGCCCGACCGCGAGCAGCCCGCGGCGAGCAGCCGCCTGGTGCCCGGTCGGCTGGCGGCGCTCTCCGCCATGGCGGTCCTCGCGGACATGATTCCGCTACCCTTCGTGCCCAGGCGCGCGCTGCGACAGCTGCGAGGGACGATCGCGCACGACGCGGTCTCGCGCAACGGCATCGCCCTGGTCTCGGACGCTCGGGCGATCCTGGCCGAGCCGGCCTCGCACGGCCGCGTCCGCCGACTGCTGCGCCGAGGCGCCGAGGTGCTGGCCCGCCAGTTGCTTCGCAGGCTGGGACCGCTGGCGGCGCTCAGCACGGCGGCCTCCACCTTCGAGGCCTATGCCCTGGGCCACCTGCTCGACCGCTACGTCCGCCGCTTTCGGTCCCAAAAGACGTCCCGCATGTACGAGCCCGAGGCGCAAGCCGTGCGCAAGGCCATCGACGCGGCCGTGCTGCGCACCTTCTCACCCGCCACCGAGCCCCGCAGCCTTGGTGCGCCTGGTGGGTCAGAGGACTTTCGCGACGAGTTCACCCGATGGCTCGACACGCTGCTCCTACGGGGCGCAACCCTGCCCAGCTACCTGGTCAGGCGCCTGGATGCCGCCTTCGACGACGCGGCGGCTCCGCTTGTCGAAGAGCTTAAAAACAGCCACTAATTACCAGTGGTTATAGTCGATTCTTCGTCTGCGAAGTGAACCACATACCCTCGTGCGGGAGGGAGACAGGGTGGCGGTGAGAGCGTCGCTGCCACTGGAGCCGCACCCCGCGAACTTGCCTTGGCCCCGGCGTGGTGCCGTAGTCTTCGGGAGCCATGCTCAAGCTGTTGCGGTCCGTCCTGCAGTTGGCGGGCGCGCTCGCCATCGTCGTCGTGGTGGCGCGCCTTGTGTGCTTCGATGCCTGGACCGTCCCCGAGGAGCCGTGGCTCGACGCCTCGGTGGCCCCCACCCTGCGCGGCGGCGATGTAGTTTTGGTGCTGACGCGGGGGACGCCGCGCTCGGGCGATCTGGTGCGCTGTCCCGATCCGGAAAGCCCGGGCCAGTGGGTCGTGGGCAGAATCGCGGGTCTGGAAAACGACAAGGTGGAGATCGACCACCACGTCGTACGCGTCAACGGCCAGCGCTTCGGCGCCACCGAGGCGTGCACGGCTGGCAGGCTCAGCATCGAGCATCCCCAGACCGGCTCGCCGACCGAACTCGAGTGCACCCGAGTCGAGCGGGGCGATAGCTGGCATCTCAGGGCCACCGTTCCTGGCGCGGCCGTCCAGCCTTCGGTACGGCACACCGTGGCCGAGGGGCGGCTGTTCCTGCTCAGCGACAATCTCGACCTGCACGACGACTCCCGCGACTTCGGCACCCTGCCAGCCGCCCAGTGCCAACAGCGCATCATCTTTCGGCTTTGGGGCAAGCAGGGCTGGGGCGAGCCCGACGGGCGGCCGGCCGTCGTTCACTGAGGCGCCGCGCTTGGGCGGCCGCGCCTTTGCGGGGCAGCCCCGGAGCAACCGAGCCTGCCCTGAGCATCGCGAAATCCGCGAGATCGCGAGGCCTGTTCTCGTCCAGGACTTGACCCGTCGCGAAGGTGGCGTCTAGATGGGGCATCGGGGATCGCGCCAGAACAACCGTTCTTGTGCGATTCCCTAGGAGGGGTGGGCCGCATGGGCCCCCCGGCTGAGGCAGAGGGCCAAACACCGGGTGAAATCGTTCGTCGGCAATCTGCCTCAGTGGCCGCCAGGGCTATCACGGGTATCCGAAAGAACGGGCCAGCTTGAGCAGCGGCGAAGAGTACGAGATCGGAGTTGTCTGCGGACAGTGCGAGTCGTTCAGCTCGCTCGGAGCCGAGCACTGCTTGCTCTGCTCCAACGAGCTGACGCTTCGCAAGAGCATCGGCGGCGCCGAGCCGCTCGAGGCATCGCATGTAGCCGCCCCGCCAGGGGCGATCCAGAGTCCGCCCACCGAGTCGACCAAGGCCGACTCGGTTCCCCCAGCCACGCACGCACCAGCATCTGTCTCTGAGGAGGAGAAGCTCATGGAGCCAGCTCGCCATTACGTCTGTCGGTCCTGCTCGAGCGCCGTTCCGGCCGGGCACAAGTTTTGCGGGCGCTGCGGAACGCCCGTGCCCCCGGAGATGCGCGATCTCGAGCCGAACTACTTCGGGGACATGCAGAACCCCACCAAGGCCAAGCTGATCCTGATCCGTGGCGAGGGCATGGACGGGCTGTCGTTCCACCTCAAGGCCGAGCAGCACATCATCGGTCGGGAGGGGCAGCTCATCTTCCCCGACGATCCCTTCGTCTCCCCCAAGCACGCCAACTTCTTCTACCGTCGCAACAAGCTGGTGGTGCGCGACGAGGGCTCGCTCAACGGCGTCTTCGTCCGCGTCCGCGGCACGCAGCCCATCGCCATCGGAGACGTCTTCCTCGCTGGCGAGCAGGTCTTCCGCGTCGAGCTGCCGCAGGAGGTGACCGACGACGGACCCGACGAGGACGGCACCAGCTTCTATGCCTCGCCCAAGCGCGAGGGGGATTTTCGGCTGTGCCAGATCTTCCGCGGCGGCACCCCGGGCATCACCGTGACCGCGCGGCAGCAGAGCATGGTGGTCGGAAGGGACGGCGCGGATCTCAACTTCCCGCACGACCCCTACATGTCGGGCGAGCACTGCAAGGTCGCCCTCGAGGGCGAGCAGATCGTCCTGACCGATCTCGAGAGCCGCAACGGGACCTACGTGCGCATCGTCAACGAGCGCGAGCTGGAGCACGGCGACTATCTGTTCATCGGGCGGAAGCTGCTGCGAGTGGAGCTCAACACCAACTGACCAACGGATGGGGGCCCCGCCCTACTCTGGGCACAGCCCTGCAAAGGGGCCCACGGGGCGGCCGCGGGCGAACTCGACCGGGCAGCCCGGCGCCGTGGCAAGGCGCTCCACCACGTCCATCACCAGCCCGCTCGACCAGTCGCGTTTGCCGTCGAAGCGCGCGCGGATGATGCCGTCGGCGTCGATGAGCCAGGTCTCCGGGTAGAGCGTGGTGCCGTACTTGTCGCCGATGACCTCGAGATCGGGATCGAACAGGACGGGCAGCGGCGGTGGCCGCGACCCGAAGACCTCCCGCAACGTGGCCTCGATGGCCGCGGGGCCGTCGTCGGCGCACACCGTCAGCACGGCCACGCCGCGACGGGCGCCCAGCTCGGCGAGCTCAGCTAGCGAGGGCAGCTCCTCCTTGCAGGCCTTGCAGGTCACCGACCAGAAGTTGAGCACCACGGGCTTGCCGCGAAACGACGAGAGCCGCACGGCGCGGCCGGTCATGTCCGGCAGCTCGAAGTCGGGCGCCGACCGATTGCGACCGGCGTAGGCTGGCGCGAGCTCGCACAGCGCGGTGCAGCTCGTCAGGCGGTGGTCGTGACGCGCGGCGCGCACGAAGGAGTAGGCGCCCAGCGAGGCCACGGCGATGAATGCGATTTGGGCGAGGCCGGCGAGCTTCATGGCTTCCGTCTCTATATCAATCACCGAGGCCGTTCGGGAAGAGCCGCGGCCCGCTTCCCTCCGCCGCTCTCGAAGGCGCGGCGGTAGGCCGCGAAGCTCCCGCCGCCGAGCACGGCTCGGTGGACGGCGCGCCCCGCGGCCGGTCCCCCTTGAGCGAGCTGGTGCTCAACCCAGGCCCAGCGGGCGCTGGTCGAGCGCATGGCGGCGCGACCGCGGAGCCCGCGGCGCAGGCGATCGAGGCTTGCCTCGATCGCGGCGATGCCGAAAAAGGGCTGGTCCTCGAGCGGGGTGCCGCGCTTGGGGCAGAAGGGGCTGAGCCCCAAGGCCACGGGAGCGATGCGCGAGGCCTCGAGGACCAGACCGATACACTCGTCGATGTCCGCGTCGGTCTCCTCGGGCAGCCCCAGCATCAGGTAGAGCTTGAGCCGTGCCAGCCCGTGGCGCGCCACCAGCTCGGCCGCGTGCAGCACATGCTCGGCCCGCACGTGCCGATGAACCTCGCGGCGCAACCGCTCGCTGGGGCCGTCGGCCGCCACGGTCAGGGTACGGTTGCCCGCCTCCTTCAAGGCTGCGACGAGCTCGTCGTCGAGCCGATCGGGCCGCAGGCTGGACAGGCCCACCTCTTTTCCGCGGGCCGCGAGCTGCCGCAGCAGCGGACGGATCTCGGGATGCTCGCCCACGGCCGCGCCCACCAGCCCTACCCGCTCGGCTTCCGGGGGAACCAGCTCCAGGATGCGAGCGCTCGGCACCTGACGCACGCCCCCGTGGGCGGAGCGACGCATCACGCAGTAGGCGCAGCGCCTCGAGCAGCCTCGACCGGCCTCGATCAGGAACATATCGGACAGCGCGGCCTCGGGCGTGCGGATGGGCGCCCAAGCTGGCAAGAGCTCGTCGGGGCAGCGCGCGGGGGCGGACGGGAGCGATTCGTTGCGGGCTGGCACGAGCACGTGCGGCATCTCGGCCAAGCGGTCCAACGCGGCGGACCGATCCGGCGCCTCCCGAATGATGCGCAGCATCCCGACGGCCAGCTCGTCGCCGTCGCCCACGGCGATGGCATCGACGAAGGGCGCCAGTGGCACGGGGTTGGCGCGGCTGAGCGGGCCACCCGCGATGACGAGCGGCCCGCTCTGGCGCTGCTCGCCGAGGGCGCCCAGGCCAGCCGCCTCCAAGAGCTGAACCACGCCCGCGATCTCCAGCTCGTAGGCCACCGTCAGCGCCACGGCCGAAAAATCGCCCATCGGTCGCAGGGCCTCGTAGGAGCGGGGCGCCGCGTCGAGCAGGCCGCCGCGGGCATCGTCGGGCAGGAAGACGCGCTCGCAGGCCATGCCGGGCTCGGCCTGGATGGTGCGGTAAATCTGCTGGGCTCCGAGGCCGCTCATGGCAGCGCGGTAGGGCGTGGGGTAGCCCAGCGCCACCATGAACGGCGCCTGCTTGTCCGCGCGCCCGCGTTCTCGAGCCAGGCGGCGGCGCACCAAGGCGGCGAAGCTCGGCATGAAGCGATCCTCGAGAGCCGAGTCAAGCACGCCCGCGGCGAAACTCAAGGGCGCGTAGCCGCAACTCGGCCGAATGTTGCGCGACCTCACGGCAGGAGCGCACCGCCTGCCTGCTCCAGCCACATCTGCTCGCCGTCGGTGTGCCAGTGGATGGTGCCGCCGCGGTCAGTGCGCCAGGGCTGGACTCCACCGCGAGCCAGGCGGCTCAGGGTTTGCGGGGCGGGATGGCCGAAGCGGTTGCGAACGCCGCACGAGATGAGGGCGTGGGACGGCGCCGTTGCCCCGATGAGCTCCGCCGTGGTCGAGCTACGGCTGCCGTGGTGGCCCACCTTGAGCAGGTCGACCCTCAGGCCGACCGGGTGCTCGGCCAGCAGCCTGCGCTCGCGCTCGCGCTCGGCATCACCCATCAAGAGCACCGCCCTTCGGCCGTAGTCCAGCCGAAGCACTAGGGAGTTGTCGTTGGCGCCTAGCTTCGGATCGTGGGCCGGACAAGGCGCCAGGACGCGCACCGTGGCCCGGCCGAAGGCCCGCGGCGCACTGCAGAGCTCAGCGGGTAGCCGCAGCGAAACACCGCGCTCGACGAGCGACGCCACCCATTTCTGGTAGCGGCTTGGAACCGCGCCTGCCGCTGGGACCAGGGCTTGGCCGGAGAGCCACAGCTCGCCCACCTCGACGTGCTTCAGCGCGCCGATGAGCCCGAGGTAGTGGTCTGGATGCGGATGGGTGACCACAACCACGTCCAGCCGATGGCGCCGCCGCGCCCTCAGCACGGGCAACAGCACGCGCTCGCCGAGGTCCACCGGGCTGCCCAGCATTCCGCCACCGTCGATCAGCATGGCCCGGCCATCGGGAAGGTCGACCAGCAGCGCGTCGCCTTGCGCCACGTCGAGCGCGTGGACGTGGAGCTCACCGCGCGGCCTCCCCTTGTCGGTGGCCACGAGCTCGAGGGCGCCGAGTGCGGCCAGCGCGAGCACCACCGCCACAAGCCTCGGCCGCAGCCGACGACAGCGCCACAGCGCCACGGCGCCGATGGCCACGACCCCGAGCTGCTCGCCGGTCGGCGTCGGCAGCTCGAGCAGCCAGCCATCCGGTCCGCTCGAGGCGTAGGCGACCGCTCGCACCAGCTCTAGCGCGCCCGATGCCACAATGGCCACGCCGCGCTCGACGCTGGGAGCCCACCACACCAGGGCGTGAGCCAGGCACAGCGGAAGGGCCGCCAGCTCCCCCACGGGGGCGGCGATGACATTGGCCACCACGCCCATCACGGGCAACGACGGACCGATGAGCAGCAGGATGGGCGCACAGCCCGCCATGGCCGCGGTGGTGAGCCACAGCGCGGAGCCGAGCGCGCGCACGGGCCAAGACCTACCTCGAAGCCGCTCGACAACGGGCCGATGCGCGAGAAGCAGTCCTGCCGTCGCGCCCACCGACAGGGCAAAGGACAGATTGCACATGGCGAGCGGCTCGACGGCTGCGCCGAGCAGCAGGGACAAGGCAAAGCATCTAACGGCGCTCGGACGTCGGCCGGCCGCCCGTGCGGCCAGCCCTAGCCCGAGCATGGCTGCCGCCCGATAGGCCGAGCCCTCGCCTCCGGCAAAGTCGGCGTAGAGCCAGCAAAGGGGCAAGCATAGCGCCGCCGACAAGCGGCCCACATCGCAGCCCGCCGCCAACAGCTCGATGCGGGTCAGGACGGCGCGCAGCGCCTTGCAAAGCGCCACCACGACAAGCACCAGGTGCGTGCCCGAGACCGCCAGCAGATGGGCCAGGCCGCTGTGGCGAAAGGCCTGTCGGTCGGCGTCGCGAAGGTCGGTCTCGCCCAGCACCAGGGCCCTGGCCATCGGCGCCACATCTGCTGCAAAGCTCGCCTCGATGCGCCGACGCACGGCGTTGCGTGCCTCGTCGATCCATCGCCCGGGCCCGCGTCCGCGCGCAACCCGCTCGGCGAGCACCACCCCACCGCTGGCGGTCACACCGCTGAGCGCCACCCGCGCCCGGGGATCGGGACTTCCCGGGTTCCGGTACAAGTTCACTGGCCCGATGTCCGCCACCAGCTCGAGCCGGTCGCCCCGCGTCAGACCCGAGGGCGCGCCGTACAGCCGCACGCGCAGTGGAGCGGACAGAACGCGACCTTCGCAGCGGCCGTGCCGAAGGTCGACGTCGATGCGGCCTACGTAGCCCTCGCTCGCGCGGCTGCTCACCACGCCGTGCCGCACCACCACCGGGGAACGAACGACCTCGGCATCGAGCTCGCAGCGGGCAGGGCTGGGCAGCAGCGCCGCGGTTCGGCGGTAGGCGTGCTCGGCCGCATCGAGCTCGACGCTCGCGCGCAGCCCGCCGAGGGCGAGCAGGCCAAGGGCGAACCACCGATGCCACGCCGAGGCAGGCTCGCGTAGCGTCCCCCGCGCCGCCCTGCCACGCGAGCGCGCCCCGCGGACCGCGAGCAAGCTCGCCGCGGCCACGGCAGACAGGGCGCACGGCAGCGGAGCCAGCGCCAACGCGGCACCAGCGGCCAGCCCCACCGCGGCAAGCAGCACTCCATCCACGGCAGCCGTCCATGACGGCAAGAACCAGGCCAGCCGTTGCGGCACGCCACTACGGGCAGTTAACCACCTGTTTGGGGTGGCGTAGTGGCGGCCGCTGGCGGCACCGCCAGACAAAGGAGCGGCGCGAAGGGCGCGAACGGCGAAGGCCGCTAGAAATAATAGAAAACGCCGACAGCTCCAGCCAGAGCGTCCCACGGCTCGTCGTACCATGAGGTCCCGAAGCGATTGTCGGTGACCTTCATCTCCGCGTCGCCGATCTTCCCCTTGTGCCGCCGCGTCTCGAAGCGCAGCCCCCACGAGACCTGCAGCGAGAGCTCGGGCAGCTCGATGAACCCAAAGCTCGTCTCCAGCCCCACGCGCCCGCCAAAGCCCACCATGAGCCCGCTGAAGTTCAGGTCCAGCGCCTCGCCCGTAGTGCTCTGCTCGAAGTCCTCGATGCTGCCCGACGTGTAGCCCACCTGCAGCTCGGGGATCAGCAGCACGTTGAAGTGCGAGCGGCTGTAGACCGAAATGGGCGCGGCCAGATGGCCGACCACGGCGGCGGTCGACGGCGTAGAGCCCTCGAGGGTGGTATGCCGCGCGGGATCGGGGTTGGGGATCTCCTGCGTGGTCGACCCGCCCTCGACGCCAAAGCCGAAGCCGAGATCCACACCGATGGTGGTGTTGAACCAGTAGCGGACGCCGAAGACCGGCACCACCATCTCGTCCGGCTCCACGGTGAGCACGGCGTCGCCCTCGGGCGTGATGACCACCGCGGGCGGACCGCCCGGCTGCGTGCTCGCCACCACCCGCGCCCCCAAGAAGCCCAAGCCGACGCTGCCGTCGTGGCCGTCGTGGTCGGACGGCTCGCGCGGCTCCTCGGCTTCTTCGGCATCCTCGTCGGTCGCAATCTCTTCATCCGCCTCTACCGTCAGCACCTCGTCGTCGCCCTCGGCTGCCGCCGCCGAGACGGGCGCGAGCGCGATCAGCAGGCTCGACATCACCACGCGTGCGCTTCGCATGGGGCGAGCATGCGCGAACGGGGGGGAGCAAGACAAGGGGAAGTTGGCGCCAGAGGCGGGAACGAGCGCACGGGCGGGCGCAGGACCGTGGCTCGTCCCCCGCCGTTTTCAAGGCGGCACGCGGAAGCCCGCGAAGAAAAAAAGAGTCGTGTACGTGCTCCGCTCGAGCCTCTACAATACGAATGGGGCGGGAGTTTGGCGTGGAGGTGAACATGGCGCATGGCCGTCCTACTACGTTGGTCTACCTCACCCCTGCGGTCCTCGCGGGATGGCTCGGGAGCGTGCTGGGCTGTGCCCCAGCCGACGAGCCCGTGGACTTCACCGAGGCCCTTGCCGCGGTGGGGCAACCGATCCAGGGCGGCTACGTCGACAGCACCGACACGGCCGTCGTCGGCGTGGTCCACGCCCAGGGCTACAACGTGGGAACCTGCACGGGCTCGCTCCTCGCCTCGAACGTGGTGCTGACCGCGCAGCACTGCGTCGCGGATCTGCTCAACAGCGTGGGCGGCGGGGTGGTGTGTGGCGAGACCACGTTCGGGAGCACCTACGGCGCGCACACCATGTACGTGACGACGGAGACCACCTTGCCCCAGGGCGCCTCGGGGTACGTCCGCGGGATGGAGCTCTTCATCCCGCCCGGAGGCTCGGACGTGTGCGGCAACGACCAGGCGATCCTCATTCTCGAGGAGCCGCTGGATCCTGCCGAGGCCGTGCCCTTGGTGCCGCGCGTGGACGTTCCGCTCGTCGAGGACGAGGTGTACTCGGCCATCGGCTACGGCGCGACCAGCGACGACCCGTACGCATCGAGCGGCACGCGCTATCGGCGCGACGATCTGCTCACCTACTGCGTGGCCGACGACTGCCCCAGCTACTACGTCTACGAGACCGAGTGGGTGGGCGAGACGGGCATCTGCCAGGGCGACTCGGGGGGGCCGGCCATCGACGCTCAGAACCGCGTCGTGGGGGTGGTCTCCCGAGGGGCCGCGGGCTGTGACGACCCCGTCTACGGCTACGTCTTCGGCTGGGCGGACTGGATCAAGGAGCGCACCATCTACGGCGCCGGGCTCATCGGCGCCGAGCCGCCGCCCTGGGCCACAGGCGCGCCCACCGACCCGGCCTACACTATGCCCGTGGGCAGCCCCTGTGATCTGCCCGATCATTGCCCCTCGGGCATCTGCATCGACGGCTACTGCAGCCGTCCCTGCATCGAGGCCGCCCCGTGCCCGGACGGCTACACCTGCAACGTCGATGGGATCTGCGTCCAGGACGAGGGTCCACCCGGGACGACGGGCGACGGCTGGGTGGCGGGCGATGCTGACGACGACAAGTACGACGGCGAGGTCCTATCGAGCTGCGCCATGAGCGCCCCTCCGCTGGGCGACGACCCCGCCCGGCCCCTTCTCTGGACCATGCTCTTGAGCGCGTTCGCGCTGTGGATGGCGAGGCAAGGCCGATCGCGCTGAGCGCGCAGCCTCGACGCGCGCGGCGACGCCACGTGCTTTGCTGGACGCTTCTCGCGCTGCTGGGCTGCGATCCTCCCTCGCCCACGCGCCCCGCGGCCCTAAGGGTGGTCTCGCTCTCGCCGAACACCACCGAGGCCGTCGTCGCCATGGGCGGAAGTAGCGTGCTGGTCGGCCGCTCGCGCCACTGCGACTATCCGCCCGAAGTGCGTCGGCTGCCTGCGGTAGGCGGATTCGCGGATCCGAGCATCGAGGCCATCCTCGCCCTTCGTCCCACCCTGGTGGTCGGCGCGCGCAGCCCAGCCGGTCCCAGCCTGGAGCAGGCCCTCCGAGCGCACGGCGTCGAGACCTACTTTCCAGCCACCAACTCGGTGGCCGAGATCCAAGCCATGATTCGGTCACTCGGCCGCAAGCTCGGCCGCGGCCCGGCTGCCGCTCGGCTGCTCGAGCGCATGACCGCCGACATCGATCGGGTCAGACGCTCGGTCCGCGGGAGCCCGGCTGTGCCGTCCGTCATGGTGATCGACCAGAGCCCCATCGTGGTGGCCGGTCCAGGCAGCTTTGCCGACGAGCTCGTCGAGCTGGCCGGAGGCCGAAACCTGATCGATCGGGGGGGCCTCTATCCGCGCCTCGGCATCGAGCGGCTGCTGGCGCTCGAGCCCGAGGTCATCGTGGACGCCTCGCGCGCGGGCGCATCGCCCAGCCCGTCCGACGGTGCGGCCGAGGTTTCGAGCTTGCTCGGGGCTCCCGGTTGGTCGGAGCTGCGCGCGGTCCAGCAGGGCCGGGTCCACCTGCTGCGCGACTCGGCGGCCTTGCGCCCCGGACCGCGGATCGCCCAAGGTCTAGCCGAGCTAGCCCAGGCCTTGCACGGGAGATGACGTGGCGCCCCAAGACGACCAGCACGGCCGAGCCAAGCCTTCCCAGCGGGACCGCAAGCCGGCTCCATCCCGCTCCGAGCCGCCCGGGAAGGTCCGCGCCGACCTGCTGATGCTGGAGCGCGGCCTGGCCGACTCGCGCAGCCAGGCCCAGGCGCTCATCATGGCCGGACGGCTGTTTTCGGGCGAGCAGCGCATCGACAAGGCGGGCACGCCCCTTCGCCGCGACACGCCCTTGCGCCTTAGCGCGGGCCCCCGCTTCGTCTCGCGCGGGGGCGACAAACTGGACCATGCCTTGACGCGCTTTTCCGGCTGCGGCGTGCGCGTGGCCGATGCCGCGTGCATCGACGTGGGCGCATCCACGGGCGGCTTTACCGACTGCCTGCTCGAGCGCGGCGCCCGACGCGTCTACGCCGTGGACGTCGGCAAGGGCCAGCTCCACCCGCGGCTGCGCTCCGACCCCCGGGTGGTGGTGCGAGAGGGCGTCAACGCGCGAGCCATGCAGCCGGGCGATTTCCCCGAGCGCATCGACCTGGTGGTGGTGGACGCCTCGTTCATCGGCATCGGCAAGCTGGTGGGCGCCCTGGCGGCCGTGCTGCCGTCGGGGGGCATGCTGGTCGCCCTGGTCAAGCCGCAGTTCGAGGTCGGCCGCAAACAGGCCTCGCGCGGGCGCGGCGTCGTTCGCGATGAATCGGTGCGCCGCGAGGCCATCGCTCGAGCCTGCGCGTCCCTTGAGCGCGGCGGCTTCGACATCGTCGACCAGGTCGATAGCCCCATCCGCGGCCCCAAGGGCAACCTCGAGCGCTTCGTCTGCGCCCGTCGGAAGGCGGAGCCGCCCGTGGTCAGCTGAGCGTCGGTCCCGCTGGAGACCGGGCTACCGCTTCGTTGCCGCCAAGCCGGGGCCGTGAGAAGATTCGTTGGCTCGTGCTCAAGCTCGCTTCCGTTTCGCATCCGAGAGGCCCCATGACCAGACCACGGCTCACCACGGCCCTACGCCTGCTTCCCATCACCGCGGCGGCGCTGGTGGCCACTGGCTGCCCGGACCCCTGCGAAGATCTGGAGGAGTACTGCTCGTCGTGCCGCGACCAGACCTATCGCGAGAGCTGCGAGCAGATCGTCGCCGACGACATCCATCGCGTCTGCTCCGAGCAGATGACCGTCTTCCAGCAGTTCTGCCCGCCGACGGACGGAGACGGTGACGGCGGCACCGCGGGCTCGGGCGGCGCCTCGAGCACCACCAGCTCGACCAGCAGCGGCGGCACCGCGGGCTCGGGCGGCACCGCGGGCTCGGGCGGAGCCGCGGGCGGTGGCGGCACTGCGGGGGGCGGCGCGGCAGCCGGTGGCGGCGGAGCTGCGGGAGGCGGCGCGGGCAGTGGCGGCGCCGCGGGCGGCGGCTAGCGCCCGCGATTTGAGTTGGGCTCTACGCGGCTCGAATGGTGTACAGTGGGCCTCGTGACCGAGCCCTTCGACGTCCTGAACATTCAGCCCGGCACGCTGCTGCTCGACAAGTATCGCGTCATCGAGACGGTGGGGGTAGGCGGGATGGGCGTCGTGCTGTCGGTTCAGCACATCAACCTCGGCACCCGCATGGCCATCAAGCTCCTGCTGCCTCAGCTCATGTCCAACGAGGCGCTGGTGAAGCGCTTCCTGCGGGAGGCGCGGGCTGCCACCCGAATCCAGGGCGAGCACGTGGCTCGGGTGCTGGATGTGGACACCCTGCCCGACGGCCTGCCCTACATGGTCATGGAGTACCTGGAGGGGTGGGATTTGGCGCGGCACATCGCCGAAGGCCGACGGTTTACCATCCCGGAGGCCATCGAGTGCATCCGCCAGGCCGCCGAGGCCCTGGCCCAGGCCCACGAGGTGGGCATCATCCACCGCGACATCAAGCCGGCCAACCTGTTCCTCATCGAGTCCGGATCCAAGGCCCTGGTCAAGGTGCTCGACTTCGGCATCTCCAAGATGGTCGAGGACGGCGACGATGCGGGCGCCGTCGGTCTGACCAAGACCACCACCGTGTTGGGCTCGGGGCTGTACATGTCGCCCGAGCAGATGCGGTCGGCCAAAAACGTCGACCACCGCACCGACATCTACGCGTTGGCCGTGTGCCTGTACGAGCTGCTGACGCACTCGCACCCCTACGACGCCGACAGCTTCGGCGAGCTGTGCATCCGGGTCAGCACCGAGGAGCCCGAGCCCATCCGCAAGCACCGACCGGACGTGAGCGAAGCGCTGGCCCAAGTCATCGCCAAGGGCTATGCGCGCGAGCCCCACGACCGCTACGAAACGGTGGCCGAGTTCGCCGCAGCGCTGGCGCCCCATGCAAGCGCCGAGGCCTCCACTCCGCCCCCCACGCAGCCCGCGGCTCAGTCCGCCGCTCCGTCCGTCCCCCCGGTCGAGCCCATCGCCACGGTCGAGTCCGTCAGGCCCGCACCTGCTCCCGCTGTCGAGCTACCGGTCTGGCTGGCCTCAGACGCCACGCTGGTATCCGGCTCGGGCGCCGACCAGGTCGTGACCGCCGCGCTGCAGCCCGCTGAGCCGCCCGCCTCGCGCGCGCCGTTGTTCGTCTTGGGCGCGATCGTCCTATTGGCTGCCATCATGGCGACCTTCCTCTTGTGGCCAGAAGTTACCGACCGCGACGGGGGCGAGTCGGCCTCGCCGAGCGGCCCCGACTCGGGCCTGGAGGCGGGTGCGACCGGGGACGCTGGGCCGCACTAGCCCGATCCCCTACCGCAGCACCAGCACCCAGACGTCGTAGAGCACGTGGGTCCAAACCGCGGGCGCGAACCCGCGAAAGGCGTAGATCGCGGTAAACGCCAGGCCGCAGACCCAGCGGAAAACGAAGCTGCGGGCCTCGAACGCATCGCCCAGCGGCCCGAGGTAGTGCCAGCCCGAAAACGCCGCTGCCGCTAGGATAGCCCAGCCCAAGACGACGAGCCGACGCTTCACCGACTTTCGCATCAGCGCTCGCAGAACCAGGGCCCCAAGCCCGAACAGGCCCACCCGGAAGGCCAGCTCCTCGTAGAAGCCAGCGCCGAGCGACATCACTACCCCGGCCCATGGACCGCCGCCGTGCACCTGTCCGCCGAGCGGCAGCGAGCCCACCACGTAGCTGGCCGCCGCTCCCATCAGAAAGGCATAGAGCGCCCCCTCGACCACGATGAGCACGAAGCTCCGTAGCTCGAAGGCCTTGCCCCGCCCCAACACGACCAGCACGCCGATCAGCCCGAGCCCGATGCCCGCGGTGATGAGCCAGTACAGCGCGGTCGAGTGATCGGCGAGCGCGACCAGCTCGGCCGTCAACAGGTCGGCGGCATTGCGCACCGACAGGGTCACCACGCCCAGGTGGTAGCCGATGAAGATGGGCACGACGAGCGCGAGATCCGTCCAGGCGTTGCTCCGCAGGCGCGTGGACTGGCCCTGGCTCTTCGCCTCCTCTTTGCTCGCCATGGCTACGTCGGCCTAAGCCGGTAGACGATCACGATGATCACCGCCACCCAGGTCATCACGTTGAGCACGAAGGGCGTGTCGCGCAGCATCTCCTGGGTGGGCGATTCGGCCTTGGGACGCCCGGCCACGAGCTGCAAGAACCGCACGACGCCGAAGATCGGATGGAAGGTGGTGGGCCAGAGCCGCTCGGTGCGGAAGAAGCGCTGGGTGTCCGGGTCCAGGGTGTAGGCCAGATAGGTGGCCACCGCGGCCGTTCCCGTGACGGCCATCGCCACCATCAAGGCGCGCGGCCCGTAGCGCTCCAGTGCCTTGCGCCGCTTGGTACCGCCGCGCGACGCCAGCTCGTGCTGGCGCTTGCCAAAGCCCAGAAACAGCGCGAGAAACGCCGTACAGGCGATCATGTAGTAGGACACTGGCGTGCCCGTGGCCATCCCGCCAGCGAGCACCCGCAGCACGAAGCCGGTCGCGATGCAGCCCACGTCCACGTAGGCCACTTTCTTCAGCCAGAACGAGTAGGCCAGGTTGAGCGTGAAGTAGCTGGCGGCCACCGCGATGAACCCGGGCGGCAGCAGCAGCGAGGCGGCCAAGGCGCCGATCACCAGCACCACCACGGCCGCCTTTGCCACCGCCACGGGCACCGCCCCCGAAGCGATGGGGCGATGGCGCTTGACCGGATGCATGCGGTCCGCCTCGATGTCCACGAGGTCGTTCAGGGTATAGACCGCACCCGCCAGCACGCAGAAGATGGCGAAGGCGCCGAGCGCCCCCTGGATGATGGACGGGTGGGTCAGGTGCTTGGCGAACACGATGGGCGCCAGCACGAACAGGTTCTTGATCCACTGGTGGGGACGGAGGGTCTGGACCAGCCCGACCGCGGTGCGCCACGCGCCGCCCCCCTCATGGCCTCCGGAAGGGGAAGAACGCTTTTCGTCGCGCGGCTCGGCCGAGCCTTCGCGGCGTTGCGACACCAGCGGATGGCGGGGTTGCGGCATGAGTCGGCGGATTGTCTCGAGCCCCCGGCGATGCGTCGCCCCGTGATGGGCGCGGGAACCATGCGCTGGTTCGCCGCGGCTATCAAGTCCTCTGAGGCTTCGAGCGGCTGTCGAGGCCCCGAGGCGTTTGTGGGCGCATCCGTCTGCAAGAGCTTGCCAGGACCGGCCGCCGTGTCGAACAATATTCGGTGGATGCGTCTGTTGCCCCCCATCTGCTAGCATGGGATCAATGAGCTTCGCCCTGCCCGCCAAGACCAAGACCTCGCCCGTGCTGGACGAGCTGCGGTCGGCCATCCAGTGCGCTCTGGAGGGAAAGCCCGATGTGGTCGAGCTGGGTCTGGTCGCGCTGCTGGCCAAAGGGCACCTGCTCATCGAGGACGTGCCTGGTGTCGGCAAGACCACCCTGGCGCGCGCCCTGGCCAAGGCGGTGGGCGCCGATCTGCGCCGCGTGCAGTTCACCAGCGATCTGTTGCCGAGCGACGTGCTCGGCGTCTCGGTGTTCGACCAGCGCAAGAGCGACTTCGTCTTTCGGCAAGGCCCCATTTTCACCAATATGCTGCTGGCCGACGAGATCAACCGGGCGAGCCCTCGCACCCAGTCGGCGCTGCTCGAGGCCATGAACGAGGTGCAGGTCTCGGTCGACGGCGTGACCATCCCCCTGCCCGACCCCTTCTTCGTCATCGCCACCCAGAACCCGCACGACTTCGCGGGCACCTATCCGCTGCCCGAGTCGCAGCTCGATCGCTTCATGATGCGGCTGCACATCGGCTACCCGCCGCCCCAGGTGGAGCAGCGCCTGCTGCTGTCGCCCACGGTCGACCGCGTTGCCGAGGTACCGCGGGTGCTCGATTTGGCCCACCTGGTGATGCTGCAGCGGGAGGTCAAGCGCATCCGGATCGACCCCTCGCTCGCGACCTACCTCCAAGCGGTGGTCACGGCCACTCGCACCTCGCCCGCCATCGGCATCGGCGCCTCGCCGCGGGCCGCTATGAACCTCGCCGCTGCGGCCCGCGCCCGTGCGCGGCTGCGCGAGCGCGCCTTCTGTATCGCCGACGACATCCACGACCTCGCCGTGCCCGTCTTGGCGCATCGCGTCCGGCTGGCGGCCCAAGCCGACGGCTACGTGCCCAGCTACGACGAGGCCGAAGCCACGGTGCGGGACCTCGTGGCTCGCCTGCCGGTACCGCTGTGAAACGGCCGAAGCCGAGCCGAGCGGAGCCTCGCTCGCCTGCGTCGCCATCCCCGCCGAGCCTGGCCGAGCCCCTTCCCCCCACGCTGCGGCCGGTCGCGACCGCGACGCCGCTCGGGCCAAGCGCGAAGCCCCCCATTCGGCAGTCGCGCGTGCCGACCCATCGCCCTCCCAGCCCCAGCGCCCGCCGACCGTTGGCGGCGCGACGGACCGTACCGCCGATGGCGCCGCGGATGCGGCTGCGACCCGAACGGCCGCGCAAAAAGAAGCGCTTCTGGCCTCGCAAGCTCAAGTTCACCCGCGAGGGAAAGTACTTCTTCGGCATCACCCTGGGCGTAGGCCTGGCGGCCATCAACACGGGCAACAACCTGCTCTACCTGCTGCTCGGCATGATGCTGTCGCTGATCGTCGTCTCGGGCGTGATGAGCGAGCTGTCGCTCCGACGGCTCATGGTGCGACGTCGGCTGCCCGCTCGGGCCCAGGTGGGGCGCTCGCACCTGGTCGAGATCGAGGTGTACAATCAGAAGCGTCGGGTGCCCTCCTACGCCATCGAGGTCGAGGACCTGCGCGCCGACCAGCCAGCGGACAAGCGCTGCTTCTTCCTGAAGATCAGCCCGCGCTCGACGCAGATCGCCGCCTATCGGCGCACCCCGTTGCGCCGCGGCCTGGAGCAGCACACTGGCTTCCGCATCGCCACGCGCTTTCCCTTCGGCCTGTTCGAGAAGTCGCGCGAGGTGCAATCGCCCGACGAGCTGGTCATCTACCCAGCGGTGGATCCCGTGCGGCTTCCCCAAAGGGCCTACGGCGAGGTCTCGGGCGACATCGGTCCGCTGCGTCGGGGCAGCGGAGAGGAGATCTACTCGCTACGGCCGATGCGCGACGGCGACGACCCACGAGACATCTACTGGCGCAAGAGCACCCGCCCCGACCAGCTCGTGCTGCGGGAGCGGGCGCGGGAGACGCACCAGGACGTGGACTTGTGGATCGACGTGCTATGCGCGCCCGAGGACGGGGCCAGCGCCGAGGCGGAAGCGGCCCGCGCCGCCGAGCTCGAGGAGCGCATTCGGCAGGTGGCCTCCTTCGCGGTGGCCCATTTGAAGCGCGGCGAGCGGGTGACGGTGTTGACCACGGCCGGCCAGCGGGTGCGATCCGATCACAGTCGCGGCTCGGACCCCATCCTGCGCTTTCTGGCGCTGCTCGAGCTGGTGGACGACGAGCCTGAGGCCGACCGGACCGGCTCGCGCGCCGTGGGTAGGGCGGCATGAGATTCGGCCTGGTCCATCGCGTGATGACCGATGCGCTCGCCACCTTGGGCGTGACGGCACTGGTGGTCAGCGGCCAGTTCAGCCCCACCGTCAGCCTCGTGCTTCTCGGCGGCATGGCCGTGGCGATCGCGCTCAGCGAGAGCCAGCGGCGCGCCGCCTCGAAGCGTCACCTCGACACCATGGCGCCCGTGCTGCTGGTCGCCGTGCAGCTCGGTCGCGCATTTCTCACCGAGGCGAGCGGCGTCGATCTACTGATCGAGTTCGCCGTGGGGCTGCAGATCATCCGCGTGGCCACCCGCAAGGGCGCGGCCCACGACCAGCAGGTGATCGTGCTGGCGCTGCTCCACCTCATCGCGGGCACGGTGGTCGGTGGCGGCCTGGCCTACGGGCTGTGCTTCCTCGGGCTTCTGGTGGTCACCCCAGGCGCCTTGGTGCTCCGCCACCTGCGGCGCGAGGTCGAGGGCAACTACCGACAGGGCGCGCGCGACCGGACCGGGCTGCCCGTAGACGTGCCCCGCATCCTGCGCTCCAAGCGGGTGGTCGGTCGGCAGTTCATCGCCGTCACCTGCTTGCTGGCCGGCCCCATCCTGCTGTTCACGGCCGTGCTGTTCGTGGCCTTTCCCCGCGTGGGCCTGTCGCTCATGCTGCTCAGCCGTCCCAAGAGCGGGCGCATGATCGGCTTTTCGGGCAAGGTGGATCTCGGTCAGATCGGCACCCTGCGATCCGACCCGAGCATCGCCCTGCGGGTCACCATGCCCGAGCTGCCTGCCCCGCCGCCGCCGCGCTTGGTCATGCACCTGCGAGGCACGGCGCTCGACGCCTATGACGGCCGCACCTGGAGCCAGACCGTCAAGCAGAACAGCGCCGTGGCCGCGGACGCCGCGCTGGTGCTGCTGGGAGAGCACCGCCACACCCGGGACAAGCCCACCATGCTGGTGGAGCTCGAGCCCCTCGATCCGCCCGTTCTGTTCCTGCCGCCCAACGCCCAGGGGGTGCGCATCGCGCGCGGGCCGCTGGTCACCCCCGCGAACCGGGTGACGATCCTGCGCGGTCCCGAGGGCGAGCTCCGCTATCATTCGGCAAGCGATCGAGGCCTTCGCTACCAGGTCTTCACCGCGCCCGACGAGGCCCCCAGCTTCGGCGGCCCCTCGTCCGAGCACCGCGCGCGCTACCTGCAGCTCCCGGACTTGCCGCCGCGCATCGGCGAGCTGGCCGAGGCGTGGACCCGAGCCGAGACGACCGACCATGGCCGAGCCCTAGCCATCGAGCGGCATCTGCGCAGCGAGTACCGCTACGATCTCTCGTCGCCGTCGGGCGGCTACCCCCAGCCGCTCGACCACTTCTTGTTCGAGTCCAAGCGAGGGCACTGCGAGTACTACTCGACCGCCATGGCGGTGATGCTGCGGCACCTCGACATCCCCTCGCGCAACGTGGCGGGCTTCGTCGGCGGCACTTGGAACCGCTTCGGCGGCTTCTACGCCGTGCGTCAGGGCGACGCCCACTCCTGGGTGGAGGCGTACATCGCTGGTCGCGGCTGGCTGACCTTCGACCCCACCCCGCCCGGAGCCGCCATTCCCCAGAGCGAGATCTATGGCGCCTTTGCCTACCTGCGGGACTTCGTCGAAGCCGTCAGCCAACGCTGGAACCGCCATGTGGTCGGCTACGATCTGCAGCAGCAGGTGGACCTGCTCGACTCCTTGGAGTCCCAGCAGAGCCTGCTGGGACAGCTCGCCAGCGGGCCCCGACGCCGAACCCTGCTCGCGCTTGCAGGCGCCGCGCTGGCAGCGGCGTGCACCGCCTGGTGGTGGCGGCGTCGTCGGCGGCGGCGTGGCGCCAGTGGCGAGCGGCCCGATCGCGCCTCGGAGAGCGCCCTTTTGGCCACGCGCCTCTACCAGTTGCTCGACCGCACCATGGCGCGCCTCGGCATCGCCCGCGCAGCTGGCACACCCCCTTTGCGGCACGCCGAGCAGCTGCGGCGCGCCGAGCACCCGCTGGCAGCCGAGATCCTCGGGCTCACCGAGCGCTACCTGGTCGCTCGCTTCGGCGAGCTTCCCCTGAGCCCTGGCGACCAGCGCGACTTCGAGCGCCGCGTCCGCAAGCTGCGCGATCGGCTGGCAGCTGCCAGCGCGACCGCGGCTACCGCGCCGCAGAGCGGGCCTACAGCGGCGGCGCAGGCAGCCGAGCCCGCCAGTCGAGGCGGTGCGCCATGATGCAGCGACCTCGACCCGATCGCCACGCCGATCGTCGGCTTGGAACGGATGGCCACGAGGTGGCGTCCATGCAGCGCGGCTGGCAGCAAGCACTCGAGCGGATCGGTCCAGAGCCCATCATCGAGACGCTGGAGCCATTGGCCACCCCTCGACGCCGACAGCGGCTGCAGGAGGTATTCAGCCGCCGCCTCAACTCGGTCACCGTGGTGATGGACGCCCCCCACAACCCCCACAACGGCGCGGCCGTGCTGCGCTCCTGCGACGCCTTCGGCATCAGCCGGCTCCACGTGGTCGAGCGCAGCGAGCCCTTCGTGGCCTCGGGGCAGGTGGCCAAGGGCAGCGAGCGGTGGGTGGAGGTGCTCGCCCATCGGTCGGTAGCCGATGCGGTCGCGGCCCTCGAGCGCAGCGGGCATCAGCTGGTCGGCACGCACCCCGACGGCGCGATGCTACCGGAAGAGCTCGCCGCCATCCCGCGCCTGGGCCTGGTCATGGGCAACGAGCACGACGGGATCCACGAGGAGCTGATGGCGGCCTGTGTCGAGCGCGTACGGGTGCCCATGCGGGGCTTTGTCGAGAGCTTGAACGTGTCCGTCACCGCGGCCATCATGCTGGCGCAAGCCACCGCGCACCGTCCGGGCGACCTATCGCGGGCCGAGCAGCGGCGCTGGTACGCCAGGGCGTTGCTCCGCGACGTGCGCCGCGCGCCGCAAATCTTGGCGGCGCGCGGTTTGATCGTCGAAGGCTAGCGGAGTTCGTCGCGAGCAGGCGCGAGGATCGCGCTGAATCGCAGGGTCCTCCCGCTTGCCGCTCGGGGCGATCCAGCCTACCCTCCGAGGGTGGTCTGCGGACTGATCGACGGCGAGGATGGTCGTGTCCCAGCAACCCAAGCCCAAAGCCCCTCCACCGCGTCCCCCCCTGCCACGCCCAGGTGGTCCC
>CAYTYV010000019.1:0-29106 GCA_964441055.1 uncultured Polyangiaceae bacterium | reverse complement strand
GTGCCCAGGGTCAGAATCGAACTGACCACACGCGGATTTTCAGTCCGCTGCTCTACCAACTGAGCTACCTGGGCGGCCTCGGCTGTTGGGGCGGTGCCCCGCAGCCGACGAGTCGGGCAGGTGGTATAGTGCAGCTTGACCGGTGGCTGCAACGCGGATTTGCGCTGCCGCTAACGATCCCCGCGCTGACGCGGCAGCCCGCTGGCGCTTAGTGAGCCAGGCGACCGGCTGCCCAGCCGAGCCACGAGGCGCGCAGCAGTACGGTGCCCAGCACGGCGGCGTGCTGGGCGAGCGCGGTCCCTACCAGGCGCGCGTCCGTGGCGCAGCCGAGCTCGGCAGCCGCCCAACCCGCCGCAACGAGCAGCACCAGGGCCAAGGCGCCTCGTCCCGAAGCCTCGAGCCCCACCCGCATCGGGCTCGCTCGAAAGGCCCCGAGGGCGGCCTCGACCGATGCGAAAAGGCCAAGCCGGCCGTGCACGGCAGCCACCCTGGCCAGATCGTGGACGATCGAGAGCCACGCCACGGCCAGCAGCGCCGCGGCCAGCGCGGCGAGGCCGACGAGGTCGGTGCCCTTGGGATCGAGCCCCAGAGAATGCGCCAGCGCGGCGAACAGCAGCACCACCAGCACCACCAGCATGAGCTGGGCGACCAGCGCGAATCCCTGCAGCAGGGCCAGCGTGCCGAAGCGCTCGGCGGCCCGGCCGAGCAGTCGCCAGAAACGCGGCTCGCTCGAATGCTCCCCCGTCGAGCCCGCTGGCGACTGCGATGCGATGAGCGCTCCGAGCGGCAGGAGCAGGGCAAAGGTGGCGAGCAGAGTCAGCAAGGCGCTCTGGCCGACGATCGCATCCGAGCTCGGCCGAAGCAGGCGGATGGTCTCCATCAGCATCACGCCGCCCTCGTCCCACAGCGTTGCATCTGCTCGCGGATAGCCGCCCACCACCTGGGCCACGGCCCACGAAAGCGGAAGCCCGACCAGGAGCGCGGCCAGGCTCTTGCTCACGAACACCGCCGCCAGCACGCTCGGG
This sequence comes from uncultured Polyangiaceae bacterium, assembly GCA_964441055.1. Classification (GTDB taxonomy): domain Bacteria; phylum Myxococcota_A; class Polyangia; order Polyangiales; family Polyangiaceae; genus JACQWT01. The sequence goes on along the minus strand of CAYTYV010000019.1, from coordinate 28,081 downwards.
CGCGCGGGAAGTAACGGGCGGCCGCGTCGTCCAGCCGCCGCTGTCGTCTCCTTCGCGCGCGGGCCGCTCGGCAGGTCGGTCGGGCTTTGCATCGCGAGCGTGCTCCCTCAGAGGCCGGCCAGTGTGAACCAGAGCTGGGCGCCCAGGGCGGCGCCCGTCAGCACGGCTGGAGCCAGCCGGGCTTTGCCGCTCGGGACGCCAGCTCGGCGGGCGTTGTTGGATAGGTTCTCGTCCAGCAGCACGCGGTAGTCGGGATCGACGATCGCCGCGGCTAGCGGCGCCTGAAGCGGCGCCTCCAAGGTCGCCGCGTCCGAGCGCGCATCCCAGTAGAGCCGCTTCGAGCTACCGTCCTCGGCGAGCAGCAGCACGTCGACCGCGAAGCTCAGCTCGCCACGGCGCCTGAGCGACACCCGACCGCGCCAGCCGCCGTCGGCCTCCAAAGACGCTGCCTGCTCGACGGCGTAGTCCACCCCGCTTGGCTCGAACAGGCCCTGCCGCAGCTGCTCGGCGGCCCGCTCGCCCAGCTCGTCGCGGATCGCCTGCAGCAGATCCTCAGGCCCGGGATGGCCGAAGCGATGCTGGCGGGCGTAGCGGCCCAGCGCCGCTCGCAGCCTCTCGGGACCGTGGACGCGCGCCATGGTCATCAGCAGGCTGGCCGCGCGGTAGTAGACGAGCGAGCCGTAGTCGGCGCCGTTGGCAAACTCGTCGGCAGGCTGCGCGATGATGTCGGCCCGGGAGGCATCGGCCGCGAGCGCGCGCCGATGGGCGGGCAGGCCCACGCGGAAGCCGCCGAGCGAAGCCAGCGACGCCCCTGGCAGCCACGACTCCAGCAGCTCGGCCTCGACAAAGGTGGTGAGGCCCTCGTCCAAGAAGGGCCAGCGGTGCTCGTCCGTGGCCACCAGCCCGTAGAACCACTGGTGGCCTAGCTCGTGCGCTGTCACCTGCTCGAGCCAGCGGATGCCCAGCCGCCGCCACAGCCAGCGGCCCCCCGTGGTGATGAGCGTCGGGTACTCCATGCCGCCTGCCTCGAGGGCCCACTCGGGCGGATGGACGATGGTCAGGCTCGGGTAGGGATAGCCGCCGTAGGCCCGGGACAGCTCCGCCAGCCCGGCCCTGCTGGCGGCGAGCTCGGCTCGCGCTGCGCGCTCTTCGCCTGGCGGATAGAGACAGCGCAGCCGCACGCCGCCCGGGCCTTGGGCGTCGAGCTCGCGGAATCCCCGCCAGGCCGCAAAGGCGAAGTCGTGGACGGGGCGTGCGACGAAGCGCCGCTCGACCGAAGGCCCTTGCCGCCGCTCCGAGACCAGCTCGCCCGTGGCGCCGACCACCATCTCGACGGGCGTGACGACCGTGACGTCGTACTCGCCGAAGTCCGCGTAGAACTCGGAGTGCCGATGCAGGGCAAAGTGGGCCCAGCTGCCGTCCGGCTCGAGGCGCGCCAGCTTGGGAAACCACTGCGCCACCATGTGAAAGTCGCGGACAAAACCCGTGCGCAGCACCAGCGAGGGAAGCTCGGAGACCCACTCGAGCTCGATGGTGAGCGCCTCGCCAGGGGCCACAGCGCGAGGCAGCGGCACCCGGATGTCGGTTCGGTCGGCGGGCTCGCCAGGGCTGTGCGGCTCGGCCTCGGGCCAGATGTCGCGGCCGAGCTCGCGGACGAACATCCGCCGAAGCTCGATGGATCCCCACCGCTCGGGCAGGCCGCTGCCGCGAAAGCCCGGGCCCTTGTGCGAGCGGAAGAAGATCGTATCCCCGCTCTCGAACGCGTTCAGGTACAGGTGCCAGTACAGCTCGTGCTGCGGCAGGGCCGAGCGGTTGGTCCAGCGGACCGTGGCCGAGCCGCGGACCCGATGCTCGCTCGGATCGAGCGAGGCCTTCATGGCGTAGGAGGCGACGGCCGCCGAGCTCACCGCCGTGCCAGCCGGGCGCGGCGAGTCGGGATCCGCACGGGCAGCTGGCCGAGCGAGCTCGCCCCTTGGCGCCTGCGCTGCAGGATTGGGCGCGGCCGATCGGGCCAGCCGCTCGGCCGCCACCATGGCCAGCAGCGCCAGGCTCAGCCCCAGCGCGGTCTCCACCGTGGAGCGCAGCCACCGCGGGCGGCCCGCAAAGCGCCCATCCACCACTGCCTTGCGGAGACGAGCTTTCAGCACCGAGGACATCGCCACTCGAACCTGCTCACCGAGGCGCGGCTCCGCCGTCGGCAAGCGCGCGGCGGATCACCTCGTCCCCGATGGCGATGGCCTTTTCAAAGGACTCGATGGCCCGCTCGCGGGCCTGCCCGGCCTCGTCGCTGCGGCCCTGCCGCTCCAGCTCTGCGGCCCAACGCTCCTCGACGAGCCCGCGGATCTCCCAAAGCCTACCGCGGAAATGCGTGGGCTCGCGGGCCAGCTCGAGCCCGCGGCCGACGTCGGCCATGGCGGCCTCGTGCTGCCCGGCCCGGCTGCGCAGCTCGCCTAGCCTGCCGTAGGTGTCGGCCAGCACCTCGCGCACCTCGGCGCTGGGCGAGACGCCGCCAGGGATGGGGCCGCCGACCAGCCGCTCGAGCACGGCCACCGCGCGCTCGGGCTTGGCGGCCTGCTCGGCCAGATCCGCCTGGTGGTGGCTGGCCCGCGCCTTGGACAGAAAGGCAAGCAGCGCGGGATCCACGACGGGCGCGGGATCGCAGCTACAAGCCGGGCGAGCGGGAGCGGTCTTGTCGGGCGAGCAGCCCACCGCAGCCGAGAGGACCCACGCGAGCAGCCCGACGAGCGCAATCGCCCAAAGCCGCCAGAACGCCCGACGAGCCGAAGCTCTAGTCCAAGCGATCATCGCACCCCCCACGAAGCAAAGCGGTTGGCGCGCAGCTCGGCGGCCCGCGCCTGGGCGATGCGGTCGATCCGCGCGGTCTCCCCCCCCTGTGGCGGAAACGGCGTGGTCGGATCGAACAGCGATTGGGCAGAGCGGGCCTTGATGAGCTCCACCGGCTCGGGCCGCTCGACCACGGCCGGGCCGCTGGTCCACGGCCCCGTACCCACGAACAGGGCAAGGCCAGCGGCCACCGCCGCGGCGGCAGCCAGCGCGAAGCGCCAACCCGCCCGTCGACCTGGGCGAGCCCGACGGAGCGCCTGCTGGATGAGCCGCTCGCTACTGAGCTCGTCGAGCGCGGCAGGACGAGCTGCCGCGCGAACGGCCTCGGCCAGATCGACCAGCGGCTGGACGTCCTCAGGAACATCGCCCTCGCCCTCGGCCCGGCTTGGCTCGTCCGCGCTCGCTCGGGCCTCGAGCGCTCGGCCGAGCGCCTCGGCCTGCTGCCGCTCGCGCGGCGAGACCTCGGCCACCTCCTCGCCCAGGGTCAGCGCCAACAGCACCTCGTGGTCGGCCGGATCGAGCCTGCCCCTGCCCGCAGCCGCGCGAGCCAGCTCCGCCGCTACGCCGACCTCCTCGCCCCGACCGGCCAAGGGCTGGGCCTCGTCCTCGCGAGCCGCTCGCTCGTCCCGTTCGGGTCGCACCAAACGCAGCTTGCGCCGATCGGTCACGGCGTCACCTCCTGCGCCTTGATGGCCTTGCGCAGCGCCGCCAGCGCTCGGTGCAGCACCACGTCAAAGGTGGCCACGCTCACGCCGAGCTCCCGGGCGGCATCCTCGCGCGAGCGCTCGTCCACGACGCGGATGCGGATCGCCAAGGCGTAGCGCTGGTTGATGGTGCCCAAGGCCTGCTCGAAGCGCGCGCGCGCCCGCTCGAGATCGCGCTTCTGGCAGAGCTGGGCCTCGGCGCCCTCGTCCCAGTCCCGCTCGGCGCGGTCCACTGCGCGGCTCATCTCGTTCGGGTCGAACAGCGCCTCGCGGCGGCCCCCCCGCAGCATGTCGAGCGCGATGCGCATCGCGATGACCCGCAGCCAGGGATAGACGCCGCAGCCTCGCCACTCGAACTGCGAGAAGCGCTCGACCACCCGGAGGTAGGTCTCGGCCAAGGCATCCTGGGCGGCCGCTTCGTTGCCCAGACGGGGCAGCAGCACCGAGCGGTAGAGCGCAGGCCCGTGCTTCCGCAAGAGCTCGGCCATGGCGCGGCGATCGCCAGCCCTGGCCCGCGCGCACCGGGCTCGCTCGCGCTCCAGCTCCTCGGCCCGTTCGGCCAGGTCGGCACGGCCAGCCTGCTCCTCGACCGGGCCGGCCGTCTCCGTCCCGCCCCGACCTTGGCCGCCGCCTGTCCGGAGCCCCACCATGGCTTCCACGATAGCGCCAGCCGACCGCGGCGGAAACCATGGCGGCTCCGGCCGCGCCCAGGTCGTGGCCGCAGCCGACGGCGAGCCGAGGCGGGCCCAGCGGTCGCGACCAAACGTAGCCATGGCGAGCGAGGCGGCGCTCATGCCCTACCTAACGCCTGTACAGCGTCCAGCTTACGCTTGCGGGGCGTGCGCGGGCCAGGAGGCAGGGAGGTTCCCTACAGCCGATCGAGTCGCGAGAAGCCCGCGTGGCGACGCATGGAGACGTTCATCAGCAGGGCGATGGCCAGCAGCACGGCGGTCACGCTCGAGCCACCGTAGGAGAACAGCGGCAAGGTGATGCCCACCACGGGCAGAAGCCCGCTCGCCATGCCCAGGTTGAAAACGGTGTGCCAGAAGATCATGGCGCCGCAACCCACCGCCACCACGGCGCCGAAGCGGTCGCGCGCGAGCGAGGCGATGCGGATGGACCACAGCACCAGAAAGGCGTAGAGCGCCAGCAGGACCACGGAGCCGACAAAGCCCCACTCCTCGGCGAAGACCGGGAAGGGGAAGTCGCTGTACTGGTCGGGCAGGAAGCGGAACTGGTTCTGGATGCCGTTCATGTAGCCCTGCCCGAAGAGATCGCCTCCACCGATGGCGAGGCGCGCGTTGTGGGCGTGGTAGCCCGTGCCCGCCAGATCGGCGCCGGGGTTGAGAAAGGCGGTCACCCGGTCGCGCTGGTAGGGCAAGGCGTACTGCCAGAGGATGGGAACGGTCACCAGCGCCAGGCCCAGAAACGCGATGATGCTGCTGCGCTTGAGCCGCGTGACGGCGGCCATGGACAGCAGGATCAGCACCACCACCACCGCGGTGCCCAGATCGGGCTGGCGCACGATGAGCAGGGTGGGCACGGCCGCGAGCACCGCGGGGACGGCCAGGTCCTTGAGCGAGCGCTCCTCGCTGCGCGGGTCGTCGTGCAGGTACTTGGCCACCGCCAGGATGAGGCACAGCTTCATGAACTCGCTCGGCTGGAAGCGAAAGGAGCCGATGTGGATCCAGCGCGCCGCACCGCGCGTCTCCACCCCCAAGACGAACACCAGCACCAGCGTGAACACCCCGCAGATGTAGATGACGTAGGCGAAGCGCTCGATGTGGCGGTAGTCCACCGCCGCCACGATGGCCCCGGCCACGCCGCCCGCCACCAGCCAGTAGACCTGGTTGACGTACAGCTCGCTGAGCTTGGCCTGCGCGGTGCCGACGTACACGCTGGTGGCGCTGTACAGGTTGACCACGCCCAAGACGGCGATGAGCGCCGTCGCGATGAACAGCGGCCAGTCGATGTGATCGCGGGCGCGACCGGCGAGCTGCGGGGCGCGGATCACGGCACCGCCTCCGAGCGGCTGCCCTCGGGCTCGCCGCGCCTCGACTTGATCTCCTGATAGGCCCGCACGATCTCGAAGGCGATGGGCGCGGCGTGCTTGCCGCCCGCGCCGCCGTGCTCGACCAGCACCACCACGGCCACCTCGGGCGACTCGATGGGCGCGTAGCCCGCGAACCAGGCGTGGTCGCGGTTGAAGTACCACACCCGCTCCAAGTCGCGGCTACCCGCGCGGCGATGCGAGACCTGCGCCGAGCCCGTCTTGCCCGCCACCGACACGCCCGCCAGCCGCGCGCGGAAGGCCGTGCCGCCCTCCTCGTTGACGCCGCCCACCAGCGCCTTGTGGATGAGCTCTCGGTGGGCGGGGTCGAGGTTGACGCGGCGCCGCACCCGCGCGGAGAACTCCTGGACGACCGCCCGACCCGGCGTCTCCACGGCCTGGACGAGCTGGGGCTGGTAGAGCGTGCCCCCGTTGGCCAGCGCGGCGTAGGCCAGCGCGAGCTGCAGCACGCTCACCGTCGTGGCCCCCTGCCCGATGGCGGCGTTGAGCGAGAAGCCCTGGCGGAACTGCCCCTTGTTGCGCATGGTCATCCAGGCCCGCGTCGGCATCCGACCGCTGGTCTCGGCGTTGATGCCCAGACCGGTCTTCTTGCCGAAGCCGAAGCCGCGGCCCAGCTCGGCGATCATGTCCATGGTCACCCCCGCCTCGGTGACCAGCCGGTAGAAGTAGACGTTGCACGACTGGGCGATGCCCTTGTGCAGCGCCGTCGGGCCGTGCGATTGGGTGCAGCGGAAGATGCGGCGGCCGAAGCGCAGATAGCCGCGGCAGACGATCTGGTGCTCGGGGTCGATGAGCCCCTTGTCCAGGCCCGCCAGGGCGGTGAAGGGCTTGTAGGTGGAGCCAGGCGGGTAGGCGCCCGAGACGGTTTTGTCGAGCGCGGGCTTTAACGGATCGGAGAACAGCCGACGGAAGGCATCGCGGATGACCCGCTTGCCGTGGCCCCCCGAGAGCTGGTTCGGGTCGTAGCCGGGCTTGGAGACCATGCCCAGGATCTCGCCCGAGCGCACATCTACCAGCACCGCACCGCCCGCGAGCTCGCCGCGGAAGGCGCGCTCCATCGACCGCTGCACCTCGGCGTCGATGCTGAGCCGCAGATCGCGCCCGGGGATGGGGTCGACGCGCCGCGGCTCGTCGATGATGTCGTCGCGGCTCGGCCGTCGGACTCCGCGGGCGTCGACCAGCACTTTCTCGGAGCCGCGGGTGCCGCGCAGATAGCTCTCCCAGGCGCGCTCCACCCCGGTGGCACCCAGGCGGTCGCCCTCGGTGTAGCCCGTGCGCCGCAGCTCGACCAGCATCTCGCGGTCGACCTCGCGCATGTAGCCGAGCACGTGCGCACCGACCTCCTTGTAGGGGTAGTAGCGCACCGACACGGGCGCCACCGAGATCCCCGGTAGGTCGTGGGCATGCGTCTTGAGCACGGCCACGGCGTCGCGCGAGATGTCCTCCTTGAGCAGGATCTGCTGGCGGGCGCGAGCTCCGCCCTTGGCGCGCAGGGCCAGAAGCTTGTCCTCGAGCCGCTTGATCTCCTCCTCGCCCAAGCTCAACAAGTCGACCAGCTTGACCCATACTGGCGCCATCTCGGGCGACTTGGTGCGCGCCTCGATCTCGGTGATGCGCTCGGGCACCACGTAGACGTTGTAGGCCGGGCGGCTGGCGGCGAGCACCTTGCCGTTGCGATCGCGGATGATGCCGCGGGTCGTGGCCAGCCGGACCTTGTGGATGATGTTCTCGCGCGCGACGGCTTGGTAGTCCTCGGCGTGCAGCAGCTGGAGCTGGAATAGCCGCGCCGCGATGGCGGCAAAGCACAGCAGCACGAACAGCGTCAGCCATCCGAAGCGCTGGCGGAACTCGCTCACGTCCGCCCGCGGCACCAGCCGGCTCATCGTCCGCTCGCCTCCTTGGGACGCGGCACCGAGATGGTCGCCTCGTGCACCCTGCGGGCCGCGCTAAAGACCAGCGGCGCGCACAGCGCGGTCGACAGCGCATGGGGCAGCACTAGCCGCAACAGCGCCTCGGCGCGGGCCGGGTCCTCCCCCAAGATGGCCGTGAGAATGATGATGATGGCGCTCTCGAGCAGCGAGAAGACGAAGGCCAAGGCCATCTTCGTCAGCACCGTCTGGGCGGCCAGCCGCACGCCCGCCACGCGCGACATCACGAAGATCGACACGCAGCCAAAGGTGTACAGCCCGATGGGAGCCGAGGCGAACACGTCGAGCAGATAGCCCACCGCAAAGGACAGCAGCGCCCCGCGCGTCAGCGAGTACTCGTGCACGCCCATGAACACGATGAGCGGCAGGACCAGGCTAGGCCGAATGCCCGCAATGGGGACCCAGCCGAGCACCCAGAACAGGTTCGACTGCGCGATGATGAGGGCCAGGCCCAGCGCGAGAAACGCCGTGTTGCGCATGGCTCGACTAGTCCCGGGTCCCCTTCCCCTGGTCCCGCTGCTGGGCGGCCGTGGCGGCCGACTCCGAGATCACGATGAGCACCTCCCGCAGCCGCGAGAAGTCCACCGTCGGCTTGGCGATCACCTCCTGGTAGATGCCGAAGTCGCGCCGCACCACCTCCACCACCTTGGCCACCTTCAGCCCAGCAGGGAACCGTCGGCCCACCCCGCTGGTCACCAGCAGGTCGCCGACCTGGACCTCGTCGGGGCGCTCGACGTACTCGACCCGGCACAGGTACTTGCGCTCGTCGCCCGTGCCGCGCACGAAGCCGCGCGCGCCCGATCGCTCCACCACCACGTCCACGCCCTCGTGCATGCCCGCGTCCACCACCAGGCGCACCTCCACGGTGTCGGCGGCGACTTTGCCCGTGGTGCCCACCACCCCGTCCGGGCTGATGACCGGTAGCCGGGCGCCGCTGATGATGTGCCGTGAGGGACGGTCGAGCAGCACGTCGGCCACCCGAAAGTACTCGGTGGTGTCCTTGGCGATCACCTGGGCGCTGACCACGTCGACCGTGCGGTCGTCGCGCAGGTCGAGAAGCCGACGCAGGCGGCGGCTCTCCTCCTCGAGCTGCTCAAGCTTGGCGACGCGGGCCTCCAGGCGCGCCTTCTGCGCGGCCAGCCGGGCGTTGTCCTCCTTGACGTCGACCAGGTAGACGTAGTCGGTCCAGATGCCGGAAAGGCCGCGGGCCAGCGTGGCGGCGGCGTACTGGATGGGCGTGATGATGCGGATGACCAGCTTGTCGGGCCCCGAGAGCTGGCGCGGGTCGCGCTGCATCGAGTAGCGCAGAAACCAGAAGGGCACGGCCAGCGCGAGCAGGACCACCACGACGTCGCGAAAGCGCTTGAGGTTCATGGGACTGGGCCGTCACGAGATGGTGACTTGCTTGAGCAGATCGATGTGGTCCAGCGCCTTGCCGCTTCCCAGCACCACGGCGCTCACCGGATCCTCGCACACCATGACCGGAAGGCCGGTCTCCTCGCGCAACAGCCCGTCCAGATTGGTCAGCAAGGCGCCGCCACCGGTCAGCACGATGCCCTTGTCCGAGATGTCGGCGGCGAGCTCGGGCGGGGTGCGCTCGAGCGCGGTCAGCACGGCCTCGACGATGGCGTTGGTGGGCTCGCTCAGCGCGTCGCGTATCTCGTCGGAGTTGACCACCACGGTCTTGGGGATACCCGCGATCATGTCGCGCCCCTTGACCTCCATGGTGAGCTGCTGCTCGAGCGGGTAGGCGTTGCCGATGGTGATCTTGATGCGCTCGGCCGTCTGCTCGCCGATGGACAAATTGTACTTGCGCTTCATGTAGGCCATGATCGACTCGTCCATCTTGTCACCACCCACCCGCACGCTCTGCGAGTAGACGATCCCGGCCAGCGCCAGCACGGCCACCTCGGTGGTCCCGCCGCCGATGTCGACCACCATGTTGCCGCTGGGCTCGGTGATGGGCAGGCCCGCGCCGATGGATGCGGCCATGGGCTCCTCGATCATGTAGACCTCGCGGGCCCCCGCCCCCTCGGCGCTCTCCTTGACCGCCCGCTTCTCGACCTCGGTGATGCCCGAGGGGACGCAGATGATAATGCGCGGCTTGACCAGGGTGCGGCGGTTGTGCGCCATGGCGATGAAGTGGCGCAGCATGGCCTCGGTGATCTCGAAGTCAGCAATGACGCCGTCGCGCAGCGGCCGCACCGCTTGGATGTTGCCGGGCGTTCGGCCGAGCATCTCCTTGGCCTCGCGGCCGACCGCGATGGCGCGCATCCCGCCGCGGGGGTCCTTGGCCACGGCCACCACCGAGGGCTCGCAGGAGACGATCCCCTTGCCCTTGACGTAGATGAGCGTCGTCGCCGTGCCGAGGTCGATGGCGAGATCGTTCGAGAACAGGCCGTAGACCCAGTCGAAGATCATGGGGCGCCGAGATGCCGATTCGTGGGCAGGTGGGCATTCCTTCCTGGCCTGTTCAACGCTCGTGGCGCCTCGGCCATGCCGACGGGAAAATCCTGCCGACTCGTGCCCCCCCTATCCGCGCGGCAGCCTCGGTTGACGCGGCCATCCTCGCGGCGCGGAGGAGCCCTCGAAGCGAAATGAACCCCCGGCTGGCGTGGGTTCGCCCGCCCTTGTGGACCATTGCGGTATGTGTTCCGCCCCGCTAGCTAGCACGCGCGCGGCGCTTCCGCAATTCGGCAGAGGCGGCTGCAGGACCAGAGCTCGCGACCTTGGGTACCGTCCACTGTGGTACCACCGCAAAGGTCACGCTCTAACCCTTTGAAATCTTAGCCTCTTTGTGCTCGTGATGACCGCGGCAATCGGGGCAGTACTTCTTGATGGTGAACTTCTGGGTCATCGTCCGCTTGTTCTTGGTTCGGACGTAGTTGTGACGACCGCAGTTGCCGCAGCGAAGAATGAACTTGTCGCGCATCGCGAGGCTCCAAGCCGAGCGAGGGGGCCCTGTGCCCGCAGCTCGGGGGGGCGAATCTACGGGTTTTGGCGCGTTTGTCAACGAGATGCGGCGCCGATCTACGACGGTTGGCCGCGACCGTCGGCGGCCCCGCTGACCCCGTCCGCCCGGACCGCCATGGCATCGGCCCCCTCCGAAGGCGGCGTAGCCGCTGCCTCACGAGCCTCGGCCAGCACGGCGCGACGGAGAAAGTACAGCCCTACCGCGAACAGCGCGAAGCAGGCCCACTGGGCGGGCGTCAGCCCCGCGTAGCGAGGATCGCCGCCAGCGACGTGGCTCGCACTCGGCAGCCGCAGGAAGTCCAGCAGAAAGCGAATCGGCGGATAGAGGGTGCAGATGACGCCGATGTAGTAGCCCGGTGGCCGCTGGGGCCTGCGCCGCCACAAGATGTGGACGGCGATGGCCAGCGGGATGGTCAGCACGCACTCGTACAAGCCGAGGTCGAAGCGGCCCACGTAGGGCTCCTGCGAGTACAGGCCCCAGAAGTCGGCTGGCAGGGGGCGCACGGGAAAGCGCACGGCAAACCACGCGCTCGAGACCATGCCCGGGTGGTCGTGCACCACCGAGCAGCCCGCGCGGCCGAACACCCACGCCAGCGGCATCACGCTCACGGCGACGTCGATGTGCTCGAGCGCCGACTTGCGGCGGTAGTACCACTTCCAGATGAACGAGCCGACCACCGCGCCGATGAAGCCGCCGTAGCTCGATAGCCCATCCCAGATCCTCAGCAGATAGAGCGGATCGCGCCAGACCAGCTCCGGGTGGTAGAACAGGGCGTCGAGCACGTGCGAGAGCACGAAGGCCGTGACCAACATCCACAAGAGGTAGTCGGACATGGGCTTGGCCTCCATGCCCCGCTGCCGGGCCCGCCGCATGGCGAGCGAGGTACCCGCGTAGACGCCGATGGCCACCAGCACGCCAAAGGGCTTGACCGAGGGCTCGCTCGCCAGGCCGAGCCATTCCTGCAGCTTCGCGCCCACGACGGGGATCGGGATCTCCGGGAGCTTGATGTAGGGGATGAGCGGCTCGGCCACGGTTCGGGCCTAGTCCAGGGGCTGCCAAATTGCCATGGTCGTCTTGGGGCTCGCTGCGGCGCGCGGGACGTCGTAAGCGAAAGGGGTGACCGGTTCTGGATCCAACGCGAGCGGCGCGGTCGTCCGCGTCGCTACCCTGACCTTCAGCGACTCGCGCACCAGCGCCGACGACCACAGCGGGCGGCGGCTCGGCGAGCTGTTGCGAGAGGCTGGCTTCGAGGTCGTCTCGCACGCCATCGTGCGCGAGGAGGCCGAGCAGATCCGGGCCGCGCTGACCGACTGCTGCGCTCGGCCCGAGGTGGATGCGGTCGTAACGACGGGCGGCACGGGCATCGCGCCGCGGGACGGCACCGTGGAGGTGGTCGAGGCGCTATTGACCAAGCGGCTGGACGGCTTCGGCGAGGCCTTTCGGCGGCTCAGCTGGGACGAGATCGGGCCGCGGGCCATCTTGTCCAGGGCCGTCGCGGGCGCGGTGGGACGCACCCTGGTGGCCTGCTTGCCGGGCAGTCGCAAGGCCGTGGAGCTCGGCCTGAGCGCGCTCGTCATCCCCACCCTGGAGCATGCGGTCGAGCTCGTCGGCGGAAAGCTCACGCACGGCTGCGACCATCTGGCCGCGACCGATCGCCACGGGCGCACGAAGCGCTAGCGGCGTTCGCCAGCCCCTTTTTCGAGGCTAGTGGCCCTTTCGTTGGGCGCGGCTCAGCCGTCCGTCTTCGGACCCTCGCCTGCTTCGGCGGCGGGCCCGGCGGGCTCCCCGCCCATGCCGGGCGGCATGCCCATCTCGGCCACCGTGCGCTTGGCGCGCTTGCGGATGTCGACGTGCAGCGACTCGTCGGCGTTGATCGACATGTAGCAGCCGCGTGCCTCCATCTGCTTGCCCACGCCGCGGTAGGCCTCGGCCTCGTTCCAGCGCAGCATCCAGCTCCGGTCGTTCATGTCGCCGAGCTTGGCCGCATCGTCGAGGATCTCCTGGTAGCGCGTGTAGCGGGCGAGCTCGCCCCACCACTCGCTGCGCAGATCCTCGTCCTCGGGCGCCAGCTCGACGGCCTTCTTGAACAGCTCGAGCGCCTCGTCCTCGGCGCCAGCAACCAGATGGGCGCGGGCGAGCGAGCGCCACACGCCCGCCAGCTCGGCGTGGGCCTCGGCAAAGGCGGTGAGCGCGGGGATCGCGTCGGCCACCTGCTGCATGTCCTGGTCGTCCTCGGGCCAGAAGCGCAGCGCGATCGCGTTCAGATCGCCGGGGTCGCACTCGAGGGCCTTTTCGATCTCGGCCCCGGCCTCGTCGGCCTTGCGCGCGGCCTTCAGGCTCCTGGCCAGCTCGACGTGGGCTCCAGCCGAGCTCGGCGCCCGCTCGACGTAGCCCGCGGCGGCGGTCACGGCATCGTCGTTGCGGCCCATGTTGCGCAGGTTGGCCACCTTGCCGAGCTCGGCCACCTCGAGGATGCCATCGGCCGCCTTGATGGCGCGCTCGGCAGCCTCCAGGGCGACGTGGTAGCGCCGCTCGCCCTCGTGGTAGGTCAGCTGCTCGAGGTAGTAGTCGCTGTCCCGCTCCTCGCTGTCCCAGCGCTCATTGAGGTAGTCCAGCACCGAGTCGGCGCGCACGTAGACCAGCGACGCGGCATCGCGCGGGTCCTCGTAGATGCGGACCAGCACGCCGAGCTTGGCCAGCGCGTCCATGCACGGGCGGTGATCGGGCTGGGCCTCCAGGCCCAGCACCAGCGCCTCGGTGGCCTTTTCCGTGTCGCCCTGGTCAGCATAGAGCTGCGCCATGGACAGGTGGAACTCGGGGTCGTCGCCGAAGACGTCGCGGATCCGCTTGTAGGCCTTGAGGGCCTTTTCCACATCGCCCGCGGCGGCCAGGGCCGAGGCGTAGTTGAGCTTGGCCGCGTAGTCCTCGTCGTCCATGATGGTCACGCGCTTGAGGAGCTTGGCGGCCTTTTCGTAGTCCTTCTCCTCAAAGGCCTTTTGCGCCTTGTCGAGCTGCGGCCCCTTGTCGACGAAGGCTTCCAAGCGGTAGACGATGTTCGAGTTGCGCCGCCGCCAGGTGGCGTCCTGCCCCACATCGGAGGTGGCCAAGAAGTCCTGGATCCACTCCCGCACCTTGTCGATCTGCAGGCCCTTGTCGGCCATGCCCTCGAACTGTTCGCGCGGCACGGGCACGCGGTTGGGAAAGCCCTGCTTGCGCGCCACATCGTCGTCCAAGCCGATCAACACCCACGGAGATTCCTGCTTGTCTTCGCTCATGGACGAAGACGGTAGCGGCGCCGCGAGTCTGGGCGCAAGTGATAATGCGGACCGCTGCTATGCCTCGCTCACGCTCCCACGGACCCCTGCCCTGGGCGGCCCAGACCCCGCTTGCGCCTAGCGATCTAGTCGATCGCCCGGCTGGGCCCGTGCGCGTGGCGGGCCGCATCGAGCGGCTGCACAACGGAGGGCTGCGGCTCGCCGATGCCTTTGCCGAAATCGCGCTCGAGCCGCCCGCAGGCCAACGGCTTCGTTCGGGCGACCTGGTGGTGGTGGCGGGCGAGCTCGGCCCGACCGGCCTTGGAAAGGCGAAGCTGATCGATCGCGCCCGCCCTGCCGAGCCGCCAGAAGCGGCGACGGCATCGCCCCCAGCGTCCGAGACGGCGCGGCTACGGACCGAGGGGCGAGCCGAGGCGTTGCGCCTGCGCGCTCGAGTGCTCGATGCCGTGCGCTCCTTCTTCTCGGAGCGGGGCTTCATCGAGGTCGACACGCCCGCGCTCGTGCCCTCGCCCGGCCTGGACGTGCACCTGGACGCCTTCGAGGTGCGCGACCATCGCGGAAAGCCGTGCGGCTATCTCAGCACCTCGCCCGAGCTGCAGATGAAGCGGCTTCTGAGCGGCGGCCTGCCGCGCATCTTCCAGATCGCCCATTGCTTCCGCGCGGGCGAGCTGGGTCCGCAGCACAACCCCGAGTTCTTGATGCTCGAGTGGTATCGCGCCTTCGCCGAGATGGACGCGCTCGTGGCCGAGACCGAGGAGCTCGTGCGGCACCTGGTGCTGGAGCACGTCGGAAGGCCCGAGCTAGACATCGCTGGTCACCGGGTCGACGTCTCGGCGCCCTTCGAGCGGCTCGCGGTGGGCGAGGCCTTTGCGCGGCACGCCTCGGTAGCGGCGGACGAGGCCGTACGGCTGGCGAGCGACGACGAGGAGCGTTTCTTTCGGCTGCTGGTCGAGCGCATAGAGCCCGCCCTGGCCCAAAGCCCGCGGCCCGTCTTCCTGGTCGACTTCCCCGCCCCGCTGGCCTCGCTGGCCCGGCTCAAGCCGGGTGCGCCCGAGCTGTGCGAGCGCTTCGAGCTGTATCTGGGCGGCGTGGAGCTGTGTAATGGCTTTGGCGAGCTCAGCGATCCGCGCGAGCAGCGACGGCGCTTCGAGGACGACCAGCAGCGTCGCGCCGCCCTCGCAAAGCCCGTCTACCCCGTAGACGAGCGGTTCCTGGGCGCCCTCGAGCAGGGCATGCCGCCCGCGGCGGGAAACGCGCTCGGGCTGGACCGCTTGATCGCGCTGTGCGCGGGCGCGCAAGCCGTTGCGAACGTACAGGGCTTTCCGGCAGGCTGGCTCTAGCGGCGTTCGCCGATGGGGGCTCCGGTCGTCGCTTTGCTCCTCCCTCTGCCCCAAACCCCCGCGGGAGTCTCCGCAGACGTGCGGGCCGTTTTGCTGGATCGCTTGACCGGACCGCTTCGAAGGCCCATAGGACAGCGCCGTGACCTTGCCGCTCATTTTGCTCAGCAACGACGACGGCTTCCAAGCCCCAGGTCTCGTGGCGCTGCGGGCCGAGCTCGAGCGCTTTGCCGAGGTGGTCGTGTGCGCGCCCGAGCGCAATCAGAGCGCCAGCAGCCACGCCCTGACCCTGGAGGAGGTGCTGCGGCTGCGCCAGCACTCGGCCACCACCTTCGCCCTTTCTGGCACGCCCGCCGACTGCGTGTACGTCGCGCTCAACACGGGCACGCGCGTGGTGCCGCGCCAGCCCGACCTGGTGGTCTCGGGGATGAACCGCGGGCCCAACCTCGGTATCGACGTGCTCTACTCGGGCACGGTGGCTGCGGCGCGCGAGGCGGCCCTCCGCGGCATCTGCGCCATCGCGGTATCGAGCGACGTGGACGCGGAGGTGCCGCGGGCAGTCGAGATCGCCAGCGGATTGGTGGAGCGCGCCTTGACGCGGCTAGTGGCCCGTCCGCCCGCGCAGCCCTTGCTCATCAACGTGAACATCCCCCGCGGCAGCAATGGGTCGCTGGAGGTCACCCGCCTCGGTCGCCGCGTCTACCGCGACCGCGTGCTGTCGCGCGTCGATCCGCGCGGAAAGGAGTACCTCTGGCTGGGCACGGCCGCGCTGGACCCTGCCCACAACAACCCGCCAGGCACCGACGGCCACGCCCACCAGGCCGGTCACGTCAGCGTGACGCCGCTCAGCCTCGACCACACGGCGCGCGAGCAACAGCCGCTGGTGCGCGAGCTGGTCGGACAGTGCAACTGAAGGAGCTAGATCAGATCCCTCGCGGCACGCCGTCGAGGTCGACCACGGCCAGGGCATGGCGGATGAGCGCGCTGCGGTTGGCCTTGGTGTAGCCGCGCCGCTTGAGCTCGGCCACCTTGGCATCGAGGCTCTCCAGATCCTTGGTGTACATCGAGATGCAGATCACCTTGTAGTGCGTGGGACGCTCGGATCGGCCGAGGCGCTTGGCTCGCGCCTGGGAGGCGGGCGGCGGGGTGTAGAACGACTCGTGAAGGACGTCCTGCACCTCGCTGTCGAAGCGATCGCGCGCGGCTTGGGCTGAGCGGTTTGGGCTGTTCATGATCTCTCCGTGGGGGCCTGGGCAATGGGGGCTTCGCGGGCTGTGCGGCGCTAGGCTCCGAGGGGGATGGACGGCATGGCGGCTGTTTCCGGTCGCGGGCTGGCGGCTGCCTCGTGCTGGCCTTGGGGCTCGCCGCCCAGAATGCGGTCGACCAGCAGCTCGTAGTCGGCCGATCCGTGGGCTCCCGGGGCGTACTCGAAGATGGTCTTGGCCCGGGCGGGCGCCTCCTTGAGCCGCGTGGTGGCGCGAATGGGAGGCAGGCAGCGCTCGCCAAAGTGATCGCGCAGCGTCTGCAGCGCCTCGGAGCAGATCTTGGCGCGCACGTCGAAGAAGGTGGGCAGCACCCCCCAGATCTGCAGTCGGTGGTGCAACAGGGCGTTGACGTTGCGCACGGTCTTGATGACCTGCCGCACCCCCACCAGCGACAGGTAGTCGCAGCAGACGGGCACCAGCACGCTGTCGGCAAACACCAGGGCGTTCTGGTTCATCAGCGAGAGGCTGGGCGAGCAGTCGATGATCGCGTAGTCGTAGCCGTCGGCCGCCGAGGCCATGCGCTCGCTCAGCACCCGGTCGCGGTTCTGCCGCCCCGCGAGGTACAGCTCGGCCGCGGCCAGCGTCTCGTTGCTCGGCAGCAAGTCCAAGCCGGGACGCACGGTCTGCGTGGCGTCCGAGACGCGCAGCCCCATGACGAGCACGTGGTAGAGCGACCGCTCGCTGCGGGCGCCGAGCGAGACGGCCACGTTGCCCTGCGAGTCGGTGTCCACCAGCAACACGCGCTTGCCCCGAGCGGCCAGGCCACCCGCCAGGCTGACCGAGGTGGTCGTCTTGCCCGTGCCGCCCTTGTGGTTGAATACGGCGATGCGACGCGGCGGCCGCGGCGGTCCCAGGCCGCCCGGCTCGCCCCCGCCGCCCTTGCGAACGGACAACAGCGGCGACCCGAGCCGACTGCCCGTACGACTCGCCGAGCTGGACACGGGCCGATCGGCTCGCTTGGCGGTCGCAGTGGGCGCGGAGGCGGGCAGGCTCGCCGAAGCGCTGGCGGCTGCTGACCCAGGCCTCACCTCGGAAGGCCTCGCCTCGGGCGGGCTCGCCTCG
This sequence comes from uncultured Polyangiaceae bacterium, assembly GCA_964441055.1. Taxonomy (GTDB): domain Bacteria; phylum Myxococcota_A; class Polyangia; order Polyangiales; family Polyangiaceae; genus JACQWT01. Next base: position 10,621 of record CAYTYV010000019.1, on the reverse strand, counting down.
GGCAGCCTCTCATCGGGCTCGGCCGCGATCTGCCCGAGCCGCGCTCCGCTGGCCTCGCGCACGATCTGCGAGCGACAGGCCATCGAGCAGGCGTAACGCCGACGCCCCCGGATGTAGAGCACCTGCGAGGCGAGGCTCACGGAAAAGCGCTTGGCGCAGCCGTCGCACACCACGGCCGCCTCGCCATCCCGGTCGGCTGCATCGCAGCTCTTCGACAAGCAGGCCTGCGAGCAGAAAAAGGCGAAGCCGCCGTCCCGCTCCTCCATCTGGTAGCGAAAGACGACGTCGAACTCGACGCCGCAGACGCTGCAGATCTCTCGAATCGCTGACACCGTGGGCTCTCCTGTATGCACTTCACGAAGTGGTGCCTCTCCCCTGCGCACGGCTCGGCCGTGCGGGCCAACTTTGTTCGCGACAAGCCCCGCCGACGTCCCGCTTGCCCGCTTGGGTCACCGCCACAAGAGCGCAAAATGACTGCTTGTCCACCCGGTCGGCCCCAGGGAGCCATCCGCACCGCACGAGCTCGGGCAGTTTCGAGATGGGCTCTAGTCGCGCCCGATCCGGTCGGTGCGGTACGGCCTCTGACCCCACTGGCTGGGGTTTTCGCAGGGGCTGGCGGGGGTCTTTTCCACGGTGAAGACGTAGACCGAGCCCGAGTCCGTGCCGCTATCGTCGTCCAAGCGGGCGCCGACCCCCGCCGTGCTGCCGTCCAGGCTCACCCCGAAGCCGAAAAGGTCCAACGCCGCGCCATCGCTGGCGGTCAGCTTGCCGTGCTGCGTCCAGCTCGTGGCGCATCGCACGAACACATAGGCCGAGCCCGAGTCCGTACCGCTATCGTCGTCAAAGCGAGATCCGAGCAAAGCCGCCTCGCCACTCAGGCTCAGCTGTCGGCCGAACTGGTCTGCCGCCTCGCCGTCGCTGGCGAGAAGCTTCTGCTGCTGCGTCCAGCTCGTGCCGTCTCGCACGAACACGTACGCCGAGCCCGCGTCCGCGCCGCTATCGTCGTCCTGGGAGGCACCGAGCAGTGCGGTCCCGTCTCCCAGGCTCAACTGCCGACCGAAGTAGTCTTCCGCGGCGCCGTCGCTGGCGGAAAGCTTCTGCTGCTGCGTCCAGCTCGTGCCGTCTCGCACGAACACATAGGCCGCGCCCGAGTCCGCGCCGCTGTCGTCGTCAAAGGTGGCGCCGACCAGCGCGGTCTGGCCGCTGAGGCTCGCCCCGTAGCCGAACCAATCGCCATGCTCCCCGTCGCTGGCGGTCAGCTTCTGCTGCTGCGTCCAGCTCGTGCCGTCTCGCACGAACGCGTAGGCCGCGCCCGAGCTCGGACCGAAGCTATTGGCTCCGGGAGCGCCAACCAAGGCGATCTCGCCGCACAGGCTCACCGCCGAGCCGAAGAGGTCAGCCGACGCCCCGTCGCTGGCGATGAGCTTTTGCTGCTGCGTCCAGCTCGTGCCGTCTCGCGTGAACACGTAGGCCGCGCCCGAGTCGGCGCCGCCTTCATCGTCCCAGGGAGCGCCGACCAACGCAGTCTCGCCGCCAAGGCTCACCGTGTAGCCGAAGCGGTCCACCGCCTCCCCGTCGCTCGCCAACAGCTTGGATTGCTCGCTCCACAGGAGCGAGTCCTCGCGGTCCAGCACCATCGCGGGCCGCATCGCGCTCGTGCCGTCTACGCTACCGTCGGACGGGCCACAGCCGGAAGCGAGCCCCAGAAACACCAGTACACATACGAGCCGTGCGGCCTCGCGCGCACGCGGACCGCCTCCCCGAGTCTTCGATCTCATGACTATCCTCCCCGGAAGATCGGCGCCTTTGTTCAGCTTACCACAGATGCCGGACCACGCGGGGAGCAGCTCCCTTCGGGCCGACCACATCGGAAGGTGGCGTCCCTCGGATGGCGAGATGACGCCATGTTCGGGTCCCTGTGCGCTAGCCGCGGACCAGCTCCTCGAGCCGCCGAGCGGTCAGCGTTCGGAGGCGCTGCGACCGGATGAGGCGAATCCAATGCCGGATCCGCCCGATCCGAAAGCTTCGGGGCAGCTCGAGCTCGGGCACGGTGGCAAAGCGACGCGAACGGGTGCCAGAGAGGTACAGCAAGTCGAAGAGGGCCTTTTCCGCAGTGGCGAGCTTGGCCCCAGCGCTCGCGTCGTAGTCGAAGCCGCCAAACAGCTCGGGCGGTAGGTGATGGATGCTGAAGGCGCCCGCAGCCGTCTGGATCTGTCGGCTTCTGCCCAGCGAAGCCACGTACAGCAGGCTGGGGATCTGCTCGATGAGCCCTCGCAACGCCTGCAGGCCAGCCTAACGTGGCGACAGCGCTCAGATGTCCAGCACCGCCTCGATCTTGCGCAGACGCTCGTCCTGGGCCTTGACCTTGCTCCTCAGCGCCGCCAGCTCCTGCTCCTTGTGGTCGATGGCCGCTTGCTGCTCCTGCACCACCTTGGTGAGCACCGCCACGATGTCCATCGGGCTCAGGCCCTTCCGGTCCTTGCTCGCTACGAGCTCTGGCACCTCCTCCGCGATGAAGCCGACGTGGGGCTCCCCGGGATCCACCTTGTAGGTGAAGGTCACGGGCGCCAGGTGAGCGAGCACGCCGAAGGCGTCGCTGGCCAGCAAATGCTCGATGTTGTCCTTGTAGGCTCTCGAGGAGGCGTTCATCCAATCCCCTCCTATCGTCACATGCGCGCCGCTGGCCATGTGGAGGGGATGATCCGGCGCAGTCATCCCGATGCCTACGCAGCCATTGCCTCGGAAGAAGGCGATTGGAGAGTCGCCATCCTCATTGAGGATCCTCAATCCCCCGACACCATTACCCGCCTCGCCATCCTGAACCGCATCGATTCTTATGTCCCCCTCTGCCACGTTGGTACCGGTCAGTCGTATACCCGCATCCCCTCCGATGATTCGGAGCTCTGGACCGGACACGGTTCTTACGATGTCCAGCGGCCACTCGGGTGCGGTCGTACCAATGCCGATGTTGCCATCTTGGACCACAAGCCCATTGCGGTGCACTCTGGCGGTGCCATCCCCCTTTTGGCTACAGGGACCATCAGCAATGCCAAGGGTGTCATTCGAGTCGTCAACGCTAGTGATGGAGAATGCGAACCTGGCCTCGTCGATGAACACGTCGCCAACCAATACGCCGTCTAGATCTGGCGCGCCGTCCAGGACTACTTCGTCGTCTTCGTCGCACCCGCCTTGGGCAATGCTCAGACCAGACAAGACATCCCCTCCCCCAGCGATATCCAGCTTGCCGTGCAGCGTGGGGGTCTCGATCCCAACGCGCACATCCGTGGTGACCTGGCCAAGGCCGTCGACCCAGGAGCTCGTGCCCGACTCTCCTGGATCGCCGCTGGGACCGGTTGGCCCCGGGGGGCCGGTCGGCGCGGGCCCGAGCGGCTCGGAGTCGAGCGTGCACGTCGAAAGCGCTAGCAGCGCCGCCAGCACCCAAACTCGCCTTGTCGTCATCGTCATCCCCTCTGCCTGTGTTCCAGATACCCGGCCCGCGATCACACGCGCGGTCCGGATTGTACGCCGTCCTGGTGGCACTGGGACAGCGGGACATGGCCCCTAGCCGCCCTCGGCCCTCCGCAAGGCCTCCGCCAACGTCTCGGCCAGCACGTGCTCGGGGCTCAGGCCACGAAGCTCCTGCTCGCCTATCCAGAGCTGCGGCACGCCGCCGCCGCCTAGCTGGCGGAAGAAGGCGATGTCCCGCTCGATGCGCGCATCGGTTTGCGGGTCGCCGAGGCAGGCCCGAAAGGCGTCGCCATCGAGGTCGAGGCTGCGGGCCAAACGCTCGTAGTCCTGCGGACGCATCTCGCCCACGGGAGCGCGCACCAGAAGGTCGACCATCTGCTCGCCCTTGCCCGCGGCCTCGGCGCACACCGCAGCTCGAGCCGCCAGGCGGCCTATCCCGTGCGCAGCGACCGGGACGTACTTGCGATGGACGGTCAGGCGCGCTCGGTGCGGAGCCATGACCTCGGCCAGCCGGACGTGCTGCAAGCGACAGAAGTAGCACGCGAAGTCCATCAGCTCGACCACCACCACGTGCCCGGCTGGGGCGCCGACGAGCTCGGTCCGAACGGGCTCGGGCACGGTGGCGGCACATGCGGCCGTCACAGAAGCGACGACCAACAAGGCGGTGTTTCGCAAAAGGCGCTGCAGCATGATACAGGCTCGCCGGGCACGGCCTTGGCGACGCGGGCATGGATAGATTTGCCGCGGCCGAGCGGCAAGGACGCTGAGGCCGACCCGAGGGGCTTGGCTTCGGAGCGCCGCCACCGTAGACCCGAGAGGCGCAACCATGACGGACGGAGCGATGACGAACGAGCAAGGACTGCCCGAGCAAACTGAAACCAAACCGCGGCCAGGTGACGGCGGGCGCGGCGGCTGCGTTGGCGGGGCACGGCCACCTGGCCTCCTGGCGGCCCTGGCGGTGGCGGCAGCGCTATCGAGCGGCTGCGGCTCGGACGAAGAGACGACGCCGCTGCTGCCCCCCGAGCCCAAGGTGTTCCGCCACGGCGTGGCGAGCGGCGATCCGCTTTCCGACGCGGTCATCCTGTGGACCCGCGTCACGCCCGAGAGCGAGGACAGCGTGGAGGTGAGCTGGTCCGTGGCCACCGACCCCGCGCTCGAGCAGATCGTGGATCAGGGCACGGTGAGCACCGACTCGAGCCGCGACTACACGGTCAAGCTCGACCTCGACGGGCTCGCCGCAGCCACGGCCTACTACTACCGATTCGAGGCCCTCGGCGAGCGCTCGGCCGTCGGTCGAACCCGCACGGCTCCCTCGGGCAGCGCGGAACGGCTGCGCTTTGCCGTCGTCTCGGGCTCGAGATTCCCCCACGGCTACTTCCACGCCTATCGCGCCATCGCCGAGCGGCCCGACCTCGACTTCGTGCTGCATCTGGGCGACTACATCTACGAGTACGGCTCGGGCTACGACACCGTACGCGGCTACGAGCCCGAGCACGATCTGGTTACGCTAGCCGACTACCGCACCCGCTACGCCCAGTACCGCCGCGACGCCGATCTGCAGGCCGTTCACCGCGCGCACCCCATGATCGCGCTTTGGGACGACCACGAAGTCGCCAACAACGCCTGGAAGGATGGCGCCGAAAACCACGACGAAGATAGCCAGGGAAGCTATGCCGAGCGCAAGCAGATCGCCACGCAGGTCTACATGGAGTGGCTGCCGATTCGCGAGCAGACGCCGAGCCACAAGCTGTTCCGCACCTTCCACTACGGCGACCTGGCCGATCTCATCGTGATCGACGCGCGCCACTGGGGCCGCGAGCCGCCCGCTGCCGACGGCGACGACCCGCTTCTGGACGACGAATCGCGCACCATCTTGGGCGAGGACCAAGAGCAATGGCTGAGCGACGAGCTCACGAGCTCGACCGCCCGCTATCGGCTACTAGGCAATCAGATGATGTTCGGCCAATTGCCCCTATACCTGAACACCGATGCCTGGGATGGCTATCCCTTTGCGCGCGAGCGGGTGTTCGACGTGATCGAGGCAGAGGGCATCGACAACGCCGTGGTCTTGACGGGCGACATCCACTCGTCGTGGGCCATGGATCTGGCGCGCGATCCCGAGGATGGCTACGACCCCGAGACGGGCCAGGGCTCGCTCGGCGTGGAGATGGTGACGCCCGCGGTCGCCTCCCGCGCCTTTCCCGAGGAGATGGCCGGGGTGGCCGATGCGATCGTGTCGGGACACCCCCACATCAAGTTCGCCGAGGTCGTAAGCCGCGGCTACCTCGTGATGGACCTCGATGCCCAACGCGCCCAAGGGGCGTGGTTTCTGTTCGACCAAGTCGAGGTCACCTCGATCGAGCAAGCAGCCGAGCGCTTCGAAGCGGCCTGGGCGCTCTACGACGGCGAGAGCTCCCTCCGCGAGGAGCCCGCCGCCGCCGAGCCGCCGAGCAACCATCCCGAGCCCGCGCCAGGGCTGTGAGGAGGGACGGCGGCCTTCGCGCTTGACCTCATGGTCACGAAAGGTCACATTGTAGTCATGAGCCCTCCCGAGCAGGTCGGCATTGCCGCGCTCAAGGCCAACCTCAGCCACTTCCTCCGCGCGGTGCGCCGCGGCGGCACGGTGACGGTGCTCGACCGAGGGGTCCCGGTGGCGCGCATCGTGCCCCAGGACGATGAGGCTGCGCTGCTTCCGTCTACGCCCCCAAGCCGCGGGATCCACGATGTTCGGCTGCCCTCGGCCCGGGCGGGGCGCCGAGTGGACAGCCTCGCCGCCCTGCTCGAGGAGCGGCAGGGCGAGCGATGATCGCCTACCTCGACTCGTCGGTGCTATTGCGGCTGGTGCTTGGAGAGCCGCGACGTCTGGTCGAGTGGCCGCGCATCGAGCGCGGGGTCTCGAGCGTCCTTGCCGAGGTGGAATGCCTGCGTACGCTCGATCGCCTCGCTCGCAGCGGCTCGCTCCGCCGAGCGGCGCTGGTCGATCGGCGCGCCGACATGGCTCGCCTGCTCGAGGGCCTCGAGCTGGTGCATCTCTCGCGACTCGTCCTGGCGCGAGCTGCGCAGCCTTTCCCAGTTCCTTTGGGGACTCTGGACGCGCTACACCTGGCCACCGCCCTTTTGTGGCGAGAGACGCGGGAGCCTGCCCTGGTCCTGGCCACGCACGACGAGGCGCTCGGCGCGGCCGGGCGTTCGATGGGACTCGAAGTCATCGGCTGCCAAGCGTGAATCGATCCCCCTGGACGCAAAGAACCTGCCCGCGCTCTAGCGCAGCGCCCTACCCCTCTGGATCGACGTCCCCGAAGCTCGGCGGCCGCCTCTGCCCGAAGGCGGTGATGCCCTCGATGGCCTCGCCCGAGAGGATGGCGTCGATGGCGTGCTCGGTCTCCACAGCCAGGGCCTCGTCCAGGCTGGCGCCCTCGATGCACTGCACGGTCCGCTTGACCTGGCGGACGGCCCGAGGGCCGTTTTGGGCGATGGCCTCGGCGAGCTCGAGGGCCACCTCGAGGCTTTTGCCGGATTCGGCCACGCGGTCGACCAGACCGAGCCGCAATGCCTCCTCTGCGCCGACTGCGCGCGCCGTGGCGATGAGGTCGAGCGCCCGCGCGCGGCCTAGCAGCCGACTGGCGCGCACGGTGCCGCCGAGATCGGGCATGAGCCCGATGCGGCACTCGGGCAGGCAGGCCTTGGCGCTCGCATCCATGACCCGCAGATCGCAGCACAGCGCCAGCTCCAGGCCGCCGCCGTAGGCCGCGCCGTTGATGGCGGCAACGGTCGGCATGGGCAGCGCCTCCACCGCGGCAAACACCCCCTTGAGCCGCTCGAGTAGCGCCCGCACGGCAGCGCGGTCACCGCCCGTCATGGCCTCGCCGAAGTCGGCCATGAGCGGGTTGTCGGGCTGCAGGTCCATGCCCGTCGAAAACGACGTCTCTCGGCCCGTGATGACCACCGCGCGCAGCGGCTCGGCGCGCAGCCGCTCGGCCGCCGCCTTGAGCGCGTCCCACAAGGGCTCGTCCAGAGCGTTGCGCCGCTCGGGGCGGTTGAGCGTAACGATGGCCACCGAGCCCTGGTGCTCGACGACGACTCGATCCGATGGGGATTTCACGATGGTTTCTCCGTGCGACCCGCGGATGCTAGCTCACCTGCCCGCCCTCGTCGCCCTCGGGCGCGGCCATCACCCGACGAAGCGCCCGTAGATGCGCCCGCGTCACCCTGGGAACGGCCAGGATCTGCTCGTCGCTCGCCCGCCTGATGGCGCGCACTGAGCCGAGCTCGCGAAGCAGCGCCTTGCGGGCGACCGGGCCGATGCCGCGGATGTCCTCCAGCTCCGAGCGCAGCCGCCGCTTCTTGCCGCGCTTTTTCCGACCGCGGTTGGCAAAGCGATGGGCCTCGTCGCGCACCTGGGCCAAAAAGTAGAGCGAGGCGCTGCCCGGCCGCAGTGCGATCGGGTTCTTCTGGCCGGGCAGATAGACGCGGTCGACCAGCTCGGCGCCGCTTTGGCTGGTGCGCTCCTTGGCCAGGCCCACCACCACCAGGTCGTGCAGGCCGAGGTCGCCCGCGGCGGCGAGCGCCACGCCGAGCTGGCCGCGGCCGCCGTCGACCACCATGAGATCGGGAAGCTCCCAGCCGGACGCCTCGTCGCGACCGCGGCGAAAGCGCCGCGCCAGCACCTCGTACATGGCGGCGTAGTCGTCGCCCGTCCGCGTGGTCTTGACCTTGAAGCTGCGATAGCCCTGCCGCTCGAGCTGGCCCTCGCGCAGAACCGCGATCGCTCCCACGGCATCGCCGCCGCCCAGGTGGGAGATGTCGCAGCACTCGACGAGCCGCGGCACCGTCGGCAGCCGGAGCTTTTTCTGCAGCTCTTCGAGCCGCGCCTGGATCTCGTCCTTGGCGCGTTGCTTTTCGACAAAGGCATGGGCGGCGTTGTCGGCGGCGAGCTCGAGCAGCTTGGCCCGCACGCCGCTCTTGGGCGCGACCAGGCGCACCCTGCTGCCGCGCCGCTCGCTCAGCCATTGCTCGATCCCGCCAGCTGCATCGGGCCTGAGCGGCACCACGATCTCATCGGGCAACGGACCGGCGCGCCCCCCATCGCCGTAGTACTGCGCCAAAAAGCCCGACACCGCCTCGTCGGCGGGCAGCTCGCTCGAGCCGAGCGAGAAGGAGCGGGTCTCGACCACCCGTCCGCGGCGCACCAGCATGAGCACCACCTCGCTCATGCCCGCCTCCTGCCACAGCCCCACGACATCCTGGTCGACCCGACCGACGTGCACGATCCGCTGCGCCTGGCGAGTCGACTCGACCGCGCGGAGCTGATCGCGATACATGGCGGCGAGCTCGTATTCCAGGTTCTGGGCGGCCCGCTGCATGCGCCTGCGAAGCTCGCCGCTCAGCTCGTCGTGACGGCCGTCGAGAAACAGCACGACGGCGCGCACCTGCTCGGCGTAGTGCTCGGGCTCCACAGCCAGCACGCAAGGCGCAGGACAGCGCTTGATCTGATACTGCAGACAGGGCCGCTTGCGCGCGCCTAGCTCGGCGTTGGAGCAGGTCCGGAGCTGGAAGTGCTTGCCCACCAGCCGCAGCATGCGACGGGCCGCCGTGGCCGAGTGATAGGGACCGAAGTAGCGCGCGCCGTCCGCCTTGGGTCGCCGCACGGGCTCGAGCCGCGGCCAGAGCTGGCGCAGGTCCAATTTGAGACAGAGAAAGTCCTTGTCGTCGCGGAGCTTGACGTTGAAGCGCGGCTGGTGCTGCTTGATGAGCTCGTTTTCGAGGATGGCCGCCTCTTTCTCCGTGTCGGTGACCACCGTCTCGACGTCGGCCACCGCGCGAAGAAGTAGCGGCAGCAGGTTGCGCCCATCCGAGCCCGCCCGCGAGAAGTAGCTCCGCACGCGGCTTCGCAGGCTCTTGGCCTTGCCGACGTAGACCACGCGTCCGCCGCCATCCTTGAACAGGTAGCAGCCGCTCGTCGGAGCGAGCGAGCCGAGCTTCTGCTCGAGCCGTTTTGCATAGATCGAGGCTGGCATGCCGGTCCGAACGAGGGGGGCGGGCGCTTCCGGTCCCGAGACAAATGTCGTACACCCTCGGGCCATGGCAAGCCCTATCTGCGGCCAGAAGGTGATGGTGACGGGCGGCGCGGGCTTTCTGGGCTCGCATCTGTGCGACGCGCTGCGCGCCCGCGGGGCCGAGGACATCGTCGTGCCCCTGGAGCACGACTGGGATCTGACCGACGCCGAGCGCACCCGGGAGCTGTTCGCCCAAGCCAAGCCGGACTTGGTCTTCCACCTGGCCGCCAAAGTCGGCGGCATCGGCGCCAACCGCGAGCGGCCCGGTACCTTCTTCCACGACAATATGCTGATGGGCCTAAACGTGCTCGAGCAGGCCCGCCTGGCGGGCACCGCCAAGGTCGTGGTCGCGGGCACCATCTGCGCCTACCCCAAGTTCGCGCCCATACCGTTTCGCGAGGACGATCTGTGGAACGGCTACCCCGAGGAGACCAACGCGCCCTACGGCATCGCCAAGAAAGCCCTGCTGGTCATGGCCCAGGCCTACCGACAGGAGTTCGGCTCCAACTTCGTCGTGCTCTTCCCGGTCAACCTCTATGGCCCGGGCGACAACTTCGATTTGGAGACCTCCCACGTCATCCCCGCCATGATCCGCAAATGCATCGAGGCCTCCGAGCGCGGCGAGGACAAGGTCACCCTCTGGGGCGACGGCACTCCCACCCGCGAGTTTCTCTACGTCGAGGACGCCGCCCAAGGCCTCGTCCTCGCCGCCGAGCGCTACGACGATCCCGATCCGGTCAACCTCGGCGCTGGGTTCGAGATCTCCATGCGCGAGCTCGCCGAAAAGATCCGCGCCGCCACGGGCTTCGCAGGCCGCCTCGAATGGGACACCACCCGCCCGAACGGCCAACCGCGCCGCATGCTGGACGTCACCCGCGCCCGCGAGCGCTTCGGCTTCAAGGCCCAAACCGCCTTCGACGAGGGCCTAGCCCGCACCATCGCCTGGTTCCGCCAAAACCGCGAACGCACTCCCAAGCCCTCCCGCCAACGATAGCCCCAAGCCCTCGCGCTGGGGTTCGCGCGCGCAGTCGACGGCGGGGGGTCCCGTGTCTGAGCTCGCGCCATTCCAAACGCCAGTACGGACACCATTACCACCA
>CAYTYV010000018.1:0-29133 GCA_964441055.1 uncultured Polyangiaceae bacterium | reverse complement strand
CATGGGCGGCATGGGCGGCATGGGCGGCATGATGTAGCCGAGCCGCTGGTGATGTCCGATGCCTGACCCGCCCGCCCGCTTCGAGCGGCAGTTCGATGCGGGCGAGGCGCTGTTCTGCGAGGGTGATCCCGCCGATCAGCTGTTCGTGATCCGCAGCGGACAGGTCCGCGTCTCCAGGCGAATGGGTCGGAGGCGGCGGACCATCGCCGATATGGGGCGGGGCGATTTCGTGGGCGAGCTTGCGATGATCGCCTCTCGCCCCCACGCGGCCAGAGCAGTGGCCACCGAGCCCACCTCTTGCTGGGCTCTGGACGCCGCCGCGCTCGAGGCGATGCTGTCGCAGGACGGCGAGATCGCGGTGCGCTTCGTTCAGACGCTGGCCGCTCGTCTGGACGCCGCCAATCGCTGGCTCGAGCTGCTGACCCAGCGGGAGGGACGAGCGCGGGTGGTGCTGGCGCTCGCCTGGCGCGTCGAGCAGTCCCCGCGCCCGGGCGAGCGGGACATCCAGACCGGTCTCGATGAGGACGAGCTCGGTCGGCTGGCCGCCGCCGAGCCGACGGAGGTGGCGGGCGCGATCGACCATCTAGCCCGCATCCAAGTCGTGCGCGTGGCCACCGACGGCATCTGGGTGACGGATCCGGCGCGGCTGCGCGAGCTGGCGCAGGCGGTCGGGGCCTGAGGGCGGGGTGGCGGCCCCAAGGCATCGCCACAAACCTGGCGTGCTGGGCCGAGACGCGGTAGAGCAAGGCGACGGGACGGTGTCGGGGCGGCCGGGACCCTGGCCTACCCTGCGACCGACGCAGCGCAACGAGGGCGCATGGAGCTCGAGGTTCTAGGGTGCCATGGAGGAGAGACCCCCCAACACCGCACCACCGCCTTCCTGATTGGCCAAGGGCTGGCCATCGATGCGGGCTGTCTGACCAGCCAGCTCGACTTGCAGGCGCAGTCCCGGCTCAACGCCGTGCTGGTCAGCCACGCGCACCTCGACCACGTGCGCGATCTCGCGACCATTGCGGACAACCGCTGTCAGCTCGACTGCGGCCCGCTTACCATCGCGGCCACCGGCCCGACCATCGCGCAGCTCCGCGCCCATTTTTTCAACGATCTGCTGTGGCCGAACTTCGCGGCGATTCCCAGCCCCGCCGAGCCGACCATCCGCTACGTCGAGCTGCCGCTCGAGCAACCCACCGCCCTGGCCGGCTACCAGATCACGGCGGTCTTCGTGCACCACTGCGTCGCGTCGGCCGGGTTCATCGTTGATGACGGCGCGTGCGCGATTGGCATCAGCGGCGATACGGGTCCGACCGAGCGCTTCTGGGAGCTGCTCAATGCGCATCCGCGACTGCAGACTTTGCTGATGGAGGTGAGCTTCCCCAACCGCCAGCAAGCGCTGGCCAACATGACCGGGCACCACACCCCCAAGACCATGGCGGTCGACCTGCACAAGTACCGCGCCCCGGCCGACCTGCCCACCCTGCTCTACCACATCAAGCCGGCCTTTCAGGCCGAGGTGGAGCGAGAGTGCGCCGAGCTCCGCGGCCTGAACCTGCAGGTGCTCAAGCTGGGCGACCACTTTATTCTGTAGGGTGGGGAAAAGCCCACGCCCTACGCGACCTCGGCCATGACCACGGTGGTGTTGTCGATGCCGCCTGCTGCGTTGGCGGCCTCGAGCAAGGCCGTGCAGGTGTCCTCGGGGGCGGCCAGCGCCGCCAACGAGCCGAGGATCTCCTCGTCCGAGAGCATCTCGGTCAGCCCGTCCGAGCACAGCAGGTAGCGGTCGGCCGGCTCGGCCGTGGTCGTCAGCAGGTCCACCACCACGTCGGGCGCCATGCCCAGGGCTCGCGTGACGACGTTTCGGGGCAGCTGGTCCTTCTCCTCCTGGCTCAGCCAGGGGGCGATCTCGCTTACCTCCGTGACCAGCGAGTGGTCGCTGGTGAGCTGGGTGAGCTGGCCGTCGCGGACCCGATAACAGCGGCTGTCGCCCACGTGGCCCACGATGACCTCGCGGCCGTCGTGGGCGAAGCTGAGCGCGACGATGGTCGTGCCCATGCCCGTGTCGGCGTTGGACCGACGAGCGCGCGCGAAGACCTTGCGATTGGCCAGCCGCAGCGCGGCTACCATGCAGTTCTCTTCCTCGGACAGGTCGCCGTCGTACGGGCAGGGCCAGGTTCGGTCGGGGCTCTCGGCCTCGGCGTAGAACTCGCGCAGGGTGGCGATGGCCAGGGCGCTGGCCACGTCGCCCGATTGGTGTCCGCCCATGCCGTCCGCCACCGCGATGAGCCGCTGCTCGGGAAACACCAGCAGCGCGTCCTCGTTGCGCTCTCGCACGAGCCCGACGTCGGTTCGTCCTGCGAAGCGGATGGGCATCGAGTCGATCATAGCCCCTTCGCAGCGCGGCGCAGCAAGCCTCCGCGACATCGGTGGCCCGGGACCGTCCTCCGCCTCGGTTGCCAAGCAGGTGCGAGGGACGGTGTTGTCAACGAAAACATCGCCGACAGCGCCCAAGGCCAGCTTGACTCCGACCATGCCGGTCGCTATAAGCGGCGCCCCTTGGTGGCTTGAGCTGCCACCCGAGGCTGGTAGGAGATTGCCGTGCTGTCCAAGACGATGGGGATCTTCTCGGGCAACGCCAATCCGGCGCTGGCTGAAGAGATCGTCAGTTACCTGGATTGTCCTCTGGGCCGCGCCCGCGTGACGCAGTTCTCCGACGGCGAGACCTACGCCGTCATCCAGGAAAACGTCCGCGGCGTCGACACCTACGTGGTCCAGCCGACCTCTTCGCCCGTCAACGACCGGGTCATGGAGCTGCTCATCATGGTGGACGCCTTGCGGCGTGCATCGGCCGGCTCGATCACCGCGGTGATGCCCTACTACGGCTATGCCCGCCAAGACCGCAAGGTCGCTCCGCGCACGCCCATCACGGCCAAGCTGGTGGCCGAGCTGCTCGAGGCCGCGGGCGTCAACCGCGTCGTGGCCGTGGACCTGCACGCGGGCCAGATCCAGGGTTTCTTCAACGTCCCCTTCGACCACCTCTTCGCCTTGCCGTCCTTCTTGCAGGACGTGCTGCGCGAGCGCTACACCCACGCCGTCATCGTCTCGCCCGACGCAGGGGGCGTGGAGCGCGCCCGCGCCTACGCCAAGCGGCTGGACGGCACGCTGGCCATCATCGACAAGCGCCGCGACAAGCCCAACGAGAGCGAGGTGATGAACATCGTTGGCGACGTCGAGGGCAAGCGGTGCATCCTCGTCGACGACATCATGGATACCGCGGGCACGATGTGCAACGCCGCTCGCGCCCTGGTCCGCTCGGGCGCGCAGACGGTGGCGGCTTGCGTGACGCACCCCGTGCTCTCTGGCCCGGCCATCGATCGCATCGAGGAAGCGCCGCTCGACGAGATCATCGTCAGCAACTCGATTCCGCTGTCGGAAAAGGCGGCGGCCTGCTCCAAGATCAAGGTGGTGAGCATCGCCCCGCTACTGGCGGAGGCGATTCGCCGCATTCACTACTCCGACTCGGTCAGCTCGCTGTTCGTGTGAGCCGCCGACTCGTCTGACACCGAGGTTGTCATGCAAACCGCTACGCTCGAAGCACGCACTCGCACGCAATCTGGCAAGGGGCCGAGCCGCCAGCTGCGCCGCGATGGCTTCATTCCCGCCGTTGCCTACCTGCGCGGCGCCCCCAGCCTTTCCTTGGCGGTGGCCCACGACGAGCTCAAGGACGTGCTCCAGTCCGAGCTGGGCCGCAATGCGGTCATCGACCTGAGCGTGGACGGCAAGGAGACCTACGCCGTGATGGTCAAGGACTACACGGTGCACCCCGTTTCCCGCATGCTGCTGCACGCCGACTTCATGCCGGTCGACCTCAGCAAGTCGGTGGTCGTCACCGTGCCCTTCCGCACCGAGGGGCGCTCCAAGGGCGAGCTGAACGGTGGCACCCTGCTGCAGAATGTGCGCCGATTGAGCGTGCGCTGCCTGCCGACGCAGATCCCGGTGGCCATCACCGCGGAGGTTGGCGAGCTCGACATCAACGACGTGCTCAAGGTCGCCGACCTGACCCTTGCCGAGGGCTTCGAGCTGCTGCACCCGCCCGAGCAGAAGCTGCTGATGGTCCAGCCACCGCGGGTGGAGGAGACGCCCGAGGCCGAGGGCGAAGAAGGCGAGGAAGGCGCGGAGGGCGCCGAGGGCGAGGGCGCCGAGGGCGAGGCCAAGGAGGGCGCCGAGGCCTAGCCGGGGGAGGCGCAGCCCGCAGCCGAGGAGCCCAAGAAGAGCTAGGAGGGCCAGGCCGCCGACATGCTGCTCGTCGTCGGGCTCGGCAACCCCGGTCGTCGCTACGCTGACCATCGGCACAACGTGGGCTTTCGGGTGGTCGACGAGCTGGCCCGCCGCGGCCAGGCTGGTGGCTTTCGCGCGAAGTTCTCCGGCGAGCTCGCGCGCGTGCGCCTCGAGGGCGAGGATGCGCTGCTGCTCAAGCCCATGACCTACATGAACGAGTCGGGGCGCAGCGTTCAGCCGACGGCGGCCTTTTTCCGGATCCCGTCGAGCGACATCCTGGTGGTGCACGATGAGCTGGACCTGCCCTTCGGCACCCTGCGGCTCAAGCGCGGCGGGGGCCACGCGGGCCACAAGGGGCTGCGGTCGGTCGCCATACACCTGGGCGGCTCCGACTTCAGTCGGCTTCGCTTCGGCATTGACCGCCCCCCGCCCGAGCACCGCGGCGACGTGGCCGACTACGTGCTGTCGCCGTTTTGTTCCGAGGAGAGGGAAAAATTGCACGCACTGGTGGAGCTCGGCGCCCAAACTGTGCTAGACATCGCCGCCCGCGGCTTCGATGCCGCCATGAAGCTTCGCAACACCCGTCCCTCCGCTCGGCGACGAGCGTCGGCCGAGGCCGAGGGACCGACCGACGAATCCGCAAGCCGCGAGGAGCCGTCCTAGCCGCATTGCCAACGAAGACCGAGCTGTCCCCATACCATCTCTTCGCTCCACCGCAGCCCGCTCGGGCTCGCCGCGGGGCCAACGTCCAGGAGGAGAACCGATGAGCCGGGTTGCACTGGCGCCGGGCTGTGCCCGGGAATACGAAACCATCCTTATCACCAAGCCCGAGGTCGACAAGACCGCGGTCGACGGCATCATCGGGCGAATGTCCGACGCCATCGGCAGCCACGACGGGCGCATGATGCAGGTGGAGGTCTGGGGGAGACGGCGGCTTGCCTTCTCCATCCACGGCCAGCACCGCGGCGTGTATCTGTACGTCAAGTACCTGGGCCGCGGGCACACCGTCACCGAGCTGGAGCGTCAGCTCGGCCTGCTCGATACCGCGCTGCGCCACCAGACGGTCATGCTGCGCAGCAATGTGCCGCTGCAGGGGCTGGAGGTGTCCGAGGAGGACATCAAGCCCGACTTCGACCTAGGCGCCTTTGCCGACGAGCCCATCATGACCCGGGAGCGCGAGCTGGGCCTGGATGGGGCGCTGGCCGAGCGAGGCGGACGCCATCGCCGCGACGACCGCGGCCGAGGCGAGCGCCCCGAGCCCGCGGATCGTGCCGCGGACAACGGCGAGGCCAAGGGTCGTGCCGCGGATGACGGCGAGGCCAAGGGTCGTGCCGCGGATGACGGCGAGGCCAAGGGTGCGGCAGCGGCGCCGAGCGGCGAGCCAGCTGCCAAGACCGCGGAGGGCGCCGACGGCGGGACGAGCGCCGCCAAGACTGGCAGCAAAGACGACGAGCCTGCCCAAGGGCAGGGGGCCGCGCCGAGCAAGCAGGAGGGCTGAGCCATGGCCGAAATGGAACGAACGGATCCCAAGGCGGACAAGGCCCCGCAAGGCTCCCAGGGCCCGCAAGGCTCCCAGGGCCCGCACGGCGGCCGTGGACGGGGCGACGACGACCGGCCCGGAGAGGCGCTGTGGAAGCGACGTGGGCGTCGCAAGGTGTGCCGCTTCTGCGCCGAGAAGTCTTTGGTCATCGACTACAAGGATCCGCAGTCGCTGCGCTACTTCATCACCGAGCGGGGAAAGATCGTGCCGCAGCGCATCAGCGGCACCTGTGCCAGGCATCAGCGCCAGATCACCAGGGCGATCAAGCGGGCGCGGGTCATCGCGTTGCTGCCGTTCACGCTGTCGGAGTAAGACATGGCACGAAGCGTACAAGTGGTCCTCACCGAG
This sequence comes from uncultured Polyangiaceae bacterium, assembly GCA_964441055.1. Classification (GTDB taxonomy): domain Bacteria; phylum Myxococcota_A; class Polyangia; order Polyangiales; family Polyangiaceae; genus JACQWT01. The sequence goes on along the minus strand of CAYTYV010000018.1, from coordinate 22,973 downwards.
GATCTGCCCCACGTAGGTCAGACCGGCCAGCTCGTTCGGGTTCGGCCCGGCTACGCTCGGAACTTCCTCATCCCGCGCGGTCTGGCGGTGCTCGCCACGCGGGACAACGTCGCGCGCGTCGAGCACGACCGCAGGGTCGCCGAGCTGCGCGCCGCCAAGCTTCGCGCCGAGGCCGAGCAGACCGCCGTCGAGCTCGGCAAGGTCAGCGTGTCGATTGCGCGCGCCGTGGGCGAGGAGGACAAGCTCTACGGCTCGGTCACCTCGCGCGACATCTTCGAGGCGCTAGCCGAAAAGGGCATCGACGTCGACCGACGCAAGATCGTGACCGAGCCGATCAAGGAGCTGGGCACCCATCCGGTCCAGATCAAGATCGCTTCGGGCGTGGACGCGACCATCCAGGTCGAGGTGGTGGCCAAGGCGGAAGGCTGAGCTAGCCTTTGCCCCGGGGGGTGACCGAGCAGCGCCTTTGCACGGCGGTCGCACGCGTTTGACCGTCGCGCCGCCAGCGGTTTTCTGCTATGCAGCATAAACGCTGCAAACGCCCCGCGAGTCCCTTCCTCGCGGGGCGTCGCGCATTTGGAACACTGTGAACAACCTCTGGGCGCCCGTGGGAAAAACTGGGGACTCGAGCCACACCGACCATGCCGCGTAGCCAATCCGCCTCCCAGTACGCACGCCGACGCGGCGGCTCCGTCGAGCAACGCGAGCCGCCTGTCGTGGCGGGTCGCGTTCCGCCCCACGACCTGGATGCCGAGGCCGCGGTCTTGTCCGCCGTGTTGCTCGATCGCGACGCCCTGGATCGCGTGCTCGAGATGCTCGAGCCCGAGCACTTCTACAGCGATGCCAACCGCCTCATTTTCGAGACCTGTACCGAGCTGCTCACCCAGGGGACGCCCATCGATGTGGTCTCCGTGGCGTCCTCGCTGCGCTCCCGCGAGCGGATGGGGCAGATCGGCGGGGCGGCCTACCTCGGGCAGCTCGTCGATGCCACGCCCGCCGTGGCCCACGTGGCCGCACACGCGCGCACCGTCAAGGAGAAGTGGCGCCTTCGACGGCTCATCGCGACCTGTCAGCGCTTCGCCGCCGAGGGCTACGGCGACGTGGGCCTCACCCAGGAGTTCATCGATGAGGCCGAGCAGGCCGTGTACGACATCTCGCGCACGCCCGAGACCACCACGGTCTTGCCCCTCAAGGACGTGCTGACCACGGCCTTCCAGCAGATATCGGCCGCGGCCGAGCGCGGCGACCAGATTACCGGCATCCCCACGGGCTTCGTCGACCTGGACAAGAAGACCGCGGGGCTACACCGCGGCGACCTGATGATCGTGGCGGCCCGTCCTGGCATGGGCAAGACCGCCTTGGTGCTCAACATGGCGGTGCAGGTGGCGACTCCTCCCCGGCCCTACGTGTCCGGCCCAGGGGCCGCAGACTCGGTCGAGCAGCCCGCCGAGGAGCCGGGTCGGGCCGTGGCGGTGTTCTCGCTGGAGATGCCCAAGGAGCAGGTGGCCATCCGCTTGGTCTGCGCGGAGGCGCGGGTGGATCTCGGCCGGCTGCGGCAGGGGCATTTGGGCCCCAACGATTGGGCTGGCCTGACCAATGCCGCCTCGGTGCTGTCCTCGCTGCCCATCTGGATCGACGACTCGCCCGCGCTGACGCTGCTCGAGCTGCGCGCCAAGGTCCGGCGGCTGCAGGCGGACGCGGGTCGCCGCCGCGACGGCAGCTCGCCCCACCCGGCTCTGGGCCTGGTGGTGGTCGACTACCTGCAGCTCATGCAGGGGCGCCGCGATGCGCCCAGCCGCGAGCAGGAGATCAGCGAGATCTCCCGCGGCCTCAAGCAGCTCGCCAAGGAGCTGGAGGTGCCCGTGGTGGCCCTGAGCCAGCTCAACCGCGGCGTGGAGACGCGCGCGGGCAAGGACAAGCGGCCGATCCTGGCCGATCTGCGCGAGTCGGGAGCGATCGAGCAGGACGCCGATACCATCGTGTTCATCTACCGCGACGACTACTACAACCCGGACACCAGCAGCACCAAGGGCATGGCCGAGCTGATCGTGGCCAAGCAGCGCAACGGCCCCACGGGCAAGGTACGGGTCCGCTTCGTGTCGAGCTGCACCCGCTTCGACAACCTGGCCGAGGGCGAGTACGACGACGCCGACGAGTACGACATCGGTGGGCACTGAAGTCCTTCCCTACACCCAGGCGGCGGTGCGGCGAGCCGTTGAGCTGTTGCGCGCGGGCGGCTTGGTCGCCTTTCCGACCGACACCGTCTACGGCTTGGCGGCGCGTGCGGATGACCCCCGAGCGGTCGGTCGCATCTACGAGGCCAAGTCTCGTCCGAGGAGCCTGCCCTTGGTGGTGCAGGTGCCGTCCGCGCAGGACGCCCGCCCGTGGGCGCGGCAGTGGCCGACCGCGGCGGCGCTGCTGGCCGAGCGGTTCTGGCCTGGGCCGCTGACCCTAGTGGTGGAGCGCTCGCCCTTGGCGATCGACGAGCTGACCGCGGGCGGCCGCACCGTGGCGCTGCGCGTTCCCGCCCACAAAGCGGCGCTTGCGTTGCTGCGGGCTTGCGACTTCGCCCTGGCCGTGCCGAGCGCCAATCGGCACGCCGAGCCCGCAGCCCGCAGCGGCGATGAGGCGCTGCGCTCGCTGGGCGGCGCGATCGACCTGGTGATCGATGCTGGCCCCGTGCCCTTGCCGCGCGCGGGCCGGCCGGCCGAGTCCACGATCATCGACTTGACCCACGCGCCGCCACGGCTGCTGCGCTCGGGCGCGCTTGCCACCGAGGAGCTCGGCCGCGTCCTCGGTGGCCCCGTGATTGGCCAGCGGTCGTCGTGAGCCGACCGTAGCGCTCGAGCGCGCTGCCGCCGTGGGCGCCTTGGCGGAAGCGGGCCGTGCGGCGAGGCTTGCTGTCCGGCCGCGGGACTCGTACGCTGCAAAATCCCGCGGTGTGTGTGCGCGCCTGCGGGATCGAGCCCAAGTGAGCGAACATGCTCCGCGACAAGCGCTATCGGCGGTACGGCATTTCCCTCGGCGTGGCCGCGACTCTGGCCTTGGCGTCGATGCCGCAGGCTCGAGCTGGCACCGACGCCGAGGAGCGCAGCGCGAGCCCGCCTCGGCCCGGGCCGCTGCGGCTTGACGACTCGCCCTCCCTCGTGCTGCTCGCGCCGTTCCGCTACGCGGCTGGGCCGCCCGCCAGCTTTCTCGTCCGCTGGCGCGAAGGGCCCTGCGGGCGTTGGCGCTTTCGCCCCTGGTGGACCTACCAGCCCCAGCGATCGCCGCTCAGCGTGTGGCTCGAGGGAGCGTTCCCCGAGGCCTCCCTCGCCCACGGGCGATCGGTTGAGCAAGCCTCGACCGATGCGCGGCTCGATGTGGTGGTGCTCGGCCCACGCCCAGGCTGGCCGGCCGTCCCGCCGAGCAGGCACGTGCTCCAGCCGTGGCCGCCTACCGATTCCGCGGGCCAGCCGACCTCGATGGCGCCAACGCGGCTTTCCATCGACCCGGAGCTCGTGCCGCGTTGGCTGCAGGCCCTGGATGGCGATTGGGCCCAAGCGGCGATTGCCTCGAGCGGCTGCGGCCGTGGCGGCGACTGCTCGCCCCAGGTTGGCTTCCCCGCACGAGCTTTCGAGAAGCTGTGGGCCGCTCTGGCACCCCCCGAGCGCCCCATTCCGGCATGGCAGTGCCGTCCTCGAAAGGTTCGCATCATGGGGCACGGTCGAGAGCACGATGCCTTCCGGCTCGTTCGCTGCGATGGCTCGGTGCCGCCAGGCGCGGTCGACCGCTTGTCGTTGCTCGCCCGCCCCGTGGGCGTGGAGCATCCCGGAGAGCTGCCCGAGCTGCCCGATCCGGGCGGCCGCATGGGCGAGTGGGTCGCGGGCATCCGGCTCGTCAACCCGCGCTTGCTCTGGGCCCTACAGTCCATTGCCGACGAGTTCCCCTACCGCGGCATCTACATCTACAGCGGCTATCGTCCAGCGCCGGATCCGCCACCCGCGGGCACTCGCAACAGCCAACACTGGCTCGGCCGCGCTGCCGACATCGCCGTCCACGGCGTCCCGAACGAGGAGCTGTTCAAGTTCTGTCGCACGCTGCCCGACGTGGGCTGCGGCTACTATCCCAACAAGCCTTTCGTCCACGTGGACGTGCGCACCCGCGGCCACGGCAAGGTGTTTTGGATCGACATCTCCGCCCCGGGCGAGCGGTCGCAGTACGTCGACTCGTGGCCGGGCGTGGTCGAAGGCGGCGCCATCAGCTGGTCGGCCCGAGCGAGTCGGTAGCGGCTACATGCCCGTCGGCGCAAAGGGGAGGATGGTCTTCAGGTCCTGGTCGTTGAAGCGTAGCTGCAGGCCGACGAAGTAGTCGCGGCGGTCGTCGTTGAGGATGTTGTCGATCCCGCCAAGCAGCCAGAGCTTGCTGATGAACTCGTAGGACAGCGACAGCCGCCAACGCATAGACAGCTCCTCGCCGAAGCCGAATAGATCCTGCTGCAGCTCGAAGCGGTCGTCCAGCAGGTGGAAGTCGAGGCCGATACCGCCAGTCGACTCGCGGATGCCGAAGCGACCGGTGAACGGCCCCATCCGCTTGGCGATCTGCACCGAGAAGCGGAAGGCGTTGGTGGTCACCGTGCGGATCTCGCGATAGTGCGGCGGGTCGTTGGGGTTGGTGGTGTCGACGTCGACCTGCTCGAAGGTGGTCCTGCCGCGCGGATCGTTGACCACCTCGATCAAGTAGTACTTGTCCTCGGCCGGCTGCAGGCGAAGCTGCACGTAGCTCTTCACGGTGTTGGCCAGGAAGTTGTAGTCGGTGCGCAGCCCCACGATGGTCTGCAGGCGGTTCAGCCCACCGACGTAGTCGCCCACGCCTTCGACCACCGTCTCGACCTCGTTGATCAGCGTCTCGTCCTTGGTCAGCCGGCCGACGGTTCCCTTCCCCTCGTCGATGCGGGCGGCGATGTTGTCGGCGTGCTCGAGCACCGACTCCAAGCTGGCGCTGGCCCGGTTGACCCGCTCCAGCGCGCTGCGGAGCTCGCCCGACTCCTCCTCGGGCACCTTTGCCTTGGCCAAGAGATCGCGCACGTCCTCCGTGACCTGGCGGACGTTCTTCAGGATCTCCGCGATCTCGGGCTGCGCCTGACCGGTGATGCCGCGGATGTTGGCCAGGGCATCGCGCACCGACTCGCGGTTCTCGCGCACGGCCAAAGCGACCTGCTCGGTCACGTCGGCGACGTTCTTCAGGATGTCGGCGATCTGCTGCTGGCCGGTTTCGCTGCCCACCGTCTCCCGCAGCGTCTCGGTGACGGACTTCACGTCCTTGAGGATCTCGCTGAGCTGCTCCTGCAGCTTCTGCAAGCTGGCGTCCTCCAGCAGGTGGGTGATCTGGTCGTTGTCGCCCAGCTCCTTTCCCGCCTGCTCGGTGCCTGGGGTGAGCACGATGAAGAACTCGCCGATGAGGCTGGAGGCGCGCTTGCCGATGGCCGCATCCTCGTACAGCTTGACCTCGGGCTTCATGCGGACGTCGACGCGGGCCTTGCCCTGGTCGAGCCAGATGCGCTCGACCACGCCCACCTGCACGCCCTGGACGGTGACCCGCGAACGGGGCGCCACGCCGCTGACATCCGGCACGTAGGCCCAGACCCGGTAGCCGCCCTCGGTGCCCGCCTCTGGCGAGATGTATCGGTAGCCCAGGTACAGGGCTGCGCACAGCGCGATGGTCATCGCGCCCACTTTGGCGGCGTTGCTCCACTGACGCATCGCGAGGTGACTGTCAGCCTACCACGTCCGTCTCGGTCGAAGCCCTTGATCTTCCCCCGAGGGCGCCGGATGATGCGACTCGGGCTGCGGTGCGGTTCCGCGGCGACCAAGAGGGGTGAACCCATGCCCGTACACGCCTCCACCCTGGCGCTGACGATCGTGATCGCCTTCGTCTACCTGGTGGTCATCCGGCTCGTCGACCTAAACGAGAAAGAGCCCTTGTGGGCGGTGGGCATGCTCTTCGGCTTCGGCGCGCTCGCGGCTTGCGTGCAGCGCTTGCTCATGCCGGGTCTCATCGACCTCAACGTGATCGCCTTCACCAATGAGCTCGCGCGGTTCGTTGCCATCGCCGCAGGCGTGGGCGTGCTCACGGCGCTGGCGCTGCGGCGCGGTTGGTCGGAGATCAACGGGTTGACGGACGGGGTGGTCTACGGCGTGGCTGGCGGTCTGGGCTATGCGACCGGAGAGGCCTTCATCGAGGATCTGCTGGTCGGCCCGCTGCCCACGGTAGTCGGGATGAGGGGCGCGGCCTCGGTGGGCACCATCGCCCTGCGCGGCTTGGCCGACGGGGTCTTTGGCGCGCTCATCGGCATCGGTTTTGCGGCGGCCATCTATGCCCGCTCGCCCCTCCGGCGGGTGCTGTACCCCGTGATGGGCTACGCCGCCGCCGTGTCCGCCCACGCGGGCTGGGAGCATCTGCGCCACGGCAACCCGCTGGCGGGCGGCACGGAGAGCTTGCTGCGGGCCTGGCTGGCGCTGGTCTTGCCCGTCATCGTGGTGGGGGGCGTTATGGCGATCGCCCTTGCCCGCGAGAAGCGGGCCATCCGCCAGGAGCTTCCTGCCGAGGCCGCTGGGGGCGCGGTGAGCCCCGAGGACCTGGAGCTTCTCGAGAGCGTTTTTCGGCGCGATCTGGCCTACCTCAAGGCGCTGTTCCGCGGTCAGCTCGGTCGCGTTCGGGCTCTGCGGGGGTTACACAATCGGCAGGTGCAGCTCGCGCTGGCCAAGTATCGGGTCAGCCAGCACGGCGAGCCCGTGGCCGCCCAGCCGCGCGACGGCGAGGTCGAGCAGCTGCGGGCGGCTGTGCTGGCGCTGAAGGGGGCGATGGCGAGCGCGGACCAGCCCGCGCCCGCCGTCCCTGGACCGCCAGCGTCGAGCGAGGCGCGGGCGGCTGACGAAGCAGACCCGAAGGCGACCGACTCGGGCTCGCCGCAACCGGGCGGGGGTGCGTGATGGCCTCTCGTTGTTCGAAGTGCGGGCACGAAGCTCCGGACGGGGCCGAGATCTGCTTTGTTTGCGGCGGACCGGTGGTCGGGGAGGACAAGCCCACGGTGGCAGGTGTGAGCCCCACCGAGATCGGTGAGCCGCCGCCCGAGGCTTTGCAGGTGCCGTCGCCTCCATCGCCGTCTCCCCCAGGCGCAAGCCCGGGCTTTGGCGCGGGCGCTCCGGCCGGGCCGTCTGGCGGAGCTGCGGCTTCTTGGGGCAGCCCTGGCGCAGCATCGGGCGGCGCCGCTTCTGGAGCTGCTGGCCCGCCAGGCGGCTTCGGCCCGCCGCCAGGCGGCTCGGGCGTTGGCGTCCCACCAGGGGGATCGGGCGTGGGCGCCTCGCCAGGGGGCTCGGGCTTTGGCCCTCCTGGCGCGGCAGCGCCGCCTGGCCCTCCTGGCGCAGTAGCGCCGCCTGGGCACGGTGGCGCGCCGCCCGGCTTTGGCGGGCCTGGACCTTCGGTGCCGATGGGCGCGGCCGGGCCCATGGCCGGACCGGGAATGGGAGGCGCCGCGCCTTACGGGGCGGGGCCATCTCGCGGTGACGGCGGTTCCAAGATAGCCCTCGGCTGCGGTGCGGCCGGCTGCGTTGGGCTGCTGCTAGTGGTCGCCGTCGTGGGTGTGGTCGTGCTCCTGGCCATGCAGGGCTCGTCGTCCTCGGGGCCCTCGCGGGGCTCGGGGCCAAGCGCGGCACCGCGCTCGGGCTCGCTCCGGTCCATGGTCAGGCGGGATGTCGGCCCCTACCACCTCGTGGCCACCCAGACCGACGTGGCCGATGGCGAGTTCCGCCCGGGCTCGGTCGATTCCCTGGGTCTGAAGTACCGGGCGCAAGGCTCGGGCACCGAGGTCAAGCACATCCTCATCGCCTATGCCAGCGCGGCGCAGGCGGCGGCCAAGCCAGCGCTGATGGTCTCCCAGATCCGTCGGGAAGCCCCGAGCATTCCCGTGGCCGAGCGCCCCTATCGCGACCAGGACGGCAAGCTCATCGGCACGGTGACGCACGTGCAGGGCAACCCCGAGATGCTGCTGTGGAGCAACAACAACGTGTTCCTGATCGTGACGGCGCCGACGGGGCACGGCGTCGCCTTTTTCAAGGAAGTGCCGTACTGACTCGCGCCCGCGGCGGGTCCCGCTCCCCGGTTGTCGTTTGGAGAGTGGGCCGACAAAAGCGCGAAGGCGGCACGACCGCCAGGGCCATACCGCCTTCGTCAGCGGGCCGCTCGAGCTAGCGCGTTAGCGCGGTCCGAGCGGCCCGGGCTTGCTGCGCCTTACTCTGGCCAGCAGATATCGGTGTCCAAGCCGCTGGAGTACTGACAGGAGTAGCCGTCCGCAGTCCGGCAGTCGTCGTCGCCGTTCGGGCACAGCTTCAGGCAGGCGCCCGTGTCGTTGGCCCAGCCTTGGGCCGCGCAGATGCCGTCGTCGCCGCAGTCATCGTTGTTCAGGTCGCATCCCTCGGTGCACATGCCGCCTGGGAAGCCCGTGTTGGCCTCGTCGGCGCACATCGGGTCGTTGCCAGCGTTGGTGGAGCAGTCGCTATGCTGCGTGCAGGCGTCGCCCAAGGCCTCGCTGCCGGGCGTGCAGTCTCCCAGGGTCTGGCAGTCGGTCGGATCGATGCAGTCGGGCATGTTGTCCCAGTCGTCGTCGACCCAGTTGGTGCACTCGGTCTCGGGATCGTCGGGCTCGATGATGATCGCGGGATGCTCCATCGTGTAGTCGTCGCCGTCGGTGTGGAACAGGATGAGGTAGTCCTCCCCGTCCGTCAGCTCGAGGCCCGTGACCGCCACGTAGTAGGTGTCGGCGGTGGCGCAGCCCAGCTCGTCGCCATAGGGGTCGCACTCGAGACCCGTGAAGACCGCCAGGCGTGAGTAGGCGTAGGTGCCGGTGCCGTTGACGGCGATAACGCGGTAGGTGCCCGCGCTCGCCGGCTGGTACGACAGCCACACCGCGTTGAAGTGATCATCGTCAACGCACGAGCCCGTGGCCGTGGGATCGTCGTCGAACACGCCCCACATCTGGTGCGGCCACTCGGTCACGCCCGACAGATCCTCGGGATCGGCGCAGGTCTGGCCATGCTCGGCCTCGAGCTCGATGGTGATCGCCGGATCCACCATGGTGTAGTCCTCACCGTCGGTGTGGAACTGGATCAGGTACGGCTGACCATTGGTCATCTCGGCGGATAGCAGAGCGCCCGTGCCGCCGAACTCGCCGCAGGCTATCTCAGTGCCGTAGGGATCGCAGTCCAGCCCTTCGAAGACCGACATACCTGAATAGGCATTGGTGTCGGTGTTGTTCTGGGCGTAGATCCAGTAGGTGCCGTCCGCAGCGGGCGTGTAGGCGAACCAGACCGTGTTGGCGGGCTCGTCGATGTTCTCGATGCAGTCGCCAAAGGGACCCGTGTCGTCGTCGAAGGTTCCGGTGAGCTCGTAGGGCCAGCTCTGCGCGTCCGATACATCGGCGGGGTCCGCGCAGACATGACCGGAATCGGCCGCGCCGCCTCCGCCGCCTTGGCCACCGCCACCGCCATCACCGCCGCCACCGCCAGAGCCCGTGGTGGTGCCGGTTCCCGTGCCCGTGCCCGTGGTCGAGCCGCTGGGTGAGCCCGAGCCCGTGCCGGTTCCCGTGCCCGTGCCCGTGGTGGACCCGGCCGCGGTGCCGCTGCTGGTCCCGTCGTCGTCGTCGTCGCTTTCCTCGGAGTCGCACGCACCAATGGCCAGCGTGCCCGAGAGCGCTGCGAAAAGAGCAAACCTTCGCCAGTTCATAGTAAGAGTCTCCTTGTTCCAGCCGAACGGGTGTGGGTTACGCTCGCGCCGGGCGAAATGCCAGCATTTTTTGTTTTGGCAGGCCCCGGCATAGGGGGCCCTGCTCCCCGGAGCCGACGCCCCCATCCCCCGCGGGCGGTCTGGACTTCGGCGCTCGACTGAGCCAGGATGGCAGCTCACGGTGCAGAGGCGGAAGCGAGGGGGACGTGATGGTGACCACCCAGCGGCCTGAGCAGCCCGACATCGCCTTTGGCGTTGGATGGCCGGCTCGGCTGCCAGCTTGAGGGCGAGCGCGGTGGATCCGACCCAAGCATGGCCCGTGCGCGTCCGACCGGTCGGCCCGGTCGCGGTCGGCACGGTCCTGTGGCGCAGCGGGGGGCAGACGAGCGTGACGGTCATCGTCAAAGCGGCCTTCGCGTTTGCGACCGATGCCGCCATGGCCCTGCTCTCGCCCGAGCCGCTGCGGACCCGCGACAAGCAGGAGGACCTGCTGGGCAGCCGCTGGGGCGTACGGGAGACGGCGCCGCAGCTCCAGCGGGCCGATGTGCTGCTGACCGGCAGCGTGCGCGCGCCCGAGGGAGCCAGGAAGCGGAGCATCGTCCTGTCCGTGGAGCGTGACGACGAGGTTCTGCTGCGGAAGAAGCTGGTCGTGTGTGGCGACCGCACCGAAGAATCGGCAGAGCCCGCGGTCTTTCGTCGCCTGCCGCTCATCTACGCGCGAACCTGGGGCGGCATCGGCTGCGACGACAATCCCTTGGGTGTGGGCAAGGGCGGCTGCGAGGGCAAGGTCCCCAATGTTTTCTACCCCGACCAGGCGGGCAAGGTTGCCAGCTTCGGCCCGGTTCCCTGCACCTTTCCCGTGAGAAAGAAGCTGCTCCGCGGCTATCCGCGGGCGCGGCTTGAGCAGCGCGTTGCCGAGATCCCGCCAGGCTTTGATTGGAGCTACTTCCAGGCCGCGCCAGAGGACCAGCGCATCGACCGGCTGCAGGGCGACGAGTGGATCGCGCTCGAGGGGATCCATCCGACCCTGGCCACCGTTCGCATGCGCCTACCCGATGTCCGCGCCAAGGCGCGCGTCTACGCCTTGGCGTCCTCGAGCGCGCCCGAGCAGGTGTCGCTCGTGGCCGACACCCTGCTCATCGACGCGGACCGAGAGCGCTGCGCGCTGCTGTGGCGCGGCAGCTTTCCGGTCGCGGATGTGCCGTCTACCCAAGGCCTGGTAGTGGTGGGGGCCCTCGAGCTACCCGAGCGGCCCATCGACTGGCCGGACGCGGCCGAGCTCGAGCGCGCACAGCCTCGAAGCGGTGCGCCCGACTCCTCCCCATCCGATGCGGCCAAGGAGGATTCGGACGCCCCTCCGCAGACGTCCCCTTACCCCATGCTCTCGTCCGAGGCCGAGCGTGGCTCGACGCCGTCGGCGCCGTATGCGCTTGCCGACGGGCCCTCGTCGAAGTCGCCCGATGCCGACCTGCCAGGCGCTCCCTGGGCGCGAGCCCGCGCCAAGACCTCGGGGGTGGTCGCGCCGACCGGGCTATACGAGTCCACGCTGAGCCTGGCGCCCGAGCCCGACGAGCCGCAAGACGCCCATAAGGCCCTTGGACGCGCCGTCGGTCGAGCTGCGGCGAGCGCGGCAGCCTCGCCCAGTCCGCGTCCCGCGGGCTCGGGCGCAGCAGCGTCGCCCAGTCCGCGTCCCGCGGGCTCGAGCGCGGCGGTCGACCCTTCGGCCGATGGCTCCGCCTTGCCGCGGCCTGGGCAGAGCCCCTGGGCAGCCGCCTCGGCCACGGATGGCAAGAGCAAGCGGGCCCCTTCGGTCAGCCCTTCGCTCGGCCGCTCGAGCAGTCCGGCGGCCGCGGTTGAGCGCGATGCAGCCGGAAAACCGCGGCCCGCCGCGGCCAGGCTGCCTTCTGCCGTACAACACGCCCCGCGAACGGTGCGAGCGACCAGCCTTCTGTGGCACGACCCGACGCGGACCTCCGGCTTGCGGCGCGTGGAGGCGTGGGCCCCGATCATCGCCGCCATCTCCGACCGGGCCGCCGATGTGGACCTTGATGCAGCGGCGGGCGACGACGACCAGGCCGAGAGCCGCAACGAGGTATTCGAGCTGCTGGCGCGGGCGCCAGTCACCCATCTGGAGGCGCTCGAGGCCGCGCTGTCGGACGCCGTCAAGCAGGATGGCAAGCTCTTTCCGCCGCTGGTATTGACGGCGGGCGAGCTGGAGATGGGCTTTGACGAAGCGCAGATCCTAAAGGCGACCGTCGATCTCGTCAGGCCTGACGCTGCTGGTGACGAGCAGCTGAGGGAGGTGGTGGCCGCCGTGGACGAGGCGCTGGACGCGCCGCCGCTGCCCGCGGCCGTGGCAGCCGAGATGACCGCGGAGCTGCGGGATGCCTTTGCTGAGGGCGACCGCGTCTTCCCGTCCGCCGAGCTGGACGGCCATGCCAGGCGGGTGATGCTCCAGCAGAGGCAGTATCGAATGCGCACCGTGCTGGGCGAGCCGCACGTCTGCGCGCGTCTCTGCCCCTACGAATCGGGGCCCGAGGCGGCGGCCGCCATCGTGACCTACTTGCCGTGCGCAGCGGCCGAGCACCTGCCGCTCGCCCCCCGCTTCGACGTGCGCCTTCTGGGCGAGCTGCACCTCAGGCAGGACGAGCAGGAGCCGCACCCGGGCGCATTGCGCGTCGTGGCCATAGGACGGATGTCGACCATGCGAGCCTGAGCGCGCCAGGGACGGGCGAGGAGCGATCGATCGAGAGAACGAATTCATGGGCGAGCAGCAGCACTGGCCAGTTTCCGTCGTTGCCGACGGCCCCGTCGCCGTGGGTGCGGTGCTGTGGCGCCACCGGGGCGAGTTCAGGCTGACCGCCATCGTCAAGGCCACGATGGCCTTTGCCCCCGATGGGCCGATGCCCGTGGTCGAGCCCGACCCGATTCGCCTCGCCGACGAGCACACCCGAGGCCATCCCATGCGCGGCCTGCTCGGCCCGAGCGAGACGGCCGCCCGGCTGCGGCGCGTGGACGTGGTGCTCACGGGTCACGCCTATGCGCCAGGTGGTGCTGCGACCTTGCCGGTCACCTTGCGCATCGCGCGCGGCTCGAGCGCTTTGCTCGACAAGACCGTGCACGTCATCGGCGACCGCAGTGAGGCCGACGCCGAGCCTGCCCCTTTCAAGACCATGGCGCTGGGCTACGAGCGGGCGCTCGGGGGCATGGGCTTCGACCGCAACCCCTTTGGCGTGGGTCTAGGTGGTCGCGGAAAGCCGCCGAACGTGGTCGATCCGGCCGATCCTAGCGGCACCGCTGCGGGCTTCGGCCCCATCCCCCGCGCCTTCCCCGTGCGACGGGCGCTGCTCGGCGAGCTCTCGGCCAAGGAGTTCGAGCGGCGCGTAGCCGAGATCCCGGAGGGCTTCGACTGGGACTACTTCCAGTGCGCACCCGACGACCAGCAGCTCGAGAGCCTGCGCGGCACCGAGTGGCTCGAGCTCACGGGTCTGCATCCTCGGCTCTTGGAGCTTCGCACGCAGCTTCCCGCGCTGAGCGCTGAGCTCGAGCTCGGCGGGGCCGACGGCGGCGAGGGGACCGAGAGGCTCAAGCTCAAGGCCGATCTACTGCACATCGACACGGACCGACAGCGGTGCGGGCTGCTGTGGCGGGCGGATGCGCCGCTCGGGAGCCTCGACGTGCTCGAAGCGGTCCGGCTGCGCGGCCGATTGCGGCTCGACGGCCAGCTCGTGACCAAGGCCGCTCCGATCGATGCCCCGTCGGCCAAGGCGCCCGTGAGCGTGCCCGCGCTGGCGAGCCTGCGCAAAACCGGGATGACGGGCACCGTGGCGGCCGATTCCAAGCCGCCACCGGCCAGCGCCGACCTAGGTGCTCCCTTCGAGATCTCCCAGGCGTCGGCCGCGGATGCGCCCGATTCCCGGCCGCGCCGTGCCGTGCCAGGCGCTCCGTGGGCGCGTAGCCGGTCCGAGCCCCAGCCCCCGGCTCCGGTACCGCAAGCCCGGGCCGCGCCCGAGCCAGGGGTGAGCGCTGCGCTGGGTCGGGCGGTGGCCGCGCGCGTGCGCGACATGGTCGAGCAGAGCGCGCCCCGGGCTTCCCGAGAAGCCGCGACGCAGCAGGTCTCGGCCAAGGCCCGTGAGGCGGCCACCGAGCGGCAGGCCGTTCAGCTGTTGTGGTTCGACCCAGAGCGGTGCCTGCGCGTTCGCACCTATTCCCGCTGGCGCGAGATCGTCGACGCGCTGGACGATGAGCCCGTCTGCGAGGACATGGAGCCGAGCGAGGACGACCCGCACGAGCTGGGCCCAGAGGTCTTCGAGGTGCTGGTCCGCGGCACCGACGACTTGCCAGTCGACCGCTATGCCTTGCTGTATGCGGTACGCGATGACGGCAAGCTCGTCCCGCCGCTGCTACTCGGCTGGGGCGAGCTCGCGCTGCGCTTCGACCCGCTGCCGTGGCTCGAGCTCGCGCTGTCGCTGGTCGCCCCCTTTGCCAAAACCGACGCCGAGCTGCAGAAAACGGCCGAGACGGTGCGCGCCTTCACGAGCAGCGATGCTCCCCTGCCAGGCCCGCTGGCCGATAGCTTGCGTCGCCGTTTAGCAGAGGCCTTTGCCAAGGCCGAGCCCTCCTTGGGCGAGCTGTACGTGGATACGCACGCCAGCCGCAGCCTGCTCGAGGCGCGCCGCTATAGCCAGCGCGTAGTCTTTGGCGAGCCCCATATCTGTGCGCGCTTGCGGCCCGAGCGCGGTACCGAGGACGAGCCTGGGGAGCTGTCGGCCTACCTGCCCGCTACCCTGGCCGAGTCGCTGCCGCTTTTCCAACGCATCGACGTGCGGCTCATCGCCGAGCTCCACGAGCGACAGGAGCCGGACGAGCCGTCCCCACTGGCGCTCCGCATCATCGCGCTTGCCCGAACCGAGCCGCTGGCGCACAGTGCTTCTCGGCGTCGCAAAGACGCGCGGTGACCATGACCCCGTACCGCCCAGGACGATGATAACCATTCTCGATCATCAACGGGATGCGCTGGCGCAGGCCGCGCAGCACAGCTTCGAGACTCGGCTGCTGTCTCACCTGGCGGGGCTCTTTCCCGAGGCCGTGGGTGCCCTCGGCCCCGGGGCCGCTCGCGAGGCAGTGCGGCAGGGGACAAAGCGAGCCGCCCGCCACGAGATCACCTCCGAGCGGGGCGTGTTCGCGTACCTAGAGGTCGCTTTTTTGCTGGGCCATGACTTCGATACCGAGCTCGACTGGGCCGCCGCCATCCTGGCCGATCTGGCCCTTGCCGATCCCGACGACCGGATCCAAACCGTGCTGGAGGAAGCGCTCGAGCGCCGCGCCGCCACGCCCGCTGCCACCGCCCCCGCGCAGCCGAGCCCTGCCGTGCCGAGCCACCACCATCTGCACGAGAGCCGCGCCCGCTACGCTTCTGACGGCACTGCGGGCAAGCTCGCGCAGCCCTTGGCGTCGAAGCACGTCGACCTCCAGGTCCAAGCCGTCAGCTTTGTGGGCCATCACCCGCTGTCGGCCGATCGGCGCTACGACTTTGCCGAGCCCGAATGGCTCTTCGATGAGGGCGAGCGAGACGGCCCACAGCGCGGCTTGCAGAGCCCGGTCTGCTATACGCGCGGCCAGCGGATCGAGCTACGCGTCAGGCTCGATGTCCTCCGCCCCCCGGCTCGGCGAGAGCGGGTGGAGATCCACGGCCACACGGGGCTCGGGCTCCGCTTCCGCGCCCAGGTGGATGTGGCGCCCGACGACCGCGAGGTGGTGGTCGCGATGGCGAGCGATTTGCCCTTGCCCGCGGAGGTTGCCTGCCACGACCCATTGCTCATCGAATGGCTGTGTCGGCCCGAGGGAGCCGATTGGAGCAGCGCGGGCAAGACGGACCACCTGCTCTACGTGCTGCTCGGCGATCCGCCAGCCGGCCAGCCCGTGCTCTGGACGCTGGCGCATCTGTCCTGCCTGCCGAGCCAAGGGGCAACCGACGAGCCCGCCCTGGCTCGCGGCATCGTGCAGGCATTGGCCCAAAAGCCCGTGCGACGCCAGGTCGACGACGAGCTTCTGACCTTTGGCGCCTCGCCCGATGGCGGCCTCGAGTCGACCTCCGCCATGCTCTCCCAGGCCGCGGGCAAGGGCCCACTAGCCGCGCCGAGCGAGGGGTGGGCACAGCTGTTTACCGACATGCTGCGCACCCACGGGGTGGCTTCGGCCGCCGTCGTGCGCGTGACGGTCCATGACGATGCCGGAGCGAGCGGCGGCGGTGCGGCGTTGCTGATGGGCCGCTGGCAGTTCGATTCGTCGGCCACCGATCCGCAGAAGCTCACCCACGAGCTCGACAAGACCTGCCGCCCCGAGCCGCCGCCGCCCGTGGCCTTCAACGCCAGGCCGGCCGCCGTGGCGCGCAGCCACTTCCTCGTGCGCTTGGGCGCCGATTACTGCGATCCGTTCTATGGTATTGGACCGTGCGATCTGGCGAGCTGGCTAGAGGCGGCCACGAGCGGCATCTTCACGGGCAAGCCGGGCGGCCCCGGGCGACCCAACGTGGGCTATAGCCCCGTGCTGCCGACGATGGTCCAGCTCGTCGATGTGGCCCGCGCTACCAGCGGACCGCCAGCTCTTCCTTGACTGGCGTCTGACCCGCGGTGAAGCGCAAGAGCGTGGCTGGCTCCTCGTCGGCGAGCAAGAAGCTCTGCACGTCGGAAAAGAGCAAGCTTGTCTGCCGGGCGGTGCAGATCGGCAAAAATACCCGCAGTACGCGCGGGTCGTAGAATCGAAACAGCAGCGGCTTTTCCTGCTCGGTGCGAACCACCAAGAACTGTCGGAAGTGGCGGCGCACCGCGTTGAAGCGGCGCGAGCTGGTCAGATACACGCCCCAGCTCTCGCCCCATCCCTCCGCCACCAGCTCCTCGAGCAGGGCCGCGTCGGGGGGCAGCTCCACCAACCACGGACCCCAGTCCGCGACCACGTCCGCCTGCTCTCCGTCGTACAGCGACTCGTGGCGCAGCTCGGACAGCTCCAAGAGCTCCACGATGCGCTCGTCGCGCGCGGCGTCGAGCAGCGCGTAGAGCCTTGGTCCTTGCCCGCGCAGTAGCTCGAGCACGCTCGGTCTTTGGTCCGTGGCCATCGTTTTCCTCGTTGGCTCGCTTGGCCTCAGGTTTCGACGAAGGGGGTGCCTGCCTGCGAGGCGTTGCTACGCGCCTGCCGCTGCTCGCTCGCCTCGGCCCGACGGGCGCCAGCCTCGCCCGCGGCCGATGGCTGCTCGGCCGCCTCCGTCCCGGACGCCCCGTCCGGGTCTTCGCCAGGTCAGAACTCGCAGAAGGCCGCGCCCTCGACGGAGGCCTCGATCTTGGCGCCTGCCCAGGCCGGATCGCCGATGATGACGGTAGAGCAGCCGGAGCTGATCTTCCCGCCCTTGTGCTGCATGGGGTCGCCCTTGCGGGCGGCGAGCTCCCCGCCGATGATGACCGTGGGCGAGCCGTCGTCGATGAGGTCGGGCAGCGGCGGACCCCCGCAGAGCGCGGGATCTCCCTTGCGGGCCGCGGATCGGTTCCCGATGATCACGCTGCTACAGCCGAGCGAGATCACCCCTCCCACGTGGGGCTTGGCATCGACCAAGGGGCACTTGTGCTTGTCCCTTACCCGTGCAGCTTCTGGCATGGCATCTCCATCAGACCCGGACGCCCCCCTTCTTTACGTAGAAGTACCCGCCGAACTCGGTGTACTCCTTGACCCGTCGGCCCAAGCCGGGGATCTCGCGATCGTAGCGACGACCGCAGGTTTGGGGATTGCGGATCGGTAGACCGTTGGCATCGACGCGGCTCGGCGAAAGGCCGATCTTGTGCGACCAGCCGCCGTCGGCATCCTGCCGATAGAAATGGAAGTCGGAGCTGAGCGCCGCCATGCCCGACTTGGCGTTGGGATCGTGGGCGGTCGTCACCATCGCTACCAGGTAGTATCCCTTCTTCTGGGGCGGTGGCAGATTGTTCTTCTTCTGGTAGGGGCACTGCTCGGCGACCATGATGTCTCCGCCGCCGTCCTTGAGCATGGCGTCCGTGATCGGTCCTGGCGAAAACGGTCGCTTCACCTTGCAGCCGGACTTCTCGCCCGGCCAAGGGCAGCTCTCGCCCTCGCCCGGCTTGGCATTCATCGCGTAGGCGTAGCAGTTCGCCTGCTGATCGTTCGGCGGTCTGGACCAGGTCTGCTCGTCGTATTCCGGTCCGTCGGTGACGGGCGCTTCCCCCTCGGCCGCCGGGCAGGGAGCCGCGGTCTGCTCCGGGGTTCCCTGGGCCGATCCGCCTTCGGCGGGGGGCGAGGCCTTGCCCTTTTGGGCTTTGCCGCCGAGATCGATCCCCTCTTTTTCAGCGATGTGCCCGGCGATCTTGTCCACCTCGGCCTTGTGCTTTTCGCTGAGCTGGGCGTAGCTCTTGCCGCGGGCATCCGCGGGAAGCGCGTCGCCGTGGGCGTCTTGGAAGGCCGCCATGGCCTTGCCGAGCAGAGGGCTTGAGCGCTTGCTACTCGTCATGGTCCAGCGTTCCCAGTAGGGCGGCCCTTACCCTGGCTCGGCGGATCTTGTCGGCCGGGTGGAGCGAGTCGTCCTCCAGTATGGGCGCGAGCCAGGCCTGGTCCCCACGGGCGTCGGGGTCATAGGCGGTCTCGAACATGAGCAGGACCAGCTCGGTGATGCGACCTCGCTGGCGGATGTCCGAGCTCTCGGCCAGCGCGATCCCGCGGCGGGCGTAGCGCGCCAAGGGCGCGGCTCCCCAGGCTTCGGCCTGCTCGGGAAACGCGCTGCGGATGCGCCCGACGACCCGCTTTTCGAAGCGCCGTCGGGCCTCCGCCGCGAAGACCTTCATCTGGTCGTCGGAGATGACGAGCGCGCGGAGTTTCATCGCCACCGGCTCCTATCGGGCGCCGCCGCTCGGCTTGGTCATGATCGCTCCTGCGGCAGGGTTCAGGAAGCGATTGGCAAGCCCTTGTCGACCGGTGATGCTGGACGGCAGGTGCCAGCTGCCGATGCGGGCGCCCGGCCGCGATCCTAGGACGCGATCGAGGAAACCGGCGGAGGCGTGCGGTCGGATCCTCTCGACGCCGGGCACCCTGCGTCCACGGAGTGCCTGCCCCAGCCTGCCGAGCCTTCTCGGCCTGAAGCCCGCAAAGCAAGAGGGCACCACCTGCTGGATCTTGCTTTCGAGGCCCACGTTCTTGATGCGCTTGGTCAGGTTGTTTTGCAGGGCTCGCGCCGTCGCGAAGTTGCCAGGCGGGCCGTGCGACAACGTGGTCAGCAAGATGTCCTTCTGACGGGTCACCGCATCCCGCGCCCTGGCGGCGCGGCGAGCCATCGCGTCGAAGGCGCCGAGCACGACGATCATGCCCGTGGGATCGAGCAGGCAGGTCGGGTTGGGCGCGAAGCCCACGTCGAAGAGCGTGGCGTCGATGCCGAGTGGATCCGGGGTGAGATACAGCGCGAGCTCGGGGGCGTAGTAGCGCTGATGGTTATAGACTAGACCCGTGTCGTCATCGGCGTGCTGACCGGCAAAGCGCAGCGGTCCAGGCTCGCCCTCGGCGCGCGCGAGCTTGCCCCAGGTGGATAGATCGAGCTCGGCATGGCTGCCGTCGGCCCCGAGGAAGAACCACGGGGTGCTGGCCGCGTCGGTGGCTACCAGCCGCCAGCCCGTCTCGGGCGGACAGTCGGCGAGCAGGGTGTAGCCGTCGTCGTCGAAGACCCGTCGCGTGGCCTTGCTCTCGCCGCGCTGCTCGTGGACGGGCGCGTTGCCGTCCCAGCCGAACCAGGTGGTGGTCCCGTCGGGCGAGATGGTGGCGATGCGACGGCCCATGGGGTCGTAGAGGTAGCGATACCGAGCGCCGTCGCCGCGCTGAGCGCTGAGCAGGCGGTCGGTGGCATCGTACTCGTACGACCAGCTCGTCTCGTCGCGGTCGCCCACCCGACGGCCCAGCCGGCCGCGGGCGTCCCACTCGAAGGTGGCGCCGCCGAGCGAGCGCGGTCGGCCTCCCGCAGCCAGCGCCTCGGGCGAAAGCTCGGGCGGAAGCGGCGTGCCCTGCGGCGCATAGTGGAAGGACTCCTCGGCGCCGAGACCCCGCGCCTCGAGCGGGCGGCCGAGGTCGTCCAGCCGGTAGCTTCGCTCGCCGCGCTGGCTGTCGACTACCTTGCCTAGGCCCAAGGGCCGAGCCCATCGGTAGCGCCGCTCGCGGAGCTGGGTCCCGTCCGCGCCAAAGACCTGGGTGCGCTCGGGACGACCCACGCTGTCGCGCTCGATGACCAGCGCGTCCCCGATGGGCTCGCGCATCACGATCTCGCTGCCCGCGCCGTCAGAGCCCAGGCGGATCCGCTGCTCGGACCCGTCGCCGTCGTGGATGCGCACGCCCGCCAGCACCCCCAGCGCGCCGCGCTCGAAGCTCAGGCCCCAACCTGGCGAGTAGCGCACCGCCGAGAGGTAGCCGAGCGCGTCCATCTGTCGCTCGACGACGAACTGCCAGTCCGGGGCGCTCTGGGTCTCGCGAATCATCGCGCCCGCCTCGTCGTACTCCATCGAGACGGTGACGTCCTCGCTCTGGGCCGATAGCAGGCGGCCCTCCGCGCTCCACTCGAAGCGGTGCGCCTGCCCCGTGCTGGTACGCCGCGAGGTGATGTGGCCGGCCTTGTCGTAGTCGTAGACCACCCACTGCTCGTCCGAGCCGTGCTGCCGCGTCAGATGGCCAGCCTGGTCGTACTCGAAGCGCGACTCGACCCCGGCGAAGCTCTGCTCGCGCACCAGCCGGCCTGCCTCATCGTAGTCGCACAGGTGCCGCTCGCCCGCGGCGTTTTCGATCGAGCGCTGGCGCAGCAAGGCGTCGTAGCCATAGCGCAGCTTGGCGCCATCGGGCAGCACCCGCTCGAGCAAGACCTCGGCGAGGTAGCGAGAGCGGGTGGCTTTGCCGCGGCCATCGACCTCGCGCACGAGGTAGCCCGCGCCGTCGAAGCTGCGCTCGGTGCTCTCGCCCGTGGGCCCCACCTCGCGCACCAGGTAGCCGCGCGCATCGTACTCGAGCTGGTAGACGGCGCCAGTCGGCGACTCGACGCGCGTGGGCAGCCCGAAGGGATCGTATTGGTAGCGCCAGCTCACGCCGCTCGCGTCCGTCATGGCCACCAGGTTGCCGAGCTCGTCGTACTCCATGAGCTCCTGGCCACCGGGTCCTTCGGTGCGCACGGCCTGGCCCGCGTCGTCGTACTCGCAGCGCACGCTCCCACCGCTCGGATCGGTGCGCTCGGTCAGTCGCCCGCACTCGTCGTAGGCCATCTGCCAGCGCTTGCCGTCGGGCTCGACGGTGGCGACGACCTGGCCGCTTCGGTCGCGCTCGAGCGTGGTGGTCTGGCCGCAAATATCGGTGCTGGCCACCAGGCGCCCAGCGCCGTCGTAGCGGTTCTGCTCCGCCTGGCCGAGCTCATCCACGCTCTGGAGCACGTTGCCTCGGCTGTCGTACTCGGTGGTCGTGACGTTGCCGAGCGGGTCGGTGTACTTGCCCACCAGCCCCAAGGCATTGCCCTCGTACAGGTGCAGCCCGCCCTCGGCGTCGGTGACCGAGGTGTGCAGCGGCTCGGGGCCATAGCTCAGCCGCGTGTGAAAGAGCCCGCGCGTGCGCGTCGGTGAGCGGTTGGGCTCGCCGCGCAGCTCGGTCAGGATGTCGCGGTCGGCGAGCTCTCCCCAGGTCTCGGTGCAGCGACGGACGCCGTCCTCTGCCTCCTCGTAGACGAAGCGGTACACCACGCCGTCGGGCTGGCGCTCCTCGGTCATGAAGTGCTCGTCGTCGTAGGCGTACTCGGTCCGAAAGCCCGCGGCGTCCGTTACCCGAATCAGATCGCCCCGCTCGTCGTACTCATAGGTGACGGCGGGCAGGCGATGCTCCTGACCCTCGCTGTCGTAGGCAACCCGGGTCCAGACGTCGCGGCGGTCGCCGATCTCGCATTCGTAGCGGCGGCCCACCGAGTCGACGAGCGTCGCCACCTTGCTGAGCTTCCACTGGACCTCGATGGTGTTGCCCGATTTGTCGATCTGCTCGATCAGGCGGTGGACGTCGCGTCCGCGCCGCCTGAGCACCCGCTGGATGCCGTCCGGCGTGGACACGATGAGGCGGTTTTGCTCGCGGCGTACGCTGCGGCCAAAGGGCGCCAGCACGGTCTCGCCCTCGGACGGCTTGAGGAAGCGGATCTCGCCGCCCTCGCCGTCGTAGACCACGATCTCCTCGTCGGTCTCCTCGGCCAGCCAGCCGTAGGGATGGCCCCAGCCGAAGCCGATGCCGCATTCGCGATCCGCGGCCGAGGTGCAGTAGGTGCGCGTCCACTGCACGGGCTGCGGCCCCTGTCCCTCGAAATCGATGGCGGGCGTGGTGAACATCGCACCGCCGATGACGTCCACGGGATGGCCCGCCCGAGCCCTGCCCGGACAGCCCGCTGGCGCGGGGGGCTGCGGCGTTCGGCGGCGCTTGGGCGCTTTTCGCGCGGTGCGCTTGGGCGGGGCAGAGGCGGCCGGGGCCTTGCGCTTCTCGGGTTTGACGGGCTTGGACTGCTTGGCCTTCTTCGGGGTGTTGGCCGGATCGATGATCACCGCCTCGATGGCCTCGGGCGGCGGCTCAGGCTGGGCGCCCGTGCCCTCGCCCGGGCTTCCGCCGCTGTTGATCTTGACCTTCTTGCCGCGGATGATGACGCCCGAGGAGTCGATCTTCACGAAGCCGCCCGGCCCCTTGATGGTCAGCTCCTCGCCGCTCTCGAGCACGATGTTCTTGCCGACCTTGTAGTGCAGCTCCTCGCCCACCTCGAGCGCGGTCTTCTTGCCGACCTGCTCGTGCTGCTCGCTGCCGATGATGAGCGCCTGCGAGCCGTCGATCTTCTGCTGCTGGTTCTTGACCACGTGCAGGAAGTCGTGCTCCTCGACGCGCTCGTTCTTGTTCTTCTTGGTCACGTGGTCGGCATTGCCGAGCACCAGCCGCTGCAGGTTGTTGTCCGTCTTGACGAACTCGTCGTGCTTGATCAGCTTGTACAGGTTCCGCTCGCCGTGGACGTAGATGTACTCTTCCTTGGCGGCGTCCTCGAACAGGACCTCGTTGAAGCCGTCCTTCTTGGGCGAGGAATCGCTCTTCCAGCTGCTCTTGGTCTTGTGGTCGGGCAGGGTGTAGGGGGTGGGCGCCGAGGCGTTGTAGAGCCGGCCCACCACGATCGGCTGGTCGGGGTC
>CAYTYV010000017.1:0-29267 GCA_964441055.1 uncultured Polyangiaceae bacterium | reverse complement strand
CTCGCGCTCGCCTGGTGCAGGAGGCGGCACCGTGTGCCGACGTCGCCGAGCCTGCCGACGCGGCGGAGGCGGCGCCTCGATGCGCTGCTCCGCCTGCGCGGCAGGGCCTTGGGCAGACCTTTGCTTGGCGCTCCGGGCTGCCGCGCGCGTTTCCTTTTGGGCCTTGGGCTGGGCAGGCTTTTGCTTTGCGTGCGTCGCTGCGGTGCGCTTTGGCTTTCGAGCCTTGGGCGTAGCGGTTGCCCGGCTCGCGGCCTTGGGCTCTCGTCCCTCGCTAGTACCGCGGCTTTCCTTGACCCGAGACTTGGTCCTCACCCGCTTGGTCCGTCGGCGTCGGGGGCCGAGCGCGTCGGCCGCCGCCTTGCTCGTAGCCTCCGCGGTCGTCTTGCTCGAATCCCCTGGCGCAGCCTCTGCCGCGCTTTGCGCCTCGGCCAGCTTGGCTAGCCGCTTGGCCGCGGCCGCGCGCACCTCGGGCGATTCGTCGTGCTGGGCGCGGTTTTGCAGCGTGGCTGCATCGTCCACTCGACGGACGGCCGCAGCCCGGACGCCCCAGTCCTCGTCGGCACGCGCCCGATTGATCAGCACCGCCTCGTTGGACAGCCGCTGGACGGCGGCCTTGCGCACCTGCCAGGCCTTGTCCCACTTGGCGCAGCGGACCAGCGTGGGCTCGTCGCGCAGCTTCTGGACGGCGGCTCGCCGAACCTGCCAGGCCTGGTCCTCCCGCGCTCGCTCGGCGATATCAGGCTCGCGCTTTAGCCGACGCAAGGCTTCGCACCGCACTTGCCAAGCGCGGTCCTCGGCGGCCAGCTTGGCCAGCAGGTCCGGATCGCGGAGCTTGCCCGTGGCAGCCTTGCGAATCGCCTCGGACTCGTCGTTGCGGGCCAGCTCCGCCAGAATCGGCGCGTCGTCTAGCCGCGCGATCGCCCCGAGACGCACGTCCTCGTGGCGCCCCGAGCGGGCGACCTCGGCCACCAGACGCAGGCTGCGAACGCGCTCGAGCGCGGCCTTGCGCACCTCGGTGTCATCGTCGCCACCCGCGATGCGAGCCAGCGCCTTGCCGTCGGCGATCCGCTCGACGGCCTGGCGTCGCACCTCGGCCCACGGCGCCTCGCTCCCGACCTGGGCCAGGAGCGCGGGGCTCTCGAGCTTTGCCAGGGCGGCCTCGCGCACGCCAGCATCTGCGTCCTCGCAGGCCAGCTCGGCGAGCTGCTGCTCGTCGGTGAGCTTGTCCACGGCAGGCCGCCGCACCTCGGCCGCGGGCTGCTGCTGGGCCACGGCTGAGAGCGAGTCCTGGTCGCTCAGCCGCCGAACGGCTGCCTTGCACGCCAGCGAGGGCGCATCCGACTGGGCCACCTCGGCCAGCAGCGCCTGGTCCTCCAGCCTCTTGGCGGCTGACTTGGCCACCACGGCATCGCGGGCCTCGCGGGCGATCTCGGCCAAGAGCTGCTCGTCTGCGATCCGTGCCAGCGCCGCCTGGGCCGTGGATCGAAGCGCCGCGCTTCGCGCCACCGTGGCCAGCGCCTCGGGATCGCTCAAGCGACGCACCGCGGCCAGTGCGGGGCCAGCGTCGCTCGCCAGCGCGAGCTCCAGGTCGCGGTTGCTTTCTTCCGCGCTTTCCCCCGCGCCCTCGCTCGCCTGCTTGCTCCGCGGCGCTGCGTTCGGCTGCTGCTCGGTCTGGCTTCGCCGCCGCCGTCGCTTGCCGCGGAGCTTTGGCTCACGCTTGCGCTTGCGCTTCTTGCGCGCCTCGTCCTTGCCGCCCGCGCGCTTTGCCGCCCCTGCCGCGAGCTCCGCCTCGTCGTCAGACGACGGCGCCTGCTCTGCGTCGCCCTCGCCGTCCTCGTCCTCCTCGTCGGCCCACTCGTCCGAGTCCGCCTCCTCTTCGTCGGCCCACTCCTCTTGGACCCCCTCCTCGGGCGCCGCGTCCTCCAGGGCCTGGTCCCCTCCCTTGCCCCGGCCTTGCAGGTTGCGCTTGAGCCAGCGAAAAAGCCCCATCCGATCTCCGACCTCGACCGGCTAGACCATAGCAGGTCTGCTTGCGCGAGCGGTCAGGCTCCGTACTTCTTGATGGCCGCGTCCAGCTTGGGCAGCAGCATGTAGATGAACACCGCCACGGCCGCGCAGGCCGCCGCGATCAGCAGGAAGAACCAGCTGGGCGGCATGCGCGCCTGCAGCCCGCCCAGAAACCCGGACAGGTTGTTGCCAAAGGCCGTGGCCAGAAACCACCCGCCCATGGTCAGCCCCACCAGTCGCTTGGGCGAGAGCTTGGTCACCAGCGAAAGCGCCATGGGCGACAGACACAGCTCGCCCACGGTCACCATGGCGTAGAAGCCGAACAGCCACATCCAGCTCACTTTAATCGCGCCGTTGTCCGACAGGAACCCGCCAACGGCCATGAACAGCACCGACAGGGTGGTGATCACCATGCCGAGGAAGATCTTGCGCGCCGTGCTCAGCGCTTTGCGACGATTGGCCAGCCACGTGAAGAAGGCCACCACCAGCGGGGTGAGCACGATGACGAAAAACGGGTTCAGCGACTGGTAGAGCTCGGAGTTGTTGACCCGCATGTACTGCCCGGGCTCCAGCAGCTCGGGCTCCTTGCCGTGCTGCTTGCGGAAGCCCGCGTACAAGGTCTCGAAGGTCTGCTCGGTGACCAGGAAGGTCGCGATCCGCCGCTCGGGCGCGACCGTGCGCACGAAGGCCACGAGTTTCTGCTTCTGCGCTCCCGGGGCGGGCTTGATGGTGAGGATCTTCTCGCCGTGCGGGCCGGTTGACTGCTCCACCTCGACCCGGTCGTACACGGCGCAGGCGCGCGCCTCCCACGCCTTTTGCTCGGCGCTCGGCTGGCCCCCTCCCTCGGCCGCTTTCTCGGCGAGCTCGACGGCAGCCACGTCGGGCGGCAGCTTCTGCTCGAGCTCGGCTAGCGCGGCCTGGTCCATGCGCCGCTGGCCGAACATGCCCACCGTGCGCTTGGCATCGGCGACCACCACGGCCTCGGGCGGCGGCGCCTCGCTTGCGCCGTCGCTCGCCAGCACCAAGAGCGAGTCCGGATGGGGCCGCGGCTCGCTCGGTCCAGCGTTTTCGTAGTAGCTCGGCATGGCCTCTTCGGCGAAGTAGGTCTGCACCATCTCGGGAACGGGCGGCGAGCGTCGGTCGGTGCTCTCCTTGGCCCAGGCCGTCATCGCGCTGCCGTTCAGATGCAGCACCATGAAGAAGGTGCCGCCCGCGACGTAGATGGGCAAAAGGGCCGCCAGCCCGGGTTTTTCCTCCGCGCTGGCCTGCCCGGGCAGCCGCACGAAGAAGAGCACCACGGGGATCATGCCCACCAAAAAGCCGATGACCGCGGGCCGCACCAGCTCGGTCACCACGGGCGGCAGCACGAACTTGGCGAGCAGGTAGCCGCCGATGCCCGCCGCGAGCGCGGGACCAAGAATGCGCTTGGCGATGACGCCAAAGGGCGTGTCCTCGGGCTTGGTCCCGGGTTGCCGATCGGCCCGCTCGAGCACCTTCCAGCTCGCCAGCAAGATCGCGATCCCGATGAGCATGCCGCAGCCGGCCGCGCGGAAGATCCACAGCCAGCCGTACTCGTTGCGCATCACCGCCGCCAGGTAGTTGGCGATGAAGGCGCCGATGTTGATCCCCATGTAGAAGATGCTGAAGCCCGAGTCCCGCTTGGGATCGCCCGCCTGGTAGAGGTTGCCCACCATCACCGAGATGTTGGGCTTGAAAAAGCCGTTGCCCACGCACAGGCAGACCAGCCCGGCCACGAAGGGCACCGAGCCGTAGATGCCCATCAGGAAGAAGCCCAGCGCGAAGAAGCAGCCACCGAGGAACACGGCGCGTCGGTAGCCGAGGAAGCGATCCGCGATGAGCCCGCCTAAGTAGGGAGTGAAGTAGACGAAGGCCAGGTACAGCCCGTAGATCTCGCCGCCCACGGTCTTGGGCAGCCCGAGGCCGCCCGTGTCGATGTCGATGGTGTACAGAAACAGGATGCCCACCATCGTGTAGAAGGCCAGCCGCTCCCACATCTCGATGAAGAACAAGCGGAAGAGGCCTTTGGGGTGACCGGTGAACACGTCGATATGTCCTCTCGTCGCGGGTCGTTGCTGGCCGCCTTGTGGCTAGCCGGGCGAATTCCATAACATATTTGGGAGCTTCCGGTCGCTCCATGAAATCTCCACGGCAACTCCGCGAAGCGCCTGCTGGTCTTGCGGGCTCGCTGGTGTAGGCTGCGCAAGAGCTTCTGCGTTCGGTTCGCCGCTGCACAGAGAGGCGCAATGCCCGTCGATCGTTCGAGAATTCCTGGCTTTCACAAGCTGCCCCGACACGAGCGCGTGCGCCGACTGGCCAGGCTGAGGGGCACCGATCCGCGAGAGCTGGCCGAGGTCTTTGCCTCGGGCGGGCTCGATCCCGAGACGGCCGACCTGATGGTGGAGAACGCCGTGGGCGTGCTGGGCGTGCCCGTGGGCGTGGCGCTGAACTTCCGCGTCAACGGCCGCTACTACCTGGTCCCCATGGCGGTCGAGGAGCCCAGCGTGATCGCCGCTGCCTCGCACGCGGCCAAGCGCTCCCTGTTCGGCGGGGGCTTCTGGGCCCGCTCCAGCGAGCCGCTCATGGTGGCGCAGGTGCAGCTCGCCGAGGTGGCCGATCCCGCGCGCGCAGCCGAGCGCATCGCTAGCGCTCGCGAGGAGCTGCTCGCGCTCGCCAACCGCTCGATGCCCCGCATGGTGGCCCGCGGCGGGGGCGCCCGTGACGTGGAGGTCCGCGATCTGGGTCACGGCATGCTGGCCGTCCACTTCCTGGTGGACTGCTGCGATGCCATGGGCGCCAACGCGCTCAACACCCTGGCCGAGGCGGTGGGCGATCGGGTAGCCGAGGCCGCCGAGGCCCAGTGCGGCCTGCGCATCCTGAGCAACTACAGCGACCAGCGCCGCGCCACGACGGGCGTGGATCTGCCCGTGAGCGCGCTCGCAGACGATCCGAGCGAGGCGGCCGAGGTCGCCCGCGGCATTGCCAGCGCCTCGCGCTTTGCCGAGCTCGACCCGTATCGCGCGGTCACCCACAACAAGGGCATCATGAACGGGGTGGACGCGGTGGTCCTGGCCACGGGCAACGACTGGCGGGCGGTGGAGGCTGCGGCACACGCCTTTGCCAGCCGCAGCGGGCGCTACGAGCCGCTGGCCACCTGGCGGCTGACGCCAGATGGCAAGACGCTATCCGGCAAGCTCGAGATGCCGCTGGCGCTCGGCGTGGTCGGCGGGGCCCTACGGGCGCACGAGGGCGCGCGGCAGGCGGTGCGCATGCTCGGGGTCGAGAGCGCAGCCGAGCTCAGCGAGGTGGCGGCGAGCGTGGGACTGGCCACCAACCTGGCTGCCCTGCGGGCGCTGGCTACCGAGGGCATCCAGCACAGCCACATGGCGCTGCACCATCGAGCCACGCCCACCCGCCGCCGCGGCGCTGCTTGACCCACCGCGATCGGCTCTAGTCGACCGACGGGGTTCCCGCTACAAGCCGAGCGGGTGTCGGTCCAAGCTCAGAGCGATGGGGTGGGTCTTCGACGGCGGCTCGGGCAGCACGCTCTGGAGATCTTTCGCGCGGGCTTGGCCGCGGTCGATCCCTATGCAGCGGTGGCGCGAGCTCTGTCGCTCCGTGCGGATACGCTCCGCGCCAGCGTCGATGGCGCCACGCCGATCGATCTCGACCTGGGCGCCTTCGATCGCGTCTTGGTGGTCGGCGCGGGCAAGGCCTCGGCGCGGATGGCGCTGGCCGTGGAGGAGCGGCTGGGTCCCCGCATCGAGCAGGGGCTCATCCTCGTCAAAGCCGGCTATGGCGAGCCCACCAAGCGTTGCCAAGTCCTGGAGGCAGGCCACCCCCAGCCGGATCGGCGCGGGCTCGACGGTGCGCGTCGCATCCAGGCGCTGCTCGAGGGCGCGGGGCCGCGCTCTCTGGTCGTGGCACTCATCTCGGGCGGCGGCTCGGCCCTCTTGCCGCTGCCCGCTGCGGGCATCCGCCTGGCGGACAAGCAACAGCTCACCGAGCGGCTCTTGCGAGCAGGGGCCACCATCTCCGAGCTCAACGCCGTGCGCAAGCACCTGTCGGCCATCAAGGGGGGGCAGCTTAGTCGCGCGGCCTTTCCGGCGACGGTTCTCAGCTTGGTCATCTCCGACGTGGTGGGTGACGAGCTCGGGGTGATCGCCTCGGGCCCGACCGCGGCCGACCCGAGCAGCTTTGCCGATGCTCGTGCCGCGCTCGAGCGCCACGGGCTGTGGGCCGACGCGCCTGCTCGGGTGCGCGCGCGCATCGAGCAAGGCCTCGCGGGCCTCGTTGCCGATACGCCCAAGCCGGGCGATCCCGCCCTTTGCCACAGTCACAACGCGCTGGTCGCCACCAACCGCCACTGCCTCGAGGGGTGTGCGGCGCGCGCCCGAGCGCTCGGCTACCAGACCGAGATCGGCGCCGAGCCCGTGGTGGGCGAGGCCCGCGAGCAGGGCGCTCGGCTCGCGCAACAAGCGCTGTCGCAGCGGCAGCAGGCCCCTCGTTCGCAGCCGCGCTGCTGGCTATCGGGCGGCGAGACCACGGTCCGCGTCACGGGAGCGGGCCGCGGAGGGCGCAATCAGGAGCTCGCCCTCGGCGCGGCGCTCGAGCTCGACCGGGCCGAGCCTTTGCCGAGCGATCTCGCCCTGCTCAGCGCGGGGACCGACGGCACCGATCACCTGGACGAAGCCGCGGGGGCCATCGCCTTTGGCGACGCGGTCGAGCGCGCCCGCGCCCTTGGTATCGACGCAAAGGCGCGGCTACGCGACAACGACTCCTTTGCCTTGTTCCAGGCGATCGATGACCTGGTGGTGACCGGTCCCACGGGCACCAACGTGATGGACGTGCAGGTGGTGCTGCTCGGGCCCCCGCCCAACGGAGGTGGCGAGTTCCTGGCGGCCGCCCGCCGCGTGGAGTAGAGCATCGAGCATGAGCCGCCCCGCGGCTATGCGCAGCCGATTCATCACGGCTTACGCCACCACCTTCGTGGTGCTGGGCAGCTACCTATTCTGGCGCTTGATCGGCAAGCTCGTGCCGCGGCGCCGCTACGAGGCCGGGCTCATGGCGCTGCACAAGCGCAATGCCCGTCGCGTGGAAAGGGCCATCCTCAAGCTGCAGGGGATGTTCATCAAGGTGGGCCAGCTCATCAGCATCATGACGAACTTCCTGCCCGAGTCCTTCCGCGCGGGCCTCGAAGGACTGCAGGACCAGGTGCCCGCGCGCCCCTACCGCGACATCGCCAAGCGGCTGCGCGAGGAGTTTGGCAAGGATCCCGAAGAGCTGTTCGCCCACATCGAGCACGAGCCCATCTCCTCGGCCTCCATTGGTCAGGTTCACGTCGCCCGCCTCCGCTCGGGCAAGAAGGTGGCCGTCAAGGTGCAGTATCCCGAGATCGAGCGGATGGTGAAGCTCGATCTGCGCACCTTCAAGCGCATCTTCCGCATCGTCGAGGCCTTCATCGGCCACTACAACCTCGACATGGTGCACGGCGAGATCACGGACATGCTGCACCAGGAGCTCGACTTCGTCCGCGAGGGCCAGAACATCGAGCGCATCGCCAAAAACCTCGAGGACGATTCCTCGCTGCGCTGTCCCAAGGTGGAGTGGGAGCTGACGAGCTCGCGGGTGCTCACCACCGAGTTCATCGATGCCGTCAAGATCAGCAACATCCAGCGGCTGGACGAGCTGGGCATCGAGCGCCGCCCGCTGGCCGAGCGGGTGGTGGAGGCCTACTGCAAGCAGATCTTCCAGGACGGCGTCTATCACGCCGATCCCCACCCGGGGAACCTGCTGGTCGAGCCCAATCCCTCGGACGAGGAGGGCGCCAAGCCCACCATCGTGTTTCTCGACTTCGGCGCCACGGCGGAGCTGTCCGACTCGATGCGGCGCGGCATCATCGACTTTCTGCAAGGGGTGTTCATCAACGACGTCGACAAGATCATCGCGGCGATGCGCTCCATGGGGTTCATCTCGCGCGCCGACAATCCCGAGATCTTCGAGAAGGTGGTGCGCTACTTCCACGAGAGCCTGGTCGAGCAGTTCCCCATCGACTCGATGTCACTCGGAGACATCAAGATCGATCCGCAGCGCGGGCTGCAGAACCTCGCCGACCTGCGCCGCATGGACATCTCGATTCGCGATCTCACCAACGCCTTCGACGTGCCCAAGGAGTACATCTTTCTCGAGCGCACCGTGCTGCTGCTGCTCGGCGTGTGCACCCATCTCGATCCGCAGATGAACCCCATGACCATCATTCGGCCCTATCTGCAGGAGTTCATCCTGGGCAAGGAGCAGGATTGGTCGCAGTTCCTGGTCAAGACCCTACGCGAAGGGGTGATGACGTTTCTGACTTTGCCGGGCGACTCCAAGCGGCTGATCACTCGCTCGCTGCGCGGCGACCTGGAGCTGCGCTTCAAGGGCATGGACGAGCCCGCCGAGCTCTTGTACGCGCTCGGCCACCAGATCATCTACGCCATGTTCACGGTGGCGGGGGGCGTCGGCGCGCTGGTGTTCTACCAGCAGGGGCGCTTCGATCTCGCGCCGTGGTGCGGTGGGGGCGGGGCGCTCTTCGCGCTGGCGC
Source organism: uncultured Polyangiaceae bacterium (assembly GCA_964441055.1). GTDB lineage: Bacteria > Myxococcota_A > Polyangia > Polyangiales > Polyangiaceae > JACQWT01. Next base: position 20,659 of record CAYTYV010000017.1, on the reverse strand, counting down.
TGTTCGTCTCCATGTGGCGCAACCGCCAGCGCGCCAGGCGGCGCGGGCGGACGCGCTGAAGCGAAAGAGGCTCCCATGTCGATACGCCACGCCTTGATCATGGCCGCCTTGTTGGCGAGCGGTTGCAGCAAGTACACCTTCTCGCCGCGCACGGGGCTTCACTACCCGCCCAAGCCCGACGACTGCAACTACCACCTGGTCAGCGCCTGGGACGAGCCCGGCTACGAGGAGATCGGCGTGGTGGAGGTCGACCACGGCCGCCCGGCCACCAGCTACAACAAGTTCTGGCACGACATCCGCACCGAGGTGTGTCGCGCGGGCGGCGAGGTCGTCATCGCGCAGATCAACGGCGTCGGCTGGTACGTGCGCGGGATCGTGCTCAGGCGCAGTCGGTAGCTCGCGCAGAGCTTGCTGCGTGGCGCGAGCCCTGCTGCGAGCGCTTGCGGGAACCTTCTGCCGCGCGCGTGGTCCAACGAAGAAGCCCCGTGCGCCGCGGTCTGCCGCGGGACTCGTTCGCCAGGCGGTGAGGTCCGGCTCCCGCGGCCGTGCGCACGGCAAAGACGAGGTGGACTGCGATGAGCCGTCGAATGATGGGCGTGGCGCTGTCGCTTGCGGTGGTGCTGGGGATGGGGGGATGCAGCGACAAGAGCGCTCGGTCGGGCGAGGAAGAGCCCTCGGCTGGGCGGGGCCTGGGGACGGCTCCGCTCGGCGAGCTCGGGCCCGGGCAGTGCTCGCCCGAGCTCGGCGAGAGCGCAGTTGGCCCGCGGCGCGGCCTCGGGCGAATGACGGCGCGGATCCCCGGGACCGATCAGGTGGTCTCGGGCGTGCGCCTCGTCGCCCACCACGTGCGCGTGGGCGTGCGCGACGGCTATGCCCGCACCGAGGTGGTGGAGGCCTTCTACAACGAGACCGATCGCGTGCTCGAAGGGCGCTACGTCTTTCCCGTGCCGCCCGGGGCCAGCATCTCGCGGCTGGCGTTGTGGGTTGGCCGCGAGCTGGTCGAAGGCGAGATGCTCGAGCGCGAGCGGGCCGCGCGGATCTTTCGCGGCATCGTGGACGACACCGTGCGCCCGCGCGATCCCGCGCTGCTCGAATGGCTCAAGGGCAGCGAGCTGTCGCTGAAGATCTTTCCGATTCCGCCGCGGAGCAGCCGACGGGTGCTGCTGGCCTACAACCAGGCCCTGCCGACCAGGGCGGGCTGCGATGGTCGCGCGCGTTTGCGCTACGTCTACCCGCTTTCGCTGGGCTCGGATCGCGCGACGCCCATCGACGAGTTCTCCATCGACGTCAGCATCCAAGATGCCACCCGCGAGATCGCCGACGTGCAGACTGGGCACTACCCTGCCGAGGTCGAGGCGCACGGGACGCAGGCACGGGCGCGCTACCAAGCGAGCGCCTTTGTGCCCACCACCGACTTCGCCGTCTCCTACCCCGTCGCCAAGGCCCGCGAGCTTCCCGTGGCGGTCTATCGGCCGAAGTGGGCCACGCGCTCCGAGGCGGCCTTGACCGAGGTCTCGGCGGGCGCCGAGGAGTCGGCCTATGCGGCCTTTCGCGTGCAGGTGGGTCTGCCCGAGGGGCATCCCGAGCCCGGCTTCGTCCCGCTCGACCGCGCCATTGCCATCGATACCAGCCACAGCCAGTGCGCCGAGACGCTCGCAGCGCAGAAAGCCATCGCGGTCGGGCTGCTGCGGTCCATGGTTCCGGGTGAGCGCTTTTCGCTGCTCGCGTGCGACAGCGCCTGCGCCAGCTTTCCTGCCGAGGGGCTTTTGCCCGCGCAGGCCGATACCATTTTCGCGGCCGAGCAGTGGCTTTCCCAGCAGGAGCTTGGCGCGGCCTCGGATCTCGGCGGAGCGCTGCGCGAGGCGGCCGAGCGTTTGACAGGCCAGGGCGCCCGTCAGGTGGTCTATCTGGGCGATGGCACGGCCACCGCAGGAGCGCTGAACGTCTCGAGCATGACCGAGCGGCTCGGGCCAGCAGTCCGCGATCGCGCGATCGATCTTCGGCTCTTCGGTATCGGTCGGTCGGTCGACGAGGTGGTGCTCCGCGGCCTGGCGGGACGGCTGGGCGCGGTCTACCAGGCGGTGCAGACGGGCGGCCGATCGCTCGCGGTGCAGATCGGCGAGCTGGCCGCGGCCCTGCGGCAGCCGGTCGTGGTGGGCGCTTCGCTCGACTTGCCCCCATCGCTCGAGGAGGTACATCCGCGCAGGCTCGGCAACCTGCGGATCGGCCAGGAGCTACACCTGGTGGGCAAGCTGCGCGAAAAGGGCGGCGGCGAGAACGGCGGCGGCAAGGTGGTGCTCCGCGGTAGGCTGAGCGGCCGCACCTATAGGCTCGCCAAGACGCTGCGCCTAAAGGACGATCCCGAACAGCAGAACCCGCTGGTGCCGCGGCTCTGGGCCGAGGCTCGCATTGCCGAGCTGGAGGGCTCGCGCGCGGCCGACGCGGTCGCCGAGGCCATTCGCCTTTCCAAGCGCCACCACGTGATGTCGCGCCACACCGCGCTGCTCGTGCTGGAAAACGAGCGGATGTTCTCCGAGTTCGGCATCAGGCGTACCCAGCGGCGCCACAAGAGGGCCTCCCACAGCCCGGGCGAGCCTGCCAGCGCGGATGATCTGACGGCTCCGTGGGGCGAGGTCGACGCGCTGGGCGCGCGCGGCAATAGCTGGGCGCAAGGCCAAGCAGACTCCTTCGGCCCGGCTGGCCTGGGCTTGGAGGGCATCGGCGAGGGCGGCTCCGGCCGCGGCGAGGGCATCGGGCTGGGCTCGGTCGGCACCATCGGCGTGGGAGCGGGCACGGGCACGGGGCAAGGCTTTGGCGCGCCGAGCACGCCGCGCGACCAGGGCAGCGTGGGCGTGGTCGGCTCGGGCCTGGGCCTTGACTCGGGCCAGGGCTTTGGCTCGGGCCACGGCTTTGGCTCGGGCTCCGGACGGCTCGGCCGCGCGCATCGGGCGCGGCCTCCGCGGGTGCGCATGGGCGCGACCAACGTGACCGGCAGGCTGCCGCCCGAGGTCATCCAGCGCATCGTGCGTCAGAACTTCGGCCGATTCAGGCTGTGCTACGAAAGCGCGCTGCGCAACAATCCCGCGTTGCGCGGCACCGTGGTGGTTCGCTTCGTCATCGGCCGCGACGGTCGCGTCGCCAATGTGAGCGGCAGCGGCAACTTGCCCGATGAGGCGATGGTGTCCTGCGTGGTCCGCGCCTTTTACGGGCTATCCTTCCCGCAGCCCGAGGGCGGCATCGTCAACGTGTCCTATCCCATCGCCTTCACGCCCTCGAACGAGGCGGCGGACCGCTCGTCTCAGCCGAGCCGTTCGGCTCCACCGGGAGCGCTGCGGGCCAGCCGTTTGGCTCCGCCAGGGTCGCTGCGAGCCAACCGGGCGGCGGGGCGCGAGGTCGATCTGGCCTTGCTCGGCTATCGCGCCAACGCTCGCCAGCGAGGCGGCTCTAGCCTTTTTTGGGTGGCCCATCACGCCGCGGACGATGGCTGGCGCGAGACCGACGAGGTGGCGGTGGAGCTACTGCGCGAGGTCGTGCGTCAGAGCCCGCAAAGCCGCCGCGCCCACGTCGCGCTGGTGCGCGGGCTGCTCATGCGGGGCCGTTTCGATGCGGCGCTCGAGGCCGCGCAGAGCTTTGCCGATCTCGATCCAGACATGCCGCTCGCCCGCGAGCTCTTGGCCCAGGCCGCGGCCGCAACGGGCGACGGCCCGAGGGCCGTGGCAGCCCTGGCCTCCCAGCTCGACGTCGACCATCGCAGTCCCAAACAGCACCAGCTCGTGGCGCGGGCCTACGAGATGCTCGGCGACGAGCGGCGGGCCTGCGCCCATTGGCAGGCGGCGGCCGCGCTCCGTCCGCAGAGCGACCGCGCCCGCTTCGAGGCACTGCGCTGTAGGGCTCGCGTGCTCGGCGAGCTCGACGAGGCCCTGGCCGAGGCACGCGCCATCTCCCAACCCGGCAAGCTCGTGCGCAAGCTCATCGCAACGCTCGAGGCAGGTAAGGCTCCGCCCTTCGATGCTTCCGCCGACGCGCTCGGCTGGTTCGAGGCCAAGGTTCGCTGCGAGGGCGAAGGGAGCTGCCCCGTGGTAGTGGTGCTGGCGCCAGGCGGTCGGATCTACTCGCCATGGACGCCTCCGACCGAGCGCACCAAGCCGGGCTCGGTGAGCTTCGGCGATTGGACCTGGAACGAGGGCACCTACCGCACCCTACTGGTCGCGGCCGAGCCAGGCGCTCGCGGGGAGCTCGAGCTGCGGGCGGGCAACAAGCACCAGAGCCTGGCCTTCGAGCACCGCGGCGGCGTCCAGAGCGTTGCCGCCACCTACTCGCGCGGTCCCTACCGCTGGGGCGTGCGCTGGTAGGCGACGAGCCGAATAGCAGCCGAGCAAAGCCCGCCATGCGGTAGGCTGGGCTCCCCGAGGCGCCTTGGGCTAGTCTCGGAGCTCGCCATGCCCGAACAACCCAGCGACTCCGCCTCAGGCGGCGCCCCAGCGCCCTGTGCCGATCTCGAGCCCCTCCATCCCGACCAGGCGCTCATCAACGACGATCTGCGGCCCGCGGGCCCGGCTGCGCGGCGTTGGTCCGTGCTCAACATGGCGGCGCTGTGGGTGGGCATGGTGGTGTGCGTGCCGAGCTACATGCTGGCCGCGGGGCTCATCGAGCAAGGCATGAGCTGGTCCGAGGCCGTGCTCACCATCCTGCTGGGCAACGTCATCGTGCTCGTGCCCATGGTGCTCAACGGCCATCCCGGAACCAAGTACGGCATTCCCTTTCCCGTGATGGCGCGCGCCAGCTTCGGCATCCGCGGCGCGCACATTCCATCCCTGCTGCGGGCGCTGGTGGCCTGCGGCTGGTTCGGCATCCAGACCTGGGTGGGCGGCTCGGCCATCTATCAGCTGCTCAACGTGCTCGCCTCGGGCGCGCTGGCGGCCGAGCCCTTGCCCTTCATCGGCATCAACCTGGCGCAGGCTCTGTCGTTTCTGGCCTTCTGGGCGATCCAGCTCGCCATCTTCTACCGCGGCGTAGACTCCATCCGCGTGCTCGAGACCTGGGCGGCGCCCTTTCTGCTGCTCATGGGGCTCGCGCTGCTCGGCTGGGCCTACGGCGAGGCGGGCGGCTTCGGACAGATGCTGAGCACGCCGAGCAAGCTCGGCTCGGGCGGCGAGTTCTGGCGCGTCTTCTTTCCGTCGCTGACGGCAATGGTGGGCTTCTGGGCCACGCTCTCGCTCAACATCCCGGACTTCACCCGCTACGCCAAGAGCCAGAAGGACCAGATCCTCGGACAAGCCATCGGCCTGCCCGCCACCATGACGCTGTTCGCCTTCATCGGCGTGGCCGTGACCAGCGCCACGCCGCTCATCTTCGGCCGCACCATCTGGGATCCCACCGAGCTCTTGGGCGAGATCGGCAAGCGCGGTGGCGGCATCAGCGTGGTCGCCTCCTTGCTGGCGCTGTCGGTGGCCACCCTGTCGACCAACATCGCCGCCAACGTGGTCTCACCGGTCAATGCCCTCATCAACCTGGCGCCCCGGAGCATCGACTTCAAGGTGGGCGGCTACATCACGGCCGGCCTCGGCGTGGCCATGTTTCCCTGGAAGCTACTGGCCACGGCCGAGGGCTACATCTTCACCTGGCTCATCGGCTACTCGGCGCTGCTCGGGCCCATCGGCGGCATTCTCATTGCCGACTACTTCATCTTGCGTCGTCGCCGCTATGATTTGAGCGCGCTCTATCGGCAAAGCGGCCCCTATACCTACCGGGGTGGCTTTAACCTGGTGGCCATTGTGGCGCTGGTCCTGGCCGTGCTGCCGAACCTGCCCGGCTTTTTGCACGCTGCGGGTGCGTTTTCCGAGGTGCATCCGTTTTGGCAGCGGATCTACACGTATGCGTGGTTCGTGGGGTTCTTGATCGCGGCCGTGATCTACCTCGTGGGCATGTGGACGGTCGGCAAGCGGTCGGAGGGGTAGCGGCCGCGACTTTTTCGCCCTACCAGCCATTGGCCAGGTCCGCCGTGTTCCGTGGGCACACTCACGGGATCTCGCCTCGCGCTTTCATGCGCGCCGCGATTCGGTCCGCAGCAGAAACTGGCGCTCGCTGCCCACCTTCTGCTGTGACGCGCTGCGCGCGCCTGCAGCTCACGAGCCGGTCTACGGGCTTGGTGTGGTCCTGTACGTCTTGATCTCCTTGGCTTTTTTGGGTTGTTGTAAATTGTAATTTAATTTACAATTTGCAAGGAATGATCCCTCGTACCATCACTCCCCTGCTGTCTCAACGCCTGCAGCAGTACCCGGCCGTAGCTCTGGTCGGCCCGCGCCAAGCCGGCAAGACCACGCTCGCTCGCAGTTTGGATGGGCCCTACTTCGACCTCGAGCAACCCGGCGATCGTACTCGCTTGGACATCGACTGGGACCGAGTCTGCGCCGAGCAGCCCTTGGTCGTTCTTGACGAGGCCCAAGCCTGGCCCGAGGTCTTCCCCCGTCTACGGGGCGCCATCGATGCCGAACGCCAGCGCAACGGGCGCTTCTTGATCCTCGGCTCGGTCTCGCCAGCGCTCATGAAAGAGGTGTCGGAATCGTTGGCAGGACGGCTGGCCTTGCTCGAGCTGACGCCGCTGTTGCTCGATGAGCTGTCGTCGGTCGACGTTCACGACCACTGGCTTCGGGGTGGCTACGCCGAGGGCGGCGTGCTCGATGCCGAGCGATTTCCGCAGTGGCAGGAGGACTACCTGGCGCTTCTGGCTCAGCGCGATCTGCCGTTGTGGGGATTGCCCGCGCGCCCGCAGACGACCGCACGCCTGCTCAAAATGACCGCCGTGGACCACGGTCGGATGTGGAACGCATCGCGAGTAGGCCAGAGCCTCGGTCTCTCGCATCCGACCGTGAATTCCTACCTCGACTATCTCGAGGGAGCCTTCCTTGTTCGGCGTCTGCGCCCCTACGCCGCCAATCTTCACAAGCGCCTGGTGCGCACCCCCAAGCTGTTCTGGCGCGACAGTGGCCTGCTACACGCGCTGCACCGCGTGAGCCGCCGTGACGATCTCCTGGCGCAGCCCTGGGTCGGCGCGAGCTGGGAGGGATATGTCATCGAGCAGGTCATTGCCGCGCTCGCTGCTGCGGACCGTCGTTGCGATCCCTACTTTCTGCGTACCAGTGACGGCTACGAGATCGACCTCCTGCTCGACTTCGGCTCTGAGCGCTGGGCCTTCGAGATCAAGCTCACCTCCCAGCCCGACCCCCACGACCTCGCGCGGCTCGACAAGATCGCCGACCTGGTCGGCGCCCAGCGGCGCTTCCTCGTCTCGCATACCACGCGTCCTGCCTTTTCGCAGCGCACAAGCTCCTGCGGCCTGCCCGAGCTGCTGGCGCATCTGTGCTGAAGCGGTCCGCAAACGCCTGGACTGGCCTTCCCCGCCCTGGCCGGGTGGCTGTAGCCGGGTCCTATCCGCCAACCACCACCAGGCTATGCGCCTTGCCCGCGGCGATATGGGCGATCGCCTTGTCGGCGAAAAAGTCCAATCGCACGGGCTCTCGCACGGCGCGGCCCTTTTCGCCAGGGGTGACCTGGCCGAGGCTGTTGTCCCCCCAGCCGTAGAGCGCACCGTCCGCGCATAGCGCCAGGGCGTGCTGGCCGCCAGCGGAGATCCGCTCGACGCGCGTTCCTGCGGGCATGGGAACGGCCGCGAACTCGAAGCTGCGGTCCACCTCGCCCAGGCCGAGCTCGCCCTTGGTATTGCCGCCCGCGCCGTGGAGCATTCCGTCGTCGGTGACGCAGAGCGTGAAGGTGGCTCCGCAAACCACTTGTGCGATCCGCTTGCCCGCAATGCTACCACTGGCGACTTGGGTCGCGCGGAAGCGATCGTCGGTACCGTCGAGCCCAAGCTGACCGAACTCGTTTTGGCCGAAGGTATACAGCGCACCTTCCGAGGACCCGAGCGCGGTGTGCATGGCCCCGCAGTCTCCAAAGGCGAAGGACAGGCCCTCCACGCCCTCGGGCCGCTCGAAGGAAAACGATTCGTAGGGGTTGCGCGGCGCGCCAAAGCCGAGCTGGCCGCGCGAATTGCTGCCCGTGGTGAAGACCTCGCCGCTTTGCATGATCAGCATGCTGTGGCCGCTCGAAAGGGCCACGTGCAGCACCGCGTCCTCGCCAACGCCGCCCTCGTGCGGCGTGCCCGCCAGGCTCTCTATCGGCGTGGGCTCTACGGTCTGGGAGCGCTTGTCCAAGCCCACAGCCGAGGCGTGGATCCCCCAGGCGTGCAGCCGACCGTCCACGAAGGCAAAGGCGTGGACGCTGTCGCCCGACATGAAGGCGCGCGTCACCTTGCGTCCGGCAAGGGCTGCCACGAGCACGGGCGCCTCGCGTCCTCTGGACACGCGGTCTCCGTGCACGCAGTGCTGGTTGGACCCCGATAGGTACAGCTCGCCCGCCGCGGTGACGAAGCCGCAGGTCGAGCTGCCAGCTATGGCCTCGCGCAGCTCGGCGGCGGGGGGCAGCTTGGCCGGGCGCGCGGGCTCCCAGTTGGGCGATCGGAGAAAGCCCTGCCCCAGCGCGCCCTTGTCGTTGCTGCCAAAGGTGAAGACCTCGGCAGCTCCGGCTCCGCGGAGCACGGGGCCGGGCTCTCGCGCGAGCAGGGCCGCCACGGCCGCATCGAGAGCGGCTGCGTCGGCGGAAAGCGCGTCGGGAAGCTGGCTGCGCTCGATGATCGACTTGGCGTGTAGCGCGCAGGCCTTCCAGGAGCTCAAGGCGGGGGCGGACGGCTCGTCAACAGTGGACATGCCGCGGACCTTAGCCCGAATGATTCACCGCGTCGCCCCAAGCACCTGATTGCTAGCGTCTTTTGCGCCCTCTCCGCTTTTCGCGCTACGAGGCCCGCCGCAGCGGGGGCGCCTCGTCGAAGAGGCCGACCTGCTGGTAGACCTGCTCGCAAGGCTTGCCGAACAGCACCTTCATGGTGCGGGCCGCGGGATCGACGATCACCGACATGATGGTCTGGTTTCGCGGATCCTCGTGTCGGCAGATGGTATTCGTGTCGCCCGCGCCGCCGTCGTGATCGGCCAAGATGCGCTGCAGATCCTCGTCGGCATAGGGCCCGCCGTCGGCGAGCAGGACGGGCAGGCGGCGATGGCGGGTGAGGTTGCACTCGTGCACGTCGTAGCCGGCTAGTAGCCCGGTCGTGACCGCGCCCACGGGCACCTCGTGGCGCGCCATCTCGTTCACGCGGTACTTGTTGCATGACCAAAGCACCTCCGCGCCGACCGGACGCCGCACGCGCGCGCGCGTGCCCGAGAGCTCGACCACGGCGCGTGCGCCCGTCTCGTCGATGAGCGTCACCAGCGCGCCGTTGGTGACCGGGGTGGCCGCGAATCGCGCGATGGCCCGTTCCACGTCGGGACACTCGTCCAGGCATTCCTGCACAAGCAGGCTCACGTAGAGCGAGGGCCGAGCGCGCGACAGATCGGTGGCAAAGGCCTGGTTCACGCTCATGGCGAGCCCGTGCTCGTTCACGCCGACGATCGCGCCTCCGAGCACTGGGTAGCTGACGGCCAGGGAGCGAAAGCCGCGGTCGGGACGGCTGCGCCGCACGAATAGCAGCGGACCGAACGAAGGCGGGAAGTCGTGGTTGTAGCCGAGCCGCGGCGCACCCGACCGGGTGCTGTTGCCGCCGAGAGCGAGCGAGGTGCAGCCCATGGCAAAGCCGAGATTGCAGCTCTCGATCTCGAGCGCGTTGAAGCCGTAGGGAACCCACGGCGGCGCGCCCAGGCCCTGGGCCAGACCGCGAAGGTAGCGGAGGTGGCGCCCGCCAGCCCGCTCCGCCAGCACTTGGCGATGATGGTGCAGATAGAACCGACCCAGGCCCGAGAGCAGGGCGCGGATGGCAGCTTGGTGCAGCGGCGCAGGCAACCACGGTGGCGCGAGCTCTAGCCCGGCGAGGCTCTGCCAGCCCTTGTGCTGCACTCCGGAAAAGGAGATTCCTTGTGTGAATCCACGCTGTTCGGCGCTTCCCTCGACATCGACTACGCGCTCATCGAGCATCAGAGCCTCTCCGGTTGCACTATATAAACCGACCAGTCGGTTTAATTATGGGGCTAGCCAAGGCACCTGTCAAGCCGAGCTCGAGCCACCGCATCGCTTTGACAAACGTTCTGGACCGCGGCGTCCGGCCGTCGTGTACCCTGGCAGCGAGGCCGAGCCGGCTCGGTCCGACTTGTCGCTCGAGGGAGCCCGCGCCTGATGGCCAAGAGCAAAGACCCCGCCCTGGAGAAGCGGCGCAAGGCCCACATCATCGAGACCGTCCACCGCCTTTTGGTCGAGGGCTCCCATCGCACGCTCACCCTGGACGCGGTGGCCCGCCACGCGGGCGTGAGCAAGGGCATGGTGACCTACTACTTCAAGACCAAGGACCGGCTGGTCGCCGAGACCATCGACTGCTTCCTCGATCGGCAAAGCCAAATGCTGCAAGCCATCGTGCGCGCGCCCGGGCCAGCGCGTGCGCGCCTCGAGCGGCTGATCGAGGCAGCTCTGCCGTCAGGCGAAGAGCTCGAGCGCCAGATTCACTTCCAGTCCGAGGTCTGGTCCTTTGCCAAGGAGGTCCCGGCTGCGCGCGAGGCCATCCGCGCCTCCTACCTGCGCTTCCGCCAAGCCTGCAAGGCGATGCTGGCCGTGGGCATCGAGGAGGGCTACGTGACGGCGCCCGACGCGGAGTGGATCTACCTCGTGCTGCACGCTCTGGTGGACGGGCTCTCGGTGCAGATCGCGCTCGACCCCAGCCTGGATGCGGCCGAGGTCCGCGGGCGGGTGCTGGATCTGATGGACGATCTACTGAGCGGCCGGCTTGAAGGCCCGCGCAGGCTTGGTTAGAGTCTGCGCCCCTTGTGCTCGGGCGCCTGCTGCACGCGCGCCGACGGCCCCTCGGCGGCACTCGCGCGCGGCGCCCTCGCTTCCACCACCCACCTCGAGGAGAAGAAATGGCGAACACCGTCCGCGGCGGCCTCATTCAAGTATCGAACGCCCTCAACGATCCGGGCGCCTCGGTGGCCGACATCAAGAAGGCCATGTTCGACAAGCACCTGCCGCTCATCCAAAAGGCGGCCAAGAAGAAGGTGCAGGTGCTGTGCCTGCAGGAGCTGTTCGACGGCCCCTACTTCTGCCCGGCCCAAGATCCCCGGTGGTACGACATGGCCGAGCCCGTTCCCGGCCCCACCGTGAAGCGATTCCAGAAGCTCGCCAAGCGCCACAAGATGGTCATCGTGGTGCCGCTCTACGAGCGGGTGATGCGGGGGGTGTACTACAACACCGCCGCGGTCATCGACGCCGACGGCAGTTACCTGGGCAAGTACCGCAAGCAGCACATCCCGCAGACTGCCGGGTTCTGGGAGAAGTACTACTTCAAGCCGGGCAACCTCGGCTATCCCGTGTTCGACACGGCCTACTGCAAGGTGGGCGTGTACATCTGCTACGACCGCCACTTCCCCGAAGGCGCGCGGCTGCTCGGCCTAAACGGCGCCGACATCGTCTTCAACCCCTCGGCCACGGTGGCGGGGCTGTCGCAGTACCTGTGGAAGCTCGAGCAGCCCGCGCACGCCGTGGCCAATGGCTACTACATGGGCTGCATCAACCGCGTGGGCGTGGAGCCGCCCTGGAACATCGGTCGCTTCTACGGCTCGAGCTACTTCGTCAACCCCCGCGGCGAGATCCTGGAGATCGCCGCCGAGGACGAGGACGCCCTGGTGGTGGCCGATCTGGATCTGGACATGATCGAAGAGGTGCGCCGCGTCTGGCAGTTCTATCGCGACCGCCGACCGGAAACCTACCAGGACATGGCCGAGCTGTTGCCCTGAAGCTGTTGCCTTACGAGGTGAAGAGATGAAGTTCGACAAGGTCATCCGCGGCGGCACCATTTACAATGGCTCGGCCACGCTGCAATGCGACGTGGGCATCGACGGGGGCACCATCGCCGCCTTGGGAACCGCGCTCGAGGGCGCCCAGGTCATCGACGCCAGCGGCAAGTACGTCTTTCCCGGGGCGATCGACGGCCACGTCCACCTGCAGCTGCCCTTTTGCGGCACGGTCAGCGCCGACGATTTCGAAAATGGCACCAAAGCCGGGGCCTGCGGCGGGGTGACCACGCTCATCGACTTCGCCATTCAGCAGAAGGGGCATTCGCTGATGGAGACGGTCGAGGCGCGGCGGGCCGAGGCCGATCCCAAGGTGTGCGTGGACTACGGCCTGCACGTGGGCATCACCGATTGGAACGACGAGGTGGCCGCCGAGTTCCGCCGCGTGGTCGACTACGGCATTCCCACCTTCAAGATGTTCATGATCTACAAGAGCCAGGGGTGGATGGCCGACGACGCCACCCTGTTCAAGGGCCTGGAGGTGGCCGCCGAGACAGGCGCGCAGATAGGCGTCCACGCCGAGAGCGTGGACGTGCTCGACCTGCTCATCGAGCGCTACCAAAACCACCCCGAGCGGGAAAAGCTGGGCGCCATGGCCCACGCCCTGTCGCGACCGCCTGTCACCGAGTGGGAGGCCGTCCAGCGCGCGGTGGCCTGGGCCGAGGTCACGGGCGGTCGGCTGTACGTGGTCCATGCCTCGGCTGGGCGCACCGCCGAGATCATCGCTGCGGCCCGGGACCGCGGGGTCAACGTCTACTGCGAGACCTGCCCGCAGTACCTGTTGCTCGAGGACTCGGTGTTCGCGACCGAGCGCGGCCACCTGTACGGCACCTGTCCGCAGATCAAGAAGAAGGAGGACGCCGACCGGCTCTGGCAGGGCCTCGCCGAGGGCTCGGTGCAGATCCTGGCGACCGATACCTGCACCTTCACCAGCGAGCAAAAGGCGATGTGGCAGGGCGACTTCACCAAGATCCCCTTTGGCATGCCCGGGGTCGAGACGCTCGTGCCGCTGACCTTCACCCACGGGCCCGCCGCTGGGCGCTTCTCCATCAACCACTGGGTCAAGCTGGTGAGCGAGAACCCGGCCAAGCTCTTCGGCATGTATCCCCAAAAGGGCATCATCGCCCCGGGCGCGGACGCCGATATCGTGATCTGGGATCCCGACCGCTGCGTCACCATCACCCCGTCCGTCTTGCAGACCAACTGCGATTGGAGCCCCTTCGAGGGCTTCCAGACCAAGGGCTACCCCCACCAGACCTTCGCCCGCGGCAAGCTCGTGGCCGAGCGGGGCAAGTTCGTGGGCGAGGTCGGCGCGGGCCGCTTCTTGAAGCGCTCCCCAGGGCCGGGGATCGCGTAGGGAAAATGACGATGAGCTCGCAAGCGATTCGGCAAAAGCACCAGCAGTTCCTGTGGCCGTGCACGGCCAACTACTACGCCGAGCCCGTGGTCATCGAGCGGGCCAGCGGCCTCAAGGTCAGCGATTGCGAGGGCAAGGAGTACCTCGACTTTTTCGGCGGCATCTTGACCACCTCCATCGGGCACGGCATCGCCGAGGTAAACCGCGCCGTGCACGAGCAGGTGGACAAGGTCATGCATACCTCCACGCTCTACCCGTCGCCGCCCATGGTGGAGCTGGCCGAGCGGCTCGCCAGCGCTTGCCCAGGCGAGCTGTCGCAGAGCTTCTTCACCCCCAGCGGCACCGACGCCGACGAGACGGCGGTGACGATCGCCCAGCACTACACCCAGCGGCAGGAGGTCATCGCGCTGCGGCATTGCTACAGCGGCCGTTCGCTGTTGGCGCAGGCGCTCACGGCCCACGCGCCCTGGCGCACCGTGTCGACGCAGATCAACTTCATCAAGCACGCCCATTCGCCCTATTGCTATCGCTGCGACCTCGGCTTGCGCTACCCGTCGTGCGACCTTCGCTGCGCGCGCGACATCGAGATGCTCATCCAGACCACCACCACGGGTCAGGTGGCGGCCTTCATCGCCGAGCCCGTACAGGGGGTGGGGGGCTTCATCGTGCCGCCCGCGGACTACTTCACCGAGGCGGTCGCCATCGTGCGGCGCTACGGCGGCCTGTTCATCTCCGACGAGGTGCAGACCGGCTTCGGCCGCACGGGGGGGAAGCTCTGGGGCATCGAGCACTTCGGGGTGGTGCCCGACATCATGACCGTGGCCAAGGGCATTGCCAATGGGCTGCCGCTCGGCGCCACGGTGACGCGGCCCGAGATCGCCAAGGCGCTCGAGGGGCTGTCCATCTCGACCTTCGGCGGCAACCCGGTGGCCTGCGCCGCGGCCTCGGCGACCATGGACTACATTCGCGCTCACGATCTATGCGGTCACGTCGAGCGCGTGGGCGCGCTGTTGCGCCAGGGTCTGGACGAGCTGCAGCGCGATTTTCCAGCGCGGGTGGGCGAGGTGCGCGGCCTGGGGCTGCAGCAGGCCATCGAGCTGGTGGTGGACGAGGCCGCGGGCGATCGCACGCCCGATCCCAAAGCCGCCCTGGCGCTGTTCGAGGCCACCAAGAAGCGGGGCCTGCTCATCGGCAAGGGCGGGCTCTATGGCAATGTAATTCGGTTGGCGCCGCCCATGACCGCCACGCGAGGCGACGTCGAACAGGCCGTCAGGATATTGGCGGAGTCGCTGGTCGAGGTCGGCTGAGCGTTCGGCCGGGCGACAAGCGGGCGACAAGCCGCCGCGAGCACACGAGCGAAGCAGGAGCATGCCCATGAGCGATAGTCCCTATCTTCCCGAGGTAAAGGCCGAGTACGGCCGGCTGCAGAACTACATCGACGGCGACTGGGTCGAGTCGAGCGCCAAAAAGACGCTGGACGTCATCGATCCGGCCAAGGACCGGACCATTGCCCAGGTGCCGCTGTCGGGCGCCGCCGAGGTGGACGAGGCGGTCGAGGCTGCCCAGGAGGCCTTTGCCGAGTGGCGGGAGACGCCGCCCACCACCCGGGCCCGCTACATGTTTCGGCTCAAGCAGGCCATGGAGGATCGCTACGACGAGATCGCCCGCGTGCTGGTGCAGGAGCACGGCAAGGTGATCGACGAGGCGCGCGCCTCAGTCCGCCGCGGCATCGACAACCTCGAGGTGGCCGCGGGCATCCCCTCGCTCATGATGGGCGAGGTGCTCGAGGACGGCGCGGCCGCGGGCATCGACGAGGAGGCCGTGCGGCAGCCGCTGGGCGTCTTTTCCGTCATCAGCCCCTACAACTTCCCCGCGCTGGTGCCCTTCTGGTTCTGGCCCTTCGCGCTGGCCACGGGCAACACCTTCGTCGTCAAGCCCTCCGAGCAGGTGCCGCTGACGCAGATGAAGTGCTTCGAGATCATCGACGAGGTCGGGCTGCCGCCCGGGGTCATCAACATGGTCAACGGCGACAAGGACGTGGCCCACGCGCTCATGACCCATCCCAAGGTCCAAGGCGTGTCCTTCGTGGGATCGACGCCCGTGGCGCGCCACATTTACAAGACCGCGGCGGCGCACGGCAAACGCGCGCAGTGCCAGGGCGGAGCCAAGAACTGCTTGGTGGTCATGCCCGACGCCGAGCTCGACCGAGCCGTGCCCAACATGATCGCCTCCTGCTTCGGCTGTGCGGGCCAGCGCTGCCTGGCCGGCTCGCTTTTGGTGGCGGTGGGCGATGCCTACGAGCCGCTCAAGGCGCGCTTTTCCGAGCTCGCCCGCGGCATCAAGACGGGCTACGGCTTGGACGAGACCGCCCAGATGGGCCCGCTAGCCTCCAAGGCACACATGAACAAGGTGCTGGGCTACATCGACTCGGGCGTGAAGGAAGGGGCCAAGCTGCTGCTCGACGGCCGCGGGGTGAAGGTCCCGGACTTTCCGGGTGGCTACTTCGTCGGCCCCACGGTCTTCGACGAGGTCAGCCCCGAGATGACCATTGCCAAGGAGGAGATCTTCGGCCCGGTCGTGGGCATCGTGCGGGTCAAAGACCTGGACGAGGCCATCGAGCTCATCCACTCCAGCCCCTATGGCAATGCCGCCTCGCTCTATACGCAGAACGGCGCGGCCGCCAAGCAGTTCCGCTATCAGGTTCAAGCGGGCAACATCGGCATCAACGTGGGCGTGGCCGCGGCGATGGCCTTCTTCCCCTTCGGTGGCTTCAAGGATTCCTTCTTCGGCGATCTGCACGGCCAGGGCAAAGACGTGATCACCTTCTACACCGAGCGCAAGATCGTCATCACCAGGTGGTATTGACCATGAGCCGCGCATTCCCAGAGCTCACGACCATTGGCGCGCTGTTCGGCTTTGCCCGTCGGCTGGAGGAGGCGAGCGCCGAGGCGCTGGAGGCCGCCGCCGCACAGCCAAGCGAGGGCGCTCGGGCGGACGGCTATCGCAAGCTGGCCAAGAAGCATCGCCGCAGGGCCGAGGAGATCGACCGCATTCGCCAGGAACGGCTCAACGAGACCGTGCTCGAGCCGCTGACCAACATGGCGCGCGACGACTACGCGCCCACGGTCGCCGAAGACCTGGGCTCGCTCGATGCGGCGGCATTGCACGAGACGGCCGTCGAGCTCGAGCGGTGTGCCTCGCGCTTCTACCTGGACGCCGTCGACAAGGCCGGCCCCGTGCTGGCCGAGATGCGCCGCTCGCTGGCGCGCTTGGCCAAGGACAACGACAAATTCCTAGCGGCGCTGCTAGAGGGTTAGGAGGAGAGCCGCCATGCCGAAAACTGCCACCTGCGACGAATCCGGCCGACTGACCCTGCAAGGCGCCATGGCCGAGGCCAACCGCTGTCTGCTCTGCCACGATGCGCCGTGCTCGGCCGCCTGCCCTGCAGGAACCGATCCGGGTCGCTTCATGCGGCAGCTGCGCTTTTTGAACCCCGAGGGCGCCGCCCAGACCGTGCTCGACAATAACCCCTTTGGTGGCGTGTGCGGTGCGGTCTGCCCCGTCTCCAAGCTCTGCGAGCAGGCCTGCAGCCGCACGGGGATCGATCGGCCGATCGCCATCGGCGCGACCCAGCACTTCCTCCACGGCTACGGCCTGGAGCGCGGGCTGGAGCCGCCGCCCGTCGCGACGGACAATGGAAAGCGCGTGGCAGTGGTGGGCGCGGGGCCGAGCGGCTTGACGGCGGCCCGCGAGCTCGCCCGCGCGGGTTGCAATGTCACCGTCTTCGAGGCCCAGCCCAAGGCGGGCGGCATTCTGCGCTACGGCATCGCGCCCATGCGCTTGGGCGACGAGCTCATCGACCAGGAGATCGCCCGCATCGAGGCCATGGGCGTGGAGCTCAAGACGAACGCGGCGGTAGGGGGCGAGGGCGGCATTGCCGAGCTTCTGCAGGACGGCTTCGACGCCGTCTACCTCGGCACGGGCCTGCAGGCCGGGCATCGATTGCCCGTCGAGGGCGCGGACTTGCCCCAGGTGGTGACGGCGCTCGAGTTTCTCGCCTCGGCCAACGTCGATGGCGAGGCGGGCAAGGCGCACGAGCTCGTCCACGACAAAGACGTGGTGGTGGTGGGCGGCGGCTCGGTGGCCATGGACGCGGCCAACACGGCGCGGCACCTGGGCGCGCAGCGCATCTACGCGGTAAGCCTGGAGGGGCTGGACGAGCTACCCGCCGATCGCGACGAGGTGGCGCTGGCGCAGCGCAATCACGTGATCTTCCGTCCGCGCACCCGCGTCACGAGCATTCACGGCAAAAACAGTACGGTCTGCTGCCTCGATACCATTGAGATCGACTGGCGCGAGCCCGGCCTACTGGTGCCGAGCAATGCCATCGACCGCAAGCGTACCGAAGGGCGCATTCGCGCTCGCGCGGTCATCGTGGCCATCGGCCAGACCTATGACGAGCGGGGCGGCGCGCTGCTCGGCGGGCTGCTCAAGTCCGAGGCGGGCTGGCTCAGCGTGGACCCGGAGACCGGTCGCACGGCGACGGCGCGGGTGTATGCGGGCGGCGACGCCTGCCGCGGCGGCGACACCGTGGTGCGCGCGGTGGCGGACGGGAAGCGCGCGGCCCGTGCCATCCTGCCCGACGCCGAGCCCGCTCCGCGGTCCGAGGAGCCCTCGCTCGAGCTCGATTTCTGCGGCATTCGCTTTCCCAATCCCTTCTGCCTGTCGTCCTCGCCCGTGTCCAACACGGCCGAGATGTGCGAGCGGGCGTTCGAGGCGGGCTGGGGCGGCGTCTACTACAAGACCCTGGGGCGCGAGGAGAAGTTCAAGATCTACCATCCCTCCCCAAGGCTCAACGCGGTCCACTTCGAGGGGGTGCGCACGGTCGGCTTGCAGAACGTCGAGCAGATCACCGACCGGCCGCTGCGCGACAACCTGCGCGACATCGAGCAGCTTCGCAAACGCTATCCCGACCGGGTGGTGTGCGTATCGATCATGGGCTTTTCCAAGGAGGACTGGGCCGAGCTCGCCAAGATGACCGCGGACGCGGGCGCGCAGCTTCTCGAGCTCAACTTCTCCTGCCCGCAGATGGCCACCGAGGGCGCGGGCCACAAGGTGGGCCAGACCGAGGACCTCATCGAGATGTTCACCGCGGCGGCCAAGGGGGCCTGCTCGGTGCCGATCGTGGCCAAGATGACGCCCAACATCACCGACATGCTGCCCGCCGCCCTGGCCGCTCAGCAGGGCGGCGCCGACGGCATCAGCGCCATCAATACGCTCAAGGCCATCTCGCGGATCGATCTCGCCGAGCAGACGCCCATGCCGACTATCGAGGGCCGCTCGTCCATCAGCGGTTTTTCGGGCCAGGCCGTCCGTCCCATCGCCTTGCGCTTCATCGCCGAGATGGCCAAGGCGCCCGAGCTGACCATTCCGCTGTCGGGCATGGGCGGGATCAACACCTGGCAGGACGCCGCCGAGTTTTTGCTGGTAGGCGCCTCCAACATCCAGTGCACGACAGGCGTGATGCGCTTCGGCGTTCGCATCGTGGAGGACTGGATCGATGGGCTGCGGCGCTACCTGAGGCTACGTGGCGCGAGCAGCGTGAGCGAGCTGGTCGGCGCCTCCCTCGATCGGATCGTCGATCCGGCCGAGCTCAGCCACCAGACCGAGGCCGTCTCCCAAGTCGACGCCGAAAAGTGCATCGGCTGCGGCCAGTGCTTCCTGAGCTGCCGCGACGGTGCCCACCAGGCCATCGATCTGGGCGAGGACCGCAAGGCCGTGGTGGACGAGGAGCGCTGCGTGGGCTGCCTGATGTGCCAGCACATCTGCCCGGTCGACGGCTGCATCGGCTATCGAGTCCGCACCCGGGCGGAGTTCGCGAGCCGGTAGAGAAAAAGGGGACAGGTCACTTTTTTGCGTAAAAAGCAGCCCGTCCCCTTTTTATCCTAGTCAAGGTTGCCGCACAAAGACCCACGCGGGGGTTTGGGGGCAGAGGAAGGCGCGTAGCGCCGCCCGGCGCCCCCATCGTCAACTATTCGCCGCCTTCGAAGATGGCAATGCCCGCGCCGACGTTGTCCATGATGACGGCGAACTTGCCAATGCCAGGGACGGCCATCTCCTCGAGCATCACCTTGGCACCGAGCTTCTCCGCTTTGGCGCGCGCGTCCGCGAGCTTCTGTACCACCACGAAGTTGAGCCAGTGCGGCGGGACGCCTGCGGGCGACGGCATCAGCCCCGCGGCGGGCAGCTCGCCGCGGCTGAAGACTGGCATGTCCTGGTTGCCCTGGTAGGGGGCCATGGTCCAGCCGAGCACCTTCGCGTAGAAGGCCGCGGCGCCGTCCGGGTCGGGCGTGTTGAGCTGATCCCAGCAGAAAGTCCCCACGGGCGGCTGCTCGATCTCGGGCGGGTCGCCTTTCAGGCCCTTCCAGGCGCTGATGACCGCGCCCTGGGGATCCATGATGACCGAGAAGCTCCCCACGGTGGGGATGTCGGTGGGATCGACCAGCACCTTGCCCCCGCCCTGCTTGGCGGCAGCGGCGGCCTCATTGACGTCCGGGACCGACACGTAGGCCATCCAGAACGGCGGCACGCCCGGCATTTTGACCGTCTCGAGCGGCATGAGCCCGCCAACGGGAATATCGCCCGCCTGGATCATATCGTACTTCATCTCTCCGGCCTCGCTCTGGATATAGCTCCAGCCGCAGAGCTCGCTGTAGAAGGCCTTGGACTTGTCGATGTCGGGAGTGAAGATCTCGTGCCACACGATTCGACCGGGACAATACGCTGCCGTTTCCATGCTGGTACCTCTCGCGCTTGTGATTTTCAGCCGCGCAAAGCAGAACGCTGGCGTGTCGCCGCGTCAAGGCGGAAGGGTCCGCTCGGGCGGGCGCTCGCCTCGGGCTGCCCCGTTCTCGCGCCCTCGAAATCCCTCTCAGGGCGCATGGCGCAGCAGGTGGCCGTCGCCGGGCCCTTGCGGGCCTGCTATCATGCCCGCCTCGTGAGCGCCTCTCAGCCGGAAGACGGGCGCGGCGCGCGTGCTCGCAAGCTGCGCGCAGAGCGCCGTGCGCAGATCCTGGACGCTGCGTTGCGGATTTTCGCGCGCAAGGGCTATCACGCCGCCACGGTCGCCGACATCGTCGGCCAGGCCAGGGTGGCCCGCGGGACCTTCTATCTGTACTTCCCGTCGAAGCGAGAGCTGTTTGCCGCGCTGGTGGACAGCCTGGTGGCCGACTTGGAGCGCGGGATCCACCGCGTAGACCTCGGCCCTGGAGCACCGCCGCCCTTCGAGCAGCTCGAGCAGAACGTGCAGTGGCTGCTGTCGCTGCCGCAGGAGCGACCCGAGATGCTGCAGGTGCTGCTCTGGGAGGCCGTGGGGCTGGACGAGGCGCTGGACCGCAAGCTCGACAGCTTCCATCAGCGG